>NZ_QNUD01000003.1:0-338987 GCF_008042405.1 Bacillus sp. SH7-1
ATGAAAAGATTATTTTTTCTTTTAAATTATATGTAGCATCAAACATTGTAAAAATAATAGTACAAAAAAAACAAATAACAAAAAGAATTTTTAAAAATTTTTTCAAACTTTCTAAAGTCATAAAAGATACTCCTTTTACTTTATCTCTACTTCAACAACTGTACCCACAGGACTAGCTCCAAGTTCCCGAGGGAAATTCACTTTAAATCCACTTGAACTTATCTTTAGTAAACTCCCGGCTTGTCCAAGTGAGGCTGAACCATCAAGATGTAAATCATGCTATCTATACCCGCTTCATATTTTGCTAAAGAGGTCTCCTCCCCAAGTTCAAAACCATTTTTATCTATTTTAGCAGCAACTTCTGCATTCCCCATACTTAAACTAGCTTCTACATAAAAAAATAAGAAGCCTCGTTTACAGGCCCCTTCATCATCTATTCAAATAATCTGCAATTGTTTGAAATACTACGACATACATATTATGAATACTTTCTTCTGTATTTCCACCATTCGATAAACCAACTGCCCATTGTTGTCCTTCACCACTTCCGATATTTGCAAACCCTTGCGTATACATAGCATTTACATCTTTTCGGGCACTGTTATACTCTATCCCTTTTGTAATAAAAATCGAATATGATTTATCTTGTAAACCGATAAAAAACACTGGTTTCTTTAGCGATGAAAATACATTTTTATACTGATCTGTTGAGGCTTCTTGAAAGTGAGCTTTCATTATTAGAAAACCATCCACTTCCTTAGATTTCTTTTCCAGTTCCTCTAACTTCATTTCCTCAAACTTTATATTCCTAAACGTATCTTTCGGTTTTTCTCCAACAACTCCAATTACGAGTGCTCTTCCGTTATATTCTAATTTCTCTCCTTCTTTATCCATTGCACACCCAGCACTCGCTAGGCATATCAATATAAAAACTAAGAAATACGATAAACGCTTCATTTAGCACCCTCCCCTTCTTTTCAGTCAAGTGACAAAAACGTAAGGTGAATTCAAGAAAATGTAAGCAAAATCGATAGCCCAAATTACGTTTCTATATTATAATCAATTGAATTTACTTACATTACTAAACATAGGAGATTATTATGAAGAAATTTAAACTTTCATCTTTTCTTCCGTTAAGTTATATACTTCTACTCGTACTCGTAAGTCCCCTTTACGATGTATTAAATAAATCGGCTGTTCACGCAGTAGATGTCACAACTGTAGTAGATGATTGGATTCCATTTGTGAAAGCATTTATTATTCCTTATTTACTTTGGTTTCCTTACTTATACGGCGCACTTATTTATTACTGCTTTGCAGATCGAAAGCAATATTATGTCACTTTAAGTAGTGTCATTCTTGGAAAACTTGCTTGTTTTTCTATTTATTATTTTTGGCAGACAACTGTACCACGTCCAACAGTCGTTGGATCAGACGTATTTTCCGAACTAGTCCGCTATATTTATAGTATCGATCAACCGGTCAACTGTTTCCCTAGCATTCATGTTCTTACTACATTTGTCATTATGCTAGCTGCCTTTAAACGTAGAGAACAACATGCTTTTGAATATTACATTCTTACCTTCTTCGGTACGCTTATTATTTTATCAACGCTATTTACGAAGCAACACGCATTTGTAGACGCCATTTCTGGAATGACGCTTGCAAGCATACTTTACTTCGGCGTTCAGCTGTTATTAGCAAAAGAAACTGTACGTGTTCCAGTAAAACAAAATCATAAAATGTAACCATAACAAAAAGCAGACTGTGGCTTCTACAGTCTGCTTTTATCTATTATTAAGGAGATTTTCAATTTAAGATTGCGGTACAGTCATATCACCAGAGTGAATACGACCTGCTTTTTTAAGAGCAATGTAAAGTATATAAGAAACAGCTACTGGAATGATGATATAAGTGATTACCATCGCTGGGACAACTTCCCATCCTTCGCTAGAAATTAAATTAATTGGTGCGATAAGAGAACTTAATCCAAGGCCTGCAATTTCTTTTCCTGCTTCCAGTTGGAAAATTAATGCTGATACTGGACCAACTATAGCACTGGCGACGACAGTTGGGACGAGAATCATTGGGTTTTTAGTAATATTCGGCAACTGTACTTTCGGAGTACAAAGAGCTTGAGCTAATATACCGCCTAAATTGTTTTCTTTCGCAGAGATGACAGAGAATCCGATAAACTGAGCAACGCAACCTGCAAGAGCAGCACCACCTGCAACACCGTCTAAGCTAAGTGCAATCGCTAACGCAGCTGATGAAGCTGGAGAGATAAGTAATAGTCCCCAAACGACTGCAATGACAATAGAAGCGATGAACGGGCTACCAGCTGAACTATCTTTAATAAATGCTCCAACTGTATTTAAAACAGGAGTAATATTATGAGATAACCAAATACCAACTAAACCAGAACCTAATATGGCCGCAAATGGAACGAGCATCATATCTAACGCTGTTTTTCCACTTAAACGTTTACCAATATATACAGCTAAAGTTGCTGTTAATAATGCACCGATTGGCTCACCTGTTTTAATAATTAGACCTGCTTCAGTAATTGAAATAGATCCGGCACCAATCGCTCCAGCTACCATAGCCGAGAAGATTACAAGACCGTTTGCACCGAGCATAAAGGCAATTCCAGCACCAATGGCTGGTGCCATAAGTGATTTTGCAACAACTCCAATTGTAATAAGCAACGGAATATCAACAATTCTTCCTATATTTTCGATTAGTAAACCAATTCCGAGGGATACGAAAATACCTTGTGCAATTCCAGCTGATGCTTTAAATACACGAGACATTATATATTCCTTCATTTGTTTCACCTTCTCCTATAAGTTAGTAACCAATTGTTTTCATATAATCACGTAAAATATCGTTTGATTTTGCGAATCGAGATTCTTCATCTTCTGTTAAATTTAGCTCTACAATTTCTCTTATACCGTCTCTAGTAATAATAGCTGGTACTCCTGTACAAATATCATATTCACCGTACTCACCATCTAAAATAGCTGATACAGCAATGACACGATGATCATCGTTAAAGATTGAGTTTGCAATATATGCTAGAGAATTTCCGATTCCGTAATAAGTAGTTCCTTTACGTTTATAAATTTCCCATCCGGCTTTTGCAGTTTTCTCAACGATTTCATCTAAATCTATTTCACCAAATCGTTCTTTTTGTTCTTCTAAGATTTGCAGAATTGGTTTTCCACCAACAGTTACGTGTGACCAAGCAACCATTTGAGAATCACCATGTTCCCCTAATGAATACCCGTGAATACTACGAGGATCTACATGTAACATTTCAGATAAAATTGTTCTTAAGCGAGAAGAATCTAGTGATGTACCAGTACCGATTACACGATTTCTAGGTAATCCAGATAATTTCCACACTTGATATGTAATAATATCAACTGGGTTCGATGCAAGTAAGAAAATACCATCAAATCCACTTTCCATTACGCCGCCAACAACACTTTCCATAATCTTTGCGCTTGCTCCTAAAGTATCTAAGCGACTTTGCCCTGGTTTTGGCGCTGGTCCTGCTGTAATAATAACAATGTCCATATCTTTGCAGTCTTCATAACTTCCTGCATATACTTTTGTTCTTGTATTTGTAAAGTTAATGCAGTGTGATAAATCCATTGCTTCCCCAACTGCACGTTCATGATTTATATCAATTAATAATAGCTCTTCGCAAATGCCTTGATTGACAATGGAATATGCACAACTTGATCCAACTAATCCAGTACCGATAATTGCAATTTTTCTTGTATGTCTTTTCATAGCAATCTCTCCTAATTGATCATATAATCTATTTCTTTTGCTCTTTACACCCCTAATTATAGAGATTTCCACGATAGAAACCATGGATACTTTGTGAAATATTGAACAAAGTTTTTGTCCTTTTTGTGAATTGTTATATTCCATTTTCGTCATATTTGTTACAACTGGAAAAATATTTATTATGTATTTATTGACATATACAAAAAGAAAACGAGCGAATAAATTCGCTCGTTTTCTTTTTCCTGTTATTCCGCACTTAATTGGCTTTTTAATTGTTGTACAATCATCGGATTTGCAGGTGCTGCCGGTTTGTAATAACTCTTTTGCTTTGCGTACTCATACATATTACGTTGGCGCATTTCATCTTGATTACGAATTTGGATTAACGTTTGGTGTAACTGTTCATTATCAGACTGAGCAATATAATTTGCATAACTTGTTAAACTTGCATTTAATCCTGCTAAATAATCATTTACCATATCTTTTTCATTCATTTTCCGTTTCCTCCTATCCTAGGAAAGTCATTAATTGCTGTTTCGTATTTCGTGCATCTTGCGCATCCTTTTGTAGCATTTGTTTCAGTTGTGGATCTGTACACGTCTGTGCATACTGCTCCAACTTGTTAATAATTGTTGCGTGTCCACCAATTAAATGACGTAAGTTTTCTACTTCAAGCTCTGTTAAGTTTTGCATAGAATACTCCTACCTTTCTTTATCCATTCACTGTTAGTATTTAGCTATTTTTTGATTGTATACATGAATTAACTTTTTCACGTGCATACAAAATAAAAGATGAATAGCTAAGCCATTCATCTTTTATACTGGTTATGTATTCATTTTTATAGAGATACGATCATACTTAAACTCACAAGTAAGTTCCATACAATGTGTAAAATAATACTAGGTATAATAGATTGCGTCTTTTTGTATAACATTGCAAATACCATTCCCATAATCGTTGCCGTAATGAGAAGACCTCCATGAAGAATTCCAAAAATGAAGGAAGAAATAATGATACTAACTAAAAAATTATATTTCTTTTCTAAAAATCGATATAAAATACCTCGAAATAGAATTTCTTCTTTAACTGGTGTAATTATAGAAATACTTAACACATATATAATACTTTGTATGCTATTTTGAAGCCCTAAACTCCCTAATTGTTTCTTTTGTTCTGCTGCACTTTCAAAACTAAATACATGTAACATTAAATATTGTGATAACGCAATGAAAATAAAACCAATGAATAGATATAAATATGTCTTGCCACTCTTCAAAACGGATATATCCCAAATAGATTTAATAAAATGAAGAACCGGTTTATAAGCTAATAAAACGATAGCAACAACAGCTGCATCGAATAAGAGTAAATAATATCCTTCTAATTTAGTACTTAATGCTTCTTCTCCATAAATCCCAAAGGCTAAACCAAGAAATAATCCTCCTAGGAGTGAAATCCCTATAATCATTGCTATCATTACAAATAGATTTTTATATGTTATATTCTCGATTTTTCTTTCCACACTATACGCTTCTAAAACTGTTTTACTCACAGTATCCCTCCAGTTATTCTCATTTATCTCAATAAAATCCTTTAATTTAAATATAAAGATAATATAACAAATTTTACAAAAAGAATAATATGCAATTTTACATATTATGAAAACTTTATATTTTATAGTTTTAGGAATAGAATTGCTATGCAATAATTATTATATGAAATTTCAAAAAATACTTCCTATCCACCATAACCCTCGCATCATATAAAACTTATTAGTTAAAGGAGCAATAAACATGAAAACACATAACTTCCTTACAGAAATCCAGAAGGGCTCTGAGCCTAGTCCCTATCAAGATCCTATTGCATTTATTTTCGTTTGCCTTTCCTTAGCCATATACACATTTTTCAAACCTGCAAAATAATATCATTTAATGAGAAAAAGACTACCATTCTTTTGGAATCATATGCACTAAAAAACCTTAGAAATGCTTCTAAGGTTTTTGTTTGCCTCGCTTCTTATTCATGTAATCCTTTAATAAACGTTTCCAATAATACATGTAAACTCGTATCTAAATCTAACGGCAAACCAAATCCGCCCTGCTGTTCAATCGACGCAAATCCATGACAAATACTTCTGAATCCACGTGTCGCATGAAGTGCATTCTCTCCTTCTAAGCCGTATTGTTGTAAAACCTGAAGACAAAGCTTCACAATTCCGTCTCCTGCTTTTCTTACTTCTTCATCTCGTAAAAAGGTTGCTTCATATAGTCCAGGATGTTTGCGGACAAACGCTACGTATGCTTCTCCTAATGCATGAATTGCTTCATCCATACATTTATCCTCTACTGCCTCTTCCAGTTTGTTATGCAGCTGTTGTATTCCGTAAATACCAAGATTTTTCCGTACATCTTGTAACCCTTTTACATGATTATATAGTGAGGGAGAACGTATCCCTAACCTTTGCGCTAATGAAGCTATTGTTACTTCTTGTATTCCATTTGCATCCGCAATTTCTGCTGCTGTTTCTACAATTTTCGGTAATGTAAGTCCGATTCTCGGTGACATCAATTAACCCTCTTTTCTACTTTCTATATTCCGCTTCGCTTCTTTAATGGCAAGCTCTATGAAAGCCCCTGGATCGTTTATCATTTTCCCATGTCCTGCCGCAAGCAAGGAAGGTTCATATTCGCTTAGTTTCTCTGCACTTTGTAATGCGACTTCTTTACTCCACGTTGCCATCGCAGGAAACGGAAACCAAAATTTCATTTGTCCCGAAACAGCCATACCTCCTCTTGTTTGGAATGCATCCCCGACAATCAGAGCTTTATTTCTTACATCAAGAAACGACATGGAGCCTGGCGTATGTCCCGGTGTGATAATCGCAAGAAGCGATCCAACTCGGTCGCCATCTTCCAATAAAACATCAGGTACCGTTTTTATCTTTTTAGGTACACCGCCTTTTATTGGCGTATTTGGTTCATCCTTTTGTAACGTCGTATCTCCTTCTAACAGCTTTGCGTCCCGCTTAGAAATATAGACTGGAACGTCAGGAAGTACTTCCTTTAATGCGTCTAATGCACCGATGTGATCATCATGCGCATGTGTTAATACAATCTTAGTAATTGGTTTTCCTATTTTCTCAGCCGCCTGTAAAATCCCTTTTGCGCTATATGGCAAAGCAGCATCAATTAAAGTTAAACCATCTTCTTCCTCCACAAAGTAACAATTCACAGGAAACACTCTTGGCAAAAATGACAATTGATATACCGTTTTTTCATGCATCATTCTCATATTCCCATCTCCCTTTTCACGAAAACTAATACTATTAGTTTTATTATACTAATGGTATTAGTTTTATGTCACTAAAAATTTATTTTTTTCAAAAAAAAGAACAGTAGTCGTATAAACGACTACTGTTCTTTAAAGGTATTAAACTGTGTAACGCTCATCTTCTAAAATTTTCGCAGCGATTTCACGTTTCTTCGGAATTACGTTAAGTGGTGTGTGGCGTGTTAATTTACGTAATGATGATAACATCATGCGCAGCATGTCGCCATTTTCAACTGCGATAAGTGTTTCTTTCGCATCTGCTTCAATTTCGTTGAATGCTTCTTGGCAGAATACTTCAGTGTATAACACTTTTTGTTTATTCTTTTCAAGACCAGTCATTTTAATTGCTTTTTCTGTACGAAGAACAGCTGACTCCATTGCGTATAGGTTACTTACGATGTCAGCGATATTCACAAGAATTTCTTGCTCTTTATCTAATGCTTTACCGTATTTTTGAGCAGCTAATCCAGCTACCATTAAGCCGATTTTCTTCGCGTTACTTACTAAATATTTTTGAAGTGCTAATGGCTCATCGCCTACTTCTTCTGGCATCATCATCATTAACTCTTCTTGTAATTTTTGTGCTTTTTGAAGAAGTGGTAATTCACCTTTCATCGCTTTACGTAAGAACGTACCTGGTACGATTAGGCGGTTAATTTCGTTCGTTCCTTCGAAAATACGGTTAATACGAGAATCGCGGTACATTCTTTCAATCTCGTACTCTGCCATAAATCCGTAACCACCGTGAATTTGAACACCTTCATCTACTGTATAATCTAGTACTTCAGAACCGAATACTTTATTTAAAGAGCACTCGATTGCATATTCAGCAATAGAAGCTGCTACTGCTTTACCATCTTTTACTTCTTCTTCAGATAATGTGCTCATGCGGCTTTCGAATAAACCTACTGTACGGTATACAGAGCTTTCAGCTGCATATGTTTTTGCTGCCATATTCGCAAGCTTCTCTTGAATTAATGGGAAGCGAGCGATCGGTTGTTTGAACTGTTGACGTTGGTTTGCATATTGTGCTGAAATTTCTACTGCACGTTTCGCAGATCCAACTGTACCAACACCTAATTTATAACGACCGATATTTAAAATGTTGAACGCAATAATATGACCTTTACCGATTTCACCAAGTAAGTTTTCTTTCGGTACTAACGCATCTTCTAAAATTAACGTACGAGTTGAAGAACATTTAATACCCATTTTCTTTTCTTCTGGGCTTGTAGATACACCAGCGTATTCTTTCTCTACGATAAATGCTGAGAAGTGCTCTCCATCAATTTTTGCGTATACGATAAATACGTCAGCAAATGCTGAGTTTGTAATCCATTGTTTTTCACCATTTAATACGTAATGTGTACCTTCTGCATTTAAACGTGCAGTTGTTTTCGCACCTAATGCATCAGACCCTGAACCTGGCTCTGTTAATGCGTATGCAGCTAATTTTTCACCAGTTGCAAGTAATGGTAAATACTTTTTCTTTTGCTCTTCGTTACCGAATAATACGATTGGTAAAGATCCGATACCTACGTGAGCACCGTGAGTAATTGCAAAACCGCCAGCGCGAGAGAATTTCTCTGCAATTAACGCTGAACTTACTTTATCAAGACCAATTCCGCCGTACTCTTCTGGTACGTCAGCGCCTAATAAACCAAGTTCCCCAGCTTCTTTTAAAAGACGAACTGAACGATCAAACTCATGTTGCTCTAAATATTCAAGCTCTGGAAGAACTTCATTTACGATAAAGTCCTCTGTCGTTTTTGCAATCATTTTATGCTCAGATGAAAAATCTTCTGGCGTAAACACTTGATCAATCGTAATCTCATCTACTAAAAAGCTACCGCCTTTAACCGCATTTCCTACTGTTTTTTCCATGAAAATTTCCTCCTTCATATTTTCATGAGCAGCTTCTCTCTTTTTGAAAGAAGCTGGCTCTCCCGTTTATTTTTTATAAACCTTTGTTGCTTCCATTCTTTTTTATAATCCAGTTCCAGCGGCTAGAATGTTCGGTGGCTTCACTTCTTCCTGCGAGGCAAAAAGCGCCTCTTCGTCTGAAGCTCCATCCCCCTCACATTCTGAGCGAGCCACTTCCACTTTTTTTATAGTAATTCAAACACTCCCGCTGCTCCCATTCCGCCGCCGATACACATTGTTACGATACCGAATTGTTGGTTGCGGCGTTTCATTTCGTGAATAAGAGATAGTGTTAATTTTGCTCCTGTACAGCCAAGTGGATGTCCAAGTGCGATTGCACCGCCGTTTACGTTTACTTTTTCTTCATCTAATCCAAGTTCACGAATAACTTGTATGGATTGAGAAGCGAATGCTTCATTTAGTTCAAATAGACCGATATCAGATAGCTCTAAGCCTGCTAGTTTTAGCGCTTTTGGAATTGCAGCAATTGGGCCGATTCCCATTACTTCTGGTGGTACGCCAGCTACTGCAAATGAACGGAATTTCGCAAGTGGCTTCATGCCATCGCTCACTGCTTTTTCACGATCCATTAATAGTACAGATGCTGCACCGTCACTCATTTGTGAAGAGTTACCAGCTGTTACAGAACCGCGAACGTTAAATGCTGGACGTAATTTACCTAAAATGTCTAGCGTCGTTTCTGCTCTTACACCTTCGTCTTGTGCGAAAATGATTGTTTCTTCTTGCAGTTTGTTATTTGATCCAACAGTACGTAACGTTACATCTACAGATACTGTTTCATCAGCAAAGTTCCCTGCAGCTAACGCTTTTGCAGCACGTTGATGACTTCTTACTGCAAATGCATCTTGCTCTTCACGAGAAATTCCATATTTCACAGCAACTTGCTCTGCTGTATGTCCCATGCCCATATAATATTCTGGAGCCGCTTCTACAAGGCGACTATTTGGACGAACAACGTGTCCCATCATTGGAACTAAACTCATTGATTCCGCTCCGCCTGATAATACCGCTTCCGAGTGACCAAGCATAATGCGCTCTGCTCCGTAAGCGATACTTTGTAAACCTGAAGAACAGTAACGGTTAATTGTAATAGCTGGAACATCGTAAGAAAGTCCTGCTAATCCGCCGATATTACGAGCCATATTTAAACCTTGCTCTGCTTCTGGCATCGCACAACCGAAAATCAAGTCATCGATTGGTCCTTCATAATTCGCACGCTTTAACGTTTCCTTTACTACTAACGCCCCTAGATCGTCAGGACGAACTGTTTTTAATGAACCCCTCTTTGCTTTTCCAATTGGTGTTCTTGCTCCCGCAACAATGACAGCTTCTCTCATGAACGATATCTCCCCTCGTTATTAGTTACGTAATGGCTTTCCTTTTACAAGCATGTGCTGCATTCTTGCTTGTGACTTCATCTCACTTACTAAGCTAATAAATGCTTCACGTTCTACATCTAATAAATATTGCTCATCAACTTCTGTTCCGTACGGTACTTTTCCGCCCGCAATGACATATGCAAGTTTCTTCGCAATGTGAAGATCATGTTCAGAAATGTAACCTGATAAATGCATCGCTTCTGCACCAAGTACAAGAGTTGCATATCCTGTTTCGCCAACAACTGGTATCTTTTTGCGGATCGGCGCTTTATAGCCAGCTTCATATAAAGCAAGTGCTTTCTGTTTCGCATCATATAGTAAGTGATCACCATTCACACTAATACCGTCTTTATCGCCTAAGAAGTTGTTCGATACAGCTTCTTGTGCTGATGTAGAAACTTTCGCCATCGCTACAGATTCGAACACTTTATTCGCAACTTTTTGCAGATCAAACTCTACACCGTTTGGCATTTTATTTAAGTGTTTAATGTATAGCTCTTTATTACCGCCCCCGCCAGGGATTAAGCCAACACCAACTTCTACTAAGCCCATATACGTTTCACTAGAAGCTTGAATGCTAGCAGCCGGTAAGCAAACTTCTGTACCTCCGCCAAGCGTCATACCGTATGGTGCTGCTACAACTGGCTTAGAAGAGTACTTAATTTTCGTCATTGCATCTTGGAAGTTTTTCACAACCAACTCAATTTCAAAGTAATTGTCGTCTTGTGCTTCCATTAAGATCATTGCTAGATTCGCACCAACGCAGAAGTTCTTCGATTGGTTACCGATAACAAGACCTTTATAATTCTTTTCTACTTCATCAACAGCGTAGTTAATCATTTGCGTAATATCCATACCGATTGCATTGCTCTTCGAATGGAACTCTAAGCAAAGGATGCCGTCGCCCAAATCAATTAAGCTCGCTCCGCTATTTTTCTTTAATACACCATTTTTCGCTTTTAATTGCTTAAGAGAAATTGCTTTTTTATTACGCTCGATTAGCTTATATTCGCCATTATCGTAATAGTAGCTATCTCCGTTATCATGTTTATAGAAAGTAGTGAAACCTTTCTCTAACATTTCTTTCACCCAAGTAGGAACAACTACGCCGTTTTCTTCCATCTTTTGAACAGATTTTTCAACGCCGATTGCATCCCAAACCTCAAACGGTCCTTGCTCCCAGCCGAAGCCCCACTTCATCGCTTGGTCAATTGCAACGATATCGTCAGCAATTTCTTTATGAAGTTTTGCAGAGTATAAAAGAGTCGGTGTAATGATGTTCCATAACAACTCTCCTGCACGGTCTTTCGCATATACAAGCGCTTTCAATTTATTCGATAAACCTTTTTCTTGTTTACTTAACTCGATAGATGCAGCTTTTAATTTTTTGCGAGCTTCGTACTCCATCGTTTCTGGATTTAATTCTAGAATTTCTTTTCCTTGTTTTAAGAAGAAGCCTTGACCTGTTTTGCTTCCAAGCCATTTTTTATCAAGCATGTCATGCATGAAAGCTGGTACCTTAAATACATCACGCTCTTCTTCTTGTACGTTTTCATATACGTTATTTGCAACGTGTACAAATGTATCTAAACCGACAACATCTAATGTACGGAACGTTGCACTCTTCGGACGACCAATAAGTGGGCCTGTTACAGAATCAACTTCCCCAATGCTATAGCCGCGTTTTACCATCTCTTGAAGAGTTACTAATAAACCGTACGTACCAATGCGGTTTCCAATAAAGTTTGGTGTGTCTTTTGCGATAACAACGCCTTTTCCAAGAACGTCTTCGCCAAATAGTTTCATGAAGCTTAATACTTGTGGATCAGTTTCTTTCGTCGGTATTACCTCTAGAAGTTTTAAATATCGTGGTGGGTTAAAAAAGTGTGTGCCTAAGAAGTGTTTCTGGAAGTCGTCTGAACGACCTTCTGCCATTTTTTCAACTGAAATGCCTGACGTATTCGAGCTTACAATAGAACCTGGTTTACGAACAGCATCTACTTTTTCAAATAGTGTCTTTTTAACATCTAAGTTCTCAACTACTACTTCAATAATCCAATCTACATCAGCAAGACGCTCAAGATCATCTTCTAAGTTACCTGCTTCAATCAGTGCTAGATTTCCTTTCACTGTCAGAGGAGCTGGTTTTTGCTTTAATAGTTTTTGCAATGCTGTATTACTAAAACGATTTCTCACACTTTTATGTTCTAATGTAAGTCCCTTCGCTTCCTCTTCTTTCGTAAGCGCAGGTGGTACAATATCAAGCAATAATGTCGGAATACCAATATTAGCTAAGTGTGCCGCAATCCCTGAACCCATTACGCCTGAACCTAGAACAGCAGCCTTTTTAATTTGGAACATCCAATTCTCCCCCTATTCTTGAATGAATGCTCATTCAATTTTTCGACATAAGTCGCAATCAATGAGTGAGCCTCTACTAATAAATATATGATACAGTTTGAATTTTCGCAATATATTTATTGATAAAATTTTCTGAAATAAATATTTTTCTTTCATTTGGCTATGCTATATATGTATTTTCTTCACTCAAATACACATTCCCTTTTTATAATCTGACGAAACTGGAGGAATATATATGGCAAAACTTAAGAAGAACCCTTCAAAGGCTGGAATTAGTGCAGCAAGCGTAACTGGAAATGCAGGTCCGCATAATCACGGTGTAGAAAAAGGCCGTCAAGGTAATAATCAACAATATAAGAAACATAATATGGGCGAAAAATAACGCTATATTTTTGGGCAGAGAACGTGGCATAATGGGTAATGGCTGCTTTTTCTGCCCAATTTATTTGTAACAAATGAGGGAATTATAATGAAACGAACAATAGTTATGATTGTAATGATTGCTACACTTTTTACAGGGATGATTTTCTTCTCTTATGCACAAAGACAACAAGCTGTAAGAGCCGATCAACCTAGTATTACTGGGCAATACGGAATTACAATCGATGCAGACACAGGTGAAATTTTGTATGGAAAACGTGAAGATGAACGCTCTTATCCAGCTAGTATAGCCAAAATGATGACAACCCTTCTCCTACTAGAGAATGTAAAAGAAGATGAAGAAATTACAGTTACAGAAAACGCGATTAAAACAGAAAGTCAAAGTAAGAAAATTAAGCTTCGTGCTGGGGAAAGGTTAAAGAGAGATGAGGCATTAAAGCTTATGCTTATCATTAGTGCGGACCCAATAGCCGAATCCATCGCAGAACATATTGCAGGATCAAAAAATGAATTTGTAAAAATGATGAATGCTAGAGCGAAGGAACTTGGTACAAAACATGCGACTTTCAAAAACGCAAGTGGTGCTGATGCACTAGGAAACAAAGTATCACCATATGACATTGCTATGATTACGAAAGAAGCATTGAAGTACCCAGTTGTTTTAGAATATATGAATTCAACGCGTACAACTCTACATACTTCAGAACGCTCTCCAAACATCGCAAACTATGGACGAGAAGAACTATATGACGATCCATATGCAATTGGAAGTAAAAGCGGTCTATCAGCACTCGGAAAATATACGGTCGTAACAGTGGATGAAAAAGACGGTAAACGCGTCATTAATGTTGTATTATCTTCTACTCGCACGCAACTATATCCTGATACGAAGAAAATGGCACATTACGCATTTCAGCAATTAAAATAACCAAGGAGTGTTTTCTCCTTGGTTATTTTTTAACCATACCTTTTAATACGAACGCAACGTTTGCTGGACGCTCTGCTAGACGACGCATGAAGTAGCCATACCAGTCGTTTCCATAAGGCACATAAACACGCATTTTGTAACCTTCTTTTACTAGCTCAAGTTGACGCTCATTGCGAATACCATATAACATCTGGAACTCAAATTGGTCTCTTGGGATGTTGTGTTCTTCGGCAAGTTTTTTCGTATATTCAATAATCGCTTCGTCATGTGAAGCAATTGCAGTATAATTTCCATTTAATAAGTGCATTTTAATAATTTTTTTATAGTTATCATCTACATCTTTCTTATCCGGGAACGCTACCTCTTCAGGTTCTTTATAAGCTCCTTTTACAAGACGTAAATTAGGACTATAAGCATTTAATTCTTCCATATCTTTTTCTGTACGATACAGATAAGCTTGAATAACAGTACCAATATTATCGTATTCAGACTTTAACTGCTTAAAGATATCAATCGTCTTCCCACAGCGTGTATAGTCTTCCATATCAATTGTAACAAACACACCATTTTCTTTGGCAGCTTCCAAAATACGGCGCATATTGTTCATTACGATTTCATCAGAGATATCTAATCCCATAGAAGTCATCTTTAAAGAAAGCTGCGAATCAAGACCTTCTCTTCCAATTGCACGGATTGCTTCAATCGATTGGTTAGCCATTTCATTTGCTTCCGCTTCATTATCAACGAATTCCCCTAAATAATCGATTGTTACACAAAGACCTTGCTTGTTCAATTGTTTAATAGCTGCCGTCGCTAATTCAATCGTCTCCCCTGCGACAAAGCGACCTGCACCAAAGCGTAAACCGTACTTTTTAGCCAGTTTTGTTAGCGCTTTATTTTTAGATAAGAAAAGAAACGAATTTCGCATTAATTGTTCCATGTAATTCACCCCTATGACTTAATTTATCTGTTTTTTACCCCTCTTCAAAATTATATCATTGTTTAAAATTATTGGATACAAATAATTATTTAGATAATTTATAAAATACTATAAAAACATTTAAAACCCTATATTCCCGCTTATAAATATGCCTGAAATATTTTTCGACATTTAGAAAAATGGAGTTTACTAGGTACAAAATAGGCATGTCGAAAATATTCGACATGCCTATAAAACCCTTTATATTCCATGTAAATTATATGAGGATATTAATCAAGAAAACTTGAGGTAACATTCACCTCAAGTTTTCTCACTGCTCATTTCTCTTCTCTTCATTCATTTTTTTAATATCCGTAATTAACTGCACCATCTCTTCTTTCGCATCGGGATACGTCTCATTCCAATGCTTCACTAAAGCCGGCATCGTCTTCGCTATGTAAGAATACAGTGCCCACTTCTGCACCTGTTCTTTTCTCTCTTCATTGCTCTCTCCAAGTAGTAGTTCCGTGTATTTTTCTAATAACCCATCAAATTGTTCGTTAAACTTTTCACTCATCTTATCTACCTCCTATATGAAAAAAGCAGCGAAAATCGCTGCTTTTTTTTATAATTTTGATCGAACAGAGTTTAATTTCTTCTCCATTGTACTTACTTTATCACGACGATCATCGATACGAATTGTTGTTGCAACGCGCTGTGCACCTTTCGTATATGGAACTTCATGCATTTGTTGAATAACTTCTAGAATGACAGGAAGATCTCCTTCAATAACTGTATTCATTGGTGTTAATTGATACTTCACGCGATCTGCATTTTTCTCTAGCACCTTTTGTACTTCTGCTACATATTCACTAACACTTGGATTACCTGTTCCTACTGGAATAATCGATACGTCAACAATTGCCATAGTAGTTTTCCTCCTAATAATCGTTTCTTATATATCCATTGTCTATTTTACCGAAATACGCATCATTTTACTAATTTGTTATTCCTCTATTTTAAATTGCTCAACCAATCTTTCTAAGTCTCTCATATGCTCCGTCAAGCTTTCCATTGTATGAGCTACCTTTTCTAGATGATTCACTTGTGATTCAGTTGCAGCATTCACTTCTTCAGAAACAGCTGCGCTTTCTTGACTCGTACCAGCAATCGTATGCATGACCGCTGTAATTTCTCCTTGCTCGTGACCAATGTTATGTACCTCTTCTACAATTTGTTCCACTGAAGTACTAATCGTATTTACAACTGACATAATTGTACGGAATTCCGCCTCTGCCTCTGTCGTAACATTATTTTGTATATCCGCAATGTCTTTCAATTTACTTATAACTTCTACAACTCGTTTTACCTCTACTTGTACATCACCAATCATCGTTGCAATTTCTCCCGTAGCCTCTTTCGATTGTTCCGCTAACTTTCGGACTTCTTCCGCTACAACAGCAAAGCCTTTACCTTGTTCCCCTGCACGTGCTGCCTCAATCGAAGCATTTAAAGCAAGTAAATTCGTTTGATCCGAAATACCTTTTATAAGTTCTACAACATTTTGAATCGATCCAACTCTTTGCTCTAACTTTCCGGATGCTTCCTCTGTATGAACAACAATCGAAGATGATTGACCCCTTGTACGGACTAAATTACGCATCGTATTTAATCCTTGCTTAGATGCCTCTTCAGCTTTGCCAGCCACGTCTTTTATGTCACCGACTGAATTATTCATTTGTTCCACTGACTGCGCCATATTCTCGAGCTGCTCTGAAACTTCATCTACACTATTAGCAAGCGTAGAAGCTCCTCCGCTCACATCATCCATTGCACCTGACACTTCTCTACTAGCTGCTACAGTTTCATTCGTTAAATAATGTAGATTATTCGTTGATTCTTGTACGGTTGATACACTGTTTTTAATTTTGCTTACCATTTCATTCATTTGCTCAACCATATGATTAAAATGGTTCGTCAATTCTCCAACTTCATCCTTACTTGTCACTTTCATTTGCAACGTTAAATCACCTTCTGCTACTTTTTGAACGTGATTCGTTAATAGTTGCAGTGGTCTTGCTAATCTTCTTGAGAACAAGTATGAAGCTACGATTCCAACGAATAGGCTAATACATGCCATTATAATGACTGTATTTCTTGTACTATTTAATAGCCCATCAATTGTTTCTTTCGGATAAAAAATTCCTATCTTCCATTTCATCAAATCAAATGACTGACTATATGCAACTACATCTTCACCTTTTAATGTAGTGACAGCATATTTTGTTACATCTTTATTTAAACTCTTCACAAGTGGCTCTTTCGAAACATCTTTCCCGATTTTCTCTGGGTAAACAAGAGCCATATTTTTATCATTTATAATAAACATTTCTCCGCCGTTATTGTATTGAATATTATGAAGTAATTTCTGAATTGTTCCGAGCGATACATCCATCGCCACAACACCTAATACAGATCCATCTTGAGCTGTAATTGCTTTAGAAACTCCCACACTTAGCTTACCTGTTGCAATTTCATACATAGGTTGTCCCCAGTGAACCTTCTTCACATCAGCTTCTGAGTCTTTATACCAAGGTCTTGTCGTTGGGTCATATCCTTCTGGCACTTGTCCACCTTCAGCAAGATTGGCACTTAATGTTTTTTTATCTTTCGTACCAATATATAAGTCTAAAATGCCAGGATGATTCTTTTTATACTCCGAAAACTCTTTCGTCAAAAAAGCTTCCTCTTCTGGAGTAACTCCGTCTTGAAGCATATTACGAACCATCTCACTGTTCGCATAATACCCCATATCTTCATCCGTTCTTTGAACAAATGTCGTAAGTTGCTCTGTCACAAGATCCATCGTATTTTGAGAATACTGGTCTAAGGAGCGCACTTCCTTCTCTTTCTGTAATTCATACATAGCTGTACCCAATATTACGAACATCATAGAAATAAGTACCGAAAATACTACCGCAATTTTTAAACGTAAACTTCTTAACATATCCCCCAAAGCATCCCCTTCGCATTGAATTTAAATCTTATTAATCATTATATTAAGTATAATAGATAAAATTAAAAAATTGAAACTAATTCTCACCTCAATCTGAGTAGAAAACCTACTACCACTTGTGCAAAAACAAATAGTTCATTATCCTTAAACTATAATCTCATTCGTTCGGAGGGAACTATGTTACAAAAATTCGGTTTCTCACAATATGAAAGCCAAGCTTACGAAGTTGTCGTATCAAGCAACGAGCCATTAGATGCTACAACGATTGTGAAGCATTCTGGTGTGCCAAAAGCAAAAATATATGAAGTGCTAGCACGCCTGATCGATAAAGGAATGGTAATGGATTCTGTTTCGGAGAAGAAAAAGATGTATACAGCATTACCACTCAAGCTAGCAATTGAAAAATTAACGACAGAATTCCAATCCAATATTAAAGAATTGGAGACAACTATATCGAAAAAATCATTTACAGATGACCGTGTGTGGAGCTTAAAAATGCAATCTTCTATTCGCGTTCAAAGTAAAGAACTTATCGAAAGTGCAAAAGAATCGATTCGCATTTCAGCTTGGAACGATACTCTTTTAGAATATCTTCCGTTATTAGAAGAAAAAGCAAAACAAGGCGTCACAACCGAATCCCTTATCGTTGGAAACGTAGAAACAGACTTAGAAAACATGCATTTTCTAATCCCAGCCGAAGAACCTAACGCGCTAGAGCGATACTTACTGCTCATCGTTGACGACCGCGAAATTTTATTTGCTGGTGTAGAGCAAGAGTCATGGCAAGCGATGAAAACAATGTCACAACCTTTCGTGAAGTTCTTTACAGAATTTTTCTATCATGACGTTGCACTTGCAAAGATTACCCAGAAACACCATGACCTCTTTATGGAAGATGAGGAAATTAAGAGTTTGTTGATGAAGTTGAGATACTAAAAAAACGCCTCTATTACAAGGCGTTTTTTTCTACATTTCTTTTCTATTTTTTCTCTTTAACACATAAGCTCCTGCAATAATAAAACCAAGCCCTAAAACAAATAAAACCGTAAATTCATTGCTGACGCCGCCAGTAGCTGGCAAACGCACTTCATTATGAGTATTAGGTTGTTGCATCGGCTTCACATCAACGGAAGGTTTCACTTCTCCATTCGGCGTTGGCTTATTTGGCTTAGAAGGAGGCGATGTCTTTTCTTCTTTCTTATTTTTTACAATATGTTTAATAATTTCTCCATCCTCTTTTATTTCAAATGCGAACGTCTCTTCATTTATTACATATCCATTCGGTGCGATTGTTTCTTTATACGTGTACTTTCCGTATGGTAGTTTGAATTTCGCTATACCTTGCTCATTTGTTTTCCCTTTTACTACTTCTTTCCCTTGTTCGTTGTAGATTGTAAACTCTGCATTTGGCAGTTTCGTATTCCCATCTCTACTTTCGTTATTTCTAACTCGCCTTCTACTTTCTTATCTTGAACTTCGCTATACCTTGTTCATCTGTTTTCCCTTTTACTACTTCTTTCCCTTGTTCGTTGTAGATTGTAAATTCTGCATTTGGCAGTTTCGTATTCCCATCCGCTATATCTACTTTCGTTATTTCTAACTCGCCTTCTACTTTCTTATCTTGAACGATATGTTTAATAATTTCTCCATTCTCTTTTATTTCAAATGCGAACGTCTCTTCATTTATTACATATCCATTTGGCGCTATTGTTTCTTTATACTTGTACTTTCCGTATGGTAATTTGAATTTCGCTATACCTTTTTCATCCGTTTTCCCTTTTACTACTTCTTTCCCTTGTTCGTTGTAGATTGTAAATTCTGCGTTCGGCAGTTTCGTATTCCCATCTCTACTTTCGTTATTTCTAACTCGCCTTCTACTTTCTTATCTTGAACGTTTTATTTACGATATTCCTTTTTCATCCGTTTTCCCTTTTACTACTTCTTTCCCTTGTTCGTTGTAGATTGTAAATTCTGCGTTCGGCAGTTTCGTATTCCCATCCGCTACATCTACTTTCGTTATTTCTAATTCACCTTTTACATTTTCATTTTTTAACTCTAATACAGCAGTTTCACCAGTTTTCACTTCAATTTTTTTAACACTTCCGTCTAACACATATCCAGCTGGCGCTTGAATTTCTTTGACGCTATATATACCGATTGGAAGATTCCCTAACTCTGCAATCCCCTTATCATTAGTCGTAACATTTTGTTTAAAGTTTTCATTAGAAACTTCAAACACCGCTCCTTTTAATAATTCCTTTTTTTCTCCTAATTTCATAATCTTTAAAGAGCCTACTGATTCCCAATTTACAACTAAATCTGTACTGATTTTTTCACTATTTCTTTGTAACAATACCGTTGTATTTTGAACTTTTTCTGATCCTTTAAAAGCTATTGCTTGTAAATTTGTTAAAGTAGACTTCACTTTCATTTTAAAATTACCACTACTCGTATCTTTCGGGATTAAGATTTTGAATTTTTCGTTAATTGATAATATGCTTTTCTCTTCTCCATTTTCATTTACAATTCGAAGCCCTTTAGGAGCATTTTCAGGAAGAATTGTATAAGAGCCAGATACCGCATTTGTTTGTACTGCATAAAATCCTGTTTCTAAATAATCACCTTTTTGTGTAGCAGTTTGTGGATCTACAGGATTAACTTTAAAGAATACATCTTGTGATCCAGTTTCTTTTTTTGAAGCCTCTACTAAACGCTTCATAAGATTATGTACACGTTCATTTTTTGCAACTAAATCTTCTTCCGTTAATTCATTTGCTGCAATCCATACTGCTAATTGTGTAGCATAATGCGCTTCTTCCGTTGTCTCTGCACCTAATTCAGATGGGCTTTTTTGAGGATATCCATTTAATAAAACACGATATACGGCATCAGATGTTTTCCCCATTTCAGGCAAATCCTCTCCATTGGGAGAACGTAAATCAGGCGTTAAACAATACGCAATACTACCCGAAGCCGTTTTAATTATTTCTGTCTTTATTTCACGCTGTTTTGAATTACTATAGCTCCAATCCATCTTATATGTTTCTTTGTTCATTACTTCTGCCTTTACTTGTGGCATTGCAATTCCTAATAAAATAATAAGAGCACTTAAAAAACTAAACCATTTTCCTACCATCTTTCGTTTCATTCTCTCCACCACCATATATTAATTTCTACATGAAGCAATCTTACTGTTTCATTGTACTTATAGTGAAAAAAAGAGAATAGGTGGTTTTTTTGTAGTATCTTGTCGAATTGTTGAGAAAGTTCCAAAGTAATAAGCCACTTTAAAATTGTTTGTTCTCACGCTGCTATTGACAAATATATATTAAACGTTTTCAATTTTCAAATATAATAAAAAAGGCACTTTATAAGTGCCCTTTTAACTTACAAGAAAAAAATTTCTAACGAATACATATTACTTATCTTTTTCCTTTATCTCCGTCAACAGCTCAATCATTTTCTCATTTTGCTCCACTTGTTTCTCAGAGTTTTGATAGATGAAACGAACCCATCTAAGTGCAAGAATAATAAGAAACAACGGAAGCATTGAAATTAGAAAGCCGATAATTGAAAAATTTGTATACATATACATCACCTCGCTACATACAAATTCTCCACTTTTCTACTAAAACCTGCAATTTTTTACAAATAAAAAGAACCTATCAAACGATAGATTCTTCTTTCGCGAACTGAGTAGAACGTCCTCTCGTAATCGAGAAAATTGCACAAAGCAGCGCTAATATAATAAAGCCGCCTCCTACCCAAGCATTATATATAACAGACGATTTCTCAATAACAACTCCGCCTACTGTTGAACCGAGCGCAATTCCTAAGTGAAGGGCAGAGTTATTTAAACTTTGCTGAATACCAGCTGATTCTGGTGCAATTTCAATTAAATAATTTTGTTGTGCTGGCGAAATAGCCCAGCTCAGCATACTCCAAAGTCCCATCATAATAATGAACAGCGGAAATGAGAATGTCATTAATGGCAATAGGAAGATCGCACATGCAAATACGATAATGATGGAAATAATACTTTTCTTCGATCCCCATTTATCAGCAAGAAAGCCCCCCAGGCCACCTCCAAGTACCGCCGCAATTCCGAAAATGAAGTAAAATACACTAATCCAATTCGCTTCCACATGCATCACATCTTTTAAGAAAGGCGTTAAATATGCATATAGTGTTAAATGACCCGTTAAAAATAAGAATGATGTTAACTGTGCACTGACAATTTTTTTATCTTTTAACGTAGCAATTTGTTCTCTTATCGATAACACTGATGTCGGTGGTACTTTCGTTAAAAATAATGAAATACAAGCAATTGCCATAACTGTTAAAATCGAAATTAATACAAATGGTGCACGCCATCCATATGCGTTTCCAAGTACAAGACCAAGTGGTACTCCAAGTACGAGCGATCCACTAATCCCCATAAAAATGATTCCTATTGCTCGCGCACGAAAGTGTGGTTCTACAACGCTAGAAGCAAGTGTTACTGACAGTGCAATAATAAGCGAACCACTCGCCGCACAAATCACCCTTGAGAACATTAACATCCCGTAATTCACACTAAATGCTGAAATGATATTTCCGATTAAGAAAATTGATAATGCCCCAACATATAATGTTTTTCTTTCAAACTTCCCTGTTAACGCTAATAAAACAGGACCTGATAAAGCAAATACTACTGAAAATATTGTTATAAGCTGACCAGCTGCACTAATAGACACTCCTAAATCATTGGCAACTAAATCGAGCGTTCCTCCTATAATTAGCTCAACCGTTCCGACTACGAAAGCCGCGATAGCTAAAATATACACACGAAAATTCAAGTCTTTCCCCACGCTTTCTATTTTGGTTACTACGACTATAGTAACCAAAATAGAAACTGTAAGCAAGTACATTTTTTTACAGTAAAAAAGGTAGACGTATTATACGCCTACCTTTCAATCATGACACTTCAGTTTTGTTCTTCTTATTTAAATACCAATATACCGGTAGTCCCGTAAAGACAATTCCAATTGATAAGAAACAACTTACTGGATCATTTATAATTGCACTGCCAATTACAAAGAATGAACCTAAAATTGCAACGATTGGTACGATTGGGAATAACGGTACACTGTATGCACGCTCTTTATTTTTATTACGTTTTCTTAAAATGAAGACACCAATAAACGTCATTACATAGAAAATATAAATAATGAATACGGAAATCTCAGATAGCTTATTCGGATCACTAATAATCATTAAAATAATTCCTAAAATGATTTCAACAGTAATCGCATTTGCTGGTGTTTTAAATCTTGGGCTTTCCTTTGCAATAAACTTAGCAAATGGAAGTTGTCCACGTTCTGCCATCGACATCGGGATACGTGGGAACGTTAAAATCTTTCCATTTAAACAACCGAAAATAGAAACGATAATACCGATACTAATAATTTTCCCGCCATATTCTCCAAGTAGCATTCCTGCAGCTGTCGCTGTTGCATTTTCTCCAAGGTCTACAATTTGTGTTGCTGGTAATACATTCAGTAACGCCAAATTAATTAATACGTAAGCAGCTGTTACAATTAAAATCCCAACTGTCATAGCTTTCGGTAATAACTTTGTTGGATTTTTCATCTCTCCGCCAATCGAAGCAAGTAGAATCCAGCCGTCATAAGCAAATAACGTTGCTAAAATTGCCATCCCGATACTCTGATTTTCTGATATTGGCACAACTACGTTAAAGATATCACTATTTCCTTTCCAAAAACCTAACACAACAATTAATACGATTGGAATCATCTTTCCGATTGTCGTAATCGTTTGAACGATACCTCCGTATTTTGTTCCCATACTATTTACAACGCCAAGGAACACAACTGTTCCAATTGCGATTGGTAAATTCCATACTTTATCTAAATAGAAAAAATTAATCATTAAAGAACTAAAGTATAACCCTAATGTTCCAATAATAGCTGGTCCATACACAATCGTTTGCATCCAGCCTGATAAATATCCCCAAAAACTTCCGTAAATCTCCTCTAAATACGTATACAACCCACCATTTTTCGGGATTTGCGCTCCAATTTCAGCTACTGTTAAACCACTTGCTAACGTCAACAGACCACCAATTACCCAAGCAAGAATCGCCATATTAGAACTCCCTGAGTAATCTAATACGCTCCCTGGTTTCATAAACACACCAGATCCAATAATCGTTCCTACTACGATAGAAAGTGCTACCGTTAAACCAATTTTGTTCTTCTCATCATGATGCATGCTGCGTATCCTCCTTCCAATCCTAGTGTGATGCAAAAATGAAATAAAAAAACACTCCTCCCTAAAAAAGGGACGAGTGTTATATTCGTGGTTCCACCCTTGTTTCAATTCGTAAAGTAACACACTTCACCAATTTCTCAAGTCTAAATAACGGTTTTTGCCGGCAAGCAATTACTAGATGTTCGTTCACTGCTGCAGTTCAGAGGTGGTAATCCATTTTTTCGTATTAGGAAGCTCACAGCCAAAGGCTTCCCTCTCTGAGAATCGTAAAAAATTGATCGTGTCCTCATCATCACTTCTTGATGTCGAATTTTGTAGTTATTGTTCATTATATTGAATTGTTAGAAAAAATCAATATATTTTTTTATATAACATACGAAATATTTCTCTTCTTATATTATAACAGAAGTTACGCCACTTCTCTAATTCCCTAAAAATGGTATAATCCATATAGGAGGTGCACCAATAATGATTGCTGTTTTTTGTATCATCGCTACATTTCTTTCTGTTCTATTCGCTATCATGTTCAGGCACAAGTATCCTGGTTATAGCATTTTAGCGGTAGCTATTATACCAGCCGTTTCCTTCTACGTATTGGGTAAATATCAATATACGGAAGTGTTTATTGGTTTTGCAATCTTCTACTGCGTCTTCGGATACATACTAACAATGAAAAGAATTTCAATGCCTCATTAAAAGGGACCGATTTCTACTTATAGAAATCGGCCCTTGCACGTACCTTCCGGTTGCCCACACGAAAGATACGACTTCATTCAATTATTTCTCATCTTTTTTCATAAAAAACTTATGGTGCGGTAAATCAACATTCAATGCCTCTAATTGTTTCTTTTCATTGTCTAAAATCGATTTTGCTTTTGTTTTTGTTGCTTCATCTAATCCCGCAAAGATGTCTTCACGCTTCTCTTTCTCTGGAAGTTTTACACCTAATTTTGTTAATTCTTCTTTTGCTTGCTCATGCGTTAATTTTCCAGATTTCTTTTGCTCTAAAATCGATTTTGCTTTTGTTTTTGTTGCCTCATCTAATCCCGCAAAGATGTCTTCATGCTTCTCTTTCTCTGGAAGTTTCACACCTAGTTTTGTTAATTCTTCTTTTGCTTGCTTATGCGTTAGTTTGCCGGACTTTTCTTGTTCAAAAATTGACTTCACTTGTTCTTTCGCCTGTTCATCTAAGTTAGCAAGCATGTCTTTACGCTTACCCTTCTCCGGCATTTTCACACCTAATTTCGTTAATTCCTCTTGCGCTTGTTCTCGTGTTAATTTTCCGAATTTCTCTTGCTCTAAAATTGACTTCGCTTTCTCTTTCGCCTGTTCATCTAAGTTAGCAAACATGTCTCCATGCTTACCTTTCTCCGGCATTTTCACGCCTAACTTTGTTAATTCCTCTTTTGCTTGTTCTCGTGTTAATTTTCCGGATTTCTCTTGTTCTAAAATGGACTTCGCTTTTTCTTTCGACTGATCATCTAATCCTGTGAACATGTCTTTACGCTTCTCTTTTTCAGGAAGCTTAACACCTAGTTCCTCTAGCTGTTTCTTTGTATCGTCCATAATCGTTTTTACTTTTTGTTTTGTAGCGTCATCTAAATCTTTTTTCACCGTTTTTGTAGCTTGCTCAGCTGCTGAAGTATTCGTTGCCGCGAATGCCGGAATACCGACTCCTCCAATGATTCCGAATGATAAAGCACCTGCAATCGCTAAATACCCAACTGTTTTCTTCTTCATAGGAAATTTCCTCCTTCATATTTCTAATGCATGTACACTTTCGTATACAACGCCTATAGTAATGTTGGTTTCTTAAAATTTCCTTAACACCTTAACAAAAAAACACCGCTCATCATGAGCGGTGCTTTTCTAAGCTTTTTGTAATTGTAATTCTTCACGTTCCATTATTTTTCTTAATACGATTGTTTGTGTCATTGTAAATAAGTTACCTGTTATCCAGTACAACACAAGTCCTGATGGCGCCGCAAATCCCATAAATAAAATCATTGCGGGCATCATAATTTGCTGCATCTTTAGCATCTGTACTTGTTCTCCAGGTGTAATATTCGATTGGAAAACTTTCATTTGAATAAATGTCGTTAATGCTGCAATAATCGGTAATATATGATAAGGATCTGCATGTCCTAAGTTCACCCATAAAAACGAAGATGTGCGAATCTCTTCTGTTCGGCTAATCGCATAATACAAAGCAGAAAAAATCGGCATTTGTATTAATAGTGGCCAGCAACCAGCAAGTGGATTCCAACCGCCTGATTTCATTAGTTCTGACATTTCTTTTTGATACTGTTTTTGTTTTTCAAGGTCTTTGCTTACATCACCGTGTTTTTTCTTTAACTTCTGTAATTCAGGTTGCATTTTTTTCATTTTCGCTTGGCCACGATATTGCGAAACAGCTAATGGAATCATCGCTGAGCGAATAACGAGCGTCATAATAATGATGGCAATCCCGAAGCTTCCACTCGGTATATGATGAGCAACAAATTGAATCATATACGAGATTGGATATACGAAATAATGATCCCAAATCCCAGTACTATGTGCATCAATTGGGGCCGCATTACTGCAACCAGATAAAACAAAAACAAATAATAATGATAAACTAACGAGCACAGCTCGGTATGATTTTAACATGTTCATTCCTCCAATGTTTCGTAATTATTTAGCGAAACATTGGCGTATACGGACCGACCTCGTCATTCTCTTCACTTGATTCTTGTCTGCGTACAGAACGAATCATTCCATATTTATAAAAAATAGAAAATAGCGGTACATTTCCTGCACTATCTTCACATGTATCAACTAACGCAAAAGCTCTTTGTCTACCGCTTGATGCTTGTTGACGCACAAAGCGAGAAACATTAGCAAGGAAGAAAACTTCTAATAAACAAAGTGCCGTCGTTACAAACGATATATATAGAATTGCATCCTGCAATAAAAATTCCATCGCTTCACATCCTTAATAAGGTCATTTTAGCACATTCAACAAACATTCTCTATTTCCTTTTATTTTCAAAAAAAGTATTTTGCATATTTTCTCAAGAAAACAATAATTAAGAAACGTTGTATTCGCTTTCTTTAGCATATTCACACACATCAATGAATAGGCTTGATTTATTAGAAATTTATAAAATTTTTGCATTATAATAAAACTATTGCCAGTTTTTGAAAAAACCTTTATTCTCTTCTTGTAATCAAAAATGAATATGGAGATGAAACATACTATGGGTCAACTAGGAGACGCCGATTACGTTCCCGACACCGCCTTTTTATCCTTCCCAGCAGCTAAAACATTTCACTTAGAATTTATGATACAGTTGGTTGTTATTTTTATAGCTTCTATTTTGTATGCAATTTCTATGAATATGTTTTTTATCCCGCATAATATGATTAGCGGTGGATTCGCTGGTGTAGGGATGATTATCGGTTATTTAATGCACTACAATATCGGTGCACTTATCTTTTTACTAAACATTCCTCTTCTTATTTTAAGTCACTTTTACTTAGGAAAGAAGACAACCTTTTTAACAGCGTACTTTGTAGCTGTATCATCTTTAGCGATGAACATTATCCCGGTACACCAAGTTTCAGACGATATTTTACTTTCTTCTGTATTCGGTGGTGTTATCTGCGGAGCAGCTTCAGGAATTATATTCCGATTTGCTTCTTCAACAGGTGGTTTTGATGTTGTTGGATTGATTGTAGCTAAATATCGAGATGTTTCAATTGGAGCAATCATATTTGTATTCAACTTAATCTTACTTGTAGCAGCAGGTTTTATTTTCGGATGGGATATTACACTTTATACGTTAATTAGTCGATTTGTAGTCAGCAAAGTTATCGACGCTGTGCATACGAAACATATTAAATTAACGATAATGACTATTACAGAAAAAGGCGAGGAAATAAAAAGCGCACTACTACATCACGGCATACGCGGGGTGACAATGGTAGACGCTGTCGGCGGCTATACAAACCATAAGAAAAAAATGATTTACACTGTCGTGACTCGCTATGAGTTAGGCGAAATGAAACGTATTATCCGTCAAGTGGATAACAAAGCATTTATGAACATTACTGAAACAGTTGAAATTGTCGGCCGTTTCAAACGCATATAAAAAGGTTACTAAATTAAAGGGCATAACATATTAGTCATATATAATATGTTATGCCCTTTGTTATTCAACTAACGTACCTTTTAGCATAATAAAATCACTAAGTTTATTACTACAAATCGGAGGATAGCATTCCATATACAATACTATCTGTCCATTCATCTTTATTCCAGAAATCTTGTATGAAATGGGCTTCCTTTCTCATGCCTATGCGTTCACACAATTTTTTTGAAGCTGTATTACGTGCATCAAGATTAGCTTGTATACGATGTACATTATATTCATTAAATAATTTAAATACCAAACTACTTACTGCTTCTGTTGCCAAACCTCTCCCAGCTACTTCATTTGAAAAACTATAACCAATCTCAACAGTATCTTTCATATTTGTGTACCATACGGATAAATCACCAACTACTTTAGTCTTATATATAACTGCCAAACTTAATATTGATTCTTCAGTAAGTACATTATTTGCTAGCTTCTTATTAAATCTTTTCTGCATGTCTTCATGAGTCCACTTATTATGTAATAGGAACTTACATGTATCATCATTATTATAAATAGCAAATACATCCTGTAAATCAGTACTCTTAAAAGGTCTAATTATTAATCTTTCTGTTGTAATCTCCAAGTTAGCTCTCCTCCCCTACATTCATGCCATAAAACATTTTTTATAGTATTTAAGCCTCCTTCTTAAATCTCATCTTGATTACATATTTCATCATAGTAAATTAAAATCCTTCTTCCGCTAAACTGCACCGTTAATGGTATTTCCTTGCGCTTTTTATTTTTTTACACTTATTACAAAATCAGATAATTCTATTATTGTGTCCCTAAATGTGTTATAATGAAAACAGACTCACAAAAAAGAGTATATAGACTTGGAAGTTTCTCATATTTTACAAGCAAAAAGAAACGAGAAGTCGGGTATATTTCAGTCACCATACACGTAACGGTTTAAAAACCGATCATCTTAGTTATTCTTCACTGATCTTTTTATAAAAAGATACGTACAACTAAAATTCACTTCAATATACTATACCTACCTTTTTGACTTCCAAATCATCTTATTACATAGGGAGATGAACATATGAATCAATATATACGATATACAATAGCTGTCCTGTTTGCTATTATCGGCGGAACAATCTGTTTTTGGACAAACACTCAGCTTGGAGAGAATATCATTTTTAATGGAATCGAAACACTTGTAAGCGCTTCAATTTTAGGCGGATACATTTTCTTCCTCTTCAATCCAGAAGAAAATGCACAAAAAACAATGTTATTAACAATGATCGGAATCGTTGGTGGATGTATTTCCTACTCAATGACTAACTATACATTACCACTTCAATTAAGCTCAGCTTTCTTCCACGGTCTATGGACTTGGTTCATTGCATTCTGCTTAGCAGACGTATTCAACCTATTACAAGACAATGAAGAAGATAGCGGTCGCCAAATTGAAAGTAACTCGTAAGCTGGAAGATATTCTTCCAGCTTTTTTATGTTGTTTTGCAGACCCCGTCACCATAATAAAAAGAAGCTGCTCTACAGCAACTCCTTCCCTATATACCCCATCTGGTAATCGCCGGAATATATCAGCGATTTCTCCACTTATATCGGCGATTTCTCCACTTATATCAGCGATTTTTTCATTATATCGACGTTTCGACACAGGATATCGATTTACCGACATCCTTCGACACTAAAGACGTACAACATACCCTATCCCCCAAGCAATTTACTGCCGAACTCTACGATTAAAAAGATAATTAATAAGATCGCGAGTATTTTTAATGCTACATACGCTACTTTAAAAACAGCATAAATGAGCAAGACGATTAAAATAATCGTTAAAATTTCCATCTAGAATTCCTCCAAGCTTTGCTCTTCATATCTTATTTTACTCGCCCCACACTTTTTATGGAACGGCATAAGACGACATAGAAAAAAGAGGATACCTCACCCATCGTAAGATACCCTCTTCTTTATCTGCTCAAACCATTCTCTCTCTAATTGTAAATATCCCATTTCACTATTCTCAGCATTCTTCAATTCTTCATCAGCTTTCTTCATATAAGTACGTGAAGCTTCTAGATCATTCTCTGCATATTTAACGATCGCTTGTGTACGATAATACCCATGTAAGTCTATTTTTGTAATAGCCTTTGCATGCTCCTTCGATTCCCCCAATGAAAGACTTTCCTTCTGATACAGAACTTTATATAAAAGGTACCAACTATGAAAACTACTAACGAAAAACTTATTTTCTTTCGTTACAGGTAGTTGAACAATTTGTTTTATATACGGTATTGCTCTTTCCATTCCTTCTTGATCAGCTCTGGCATAAAAAACGAGCATAAGTCCGCTCATTATATCTCTTATACTTTTATTTTCTTTTAATTTTTCCTCACTAAGTTCTATTAATCTCTTATCCCAATCTTTCGGCCTTTTATAACTAAATAACTCACTTGATACTTGAATATTATATAAATGCTGCTTCGCCTTTTCATCATCTTTAATTAAAATAAGAAATTGCATACCATCACTCAAAAACGTTCCTTTTATCGGTACGATTGTAGCTGCAAAAATGACAAAGTGTAAAACAGAAAAATATAAGAGATATTGATAATAACTCACCATGTATATGTAACCGAAAGTAATACCAAATAGTAAACTCGTAATCGGTCCACCTAAAGTGAGCCATGCCCATTTTTTCGAAAGATTCGGTGTCTCTATAGAAGGAGGCACTAGCATCGCCACGCCTCCAAAGTACATCCACAATTTATTTTCACGAATGCGTACTTTCCCCTTCTCTTTTTGAAAAGTAATCGGCCCTACTGTCATAAATTTAAAATTCAAACCACCTATTAAACCAAACACTACATGTCCTAGCTCATGAATAGCTAGCACCAATAAAAAAATTCCAAATAATGCCCATATATCCAACATTACTTCTAATTTCTCAGTTCGGATTACTCCGTATAAAATGGACAAAACTAACGCCGCCGTCATAGAACCAGCTGGCCTTCTTAAAATATCCACCTTTTTCTCCCCTTAATAAATCATTTTTCTCTGCATTTCGTACATGAATTTTCCGAGATGCAATATCCAAATAAACGAGATTAAGCCAATTAATACAAAATCGATATCACTAGCCGCTGTATAAATAACGGCAGCCCACCATACATATGCCAATATTGTATTCGTAAATTCATATGCTTTATATCCAGCCTCATGCACAATGTGCTTTAATCCTTCATCTGCGTTTTTCGTCCACATTTTCATAGATTCCATATATGTTACACCTTGTTCAGGATATAGCTTGTTATAACGATTTTTTGTTATGAGCCCACTAATCACTACAATAGTTAAGCAAACAATAGAAGCTACTAAATTCCACACTGCAAATGAAACATTTGTATCCTGCAACAATGCACGTCTACATGTAATAACTGCATATACAAACCATGCCTGCGTAACTATATCACCTACACGTAAATATATACTTATAATGCCTAATTTTCTGCCTTGTACACTCTCTTCTTCATCGCGTGCCTCCGCTAACATACGTGTATTCTTCCAAGTGTAGTACATCATTAAGATTCCAAAAATTGTACATACACCTATAAATGTATTAGATGATAATTTTCTCGGTTCATCCGAGAGTAAATTTAAAACTATATAAGATGTTAAAAAGCCACCGATCATACTTAATGCTATTTTCCCCACAAAATCAAATTGTTTTTTTCGTTTACTCTTCATCGTCCTCTTCCCCCTCCACTAACGTGAATATTTCCTCCACTGGTACATTGAAAATGTGTGCAATTTTTAACGACAATACAATTGATGGTGCATAATCTCCTCGCTCAATTAAACTAATCGTTTGTCTTGATGATCCAATCGCTTTCCCTAAATCCCCTTGTGATAAACGATGCTTTGCTCGCAATTCCCTCACTCGATTTTGAAGCTTCATGTCTTCCCTCTTTTTCATTTATTTAATTAAAATTGTAAATAATATCCTTATAATTGTCAATTATAATTGTCATTTTGACGTTAATAATTGTCAATTATAACCTATTGAATTTTAAACTAAGAAACAAACAAAAACTTATTAAAATGAAAAAGGCAGTGCTTTTGCACTGCCTTCCTAAATTTTGACATAGAATGGATTTCATATTAACTTGCGTTTTGTAAAAGTACTCGTTTTAACTGTTTGCGGAAACGAACTCCTAACGTAATTGCTACAATCACAATCACTCCAAAAATGATTTTACCGATGTGACCTTCTAACGCTCCAAAAATATCATGTAAGTTGCCACCTAACCAGTAACCACCGATTAAGAAGAACGATACCCAAAATAGAGCACCTGAGTAAATTGTAATCGCAAAGCGACGGAATGGTAAGTTAATAATTCCTGCAAAGTATCCTGTAAAGTGACGTACACCAGGAATAAAGAAACCGATAAAAATTAGGAAGTATCCATACTTATCAAACCACATTCTTGTTAAGTCGATTTTTCTTTGTGTTAAAAATACGTATTTCCCATACTTTTGAACAAAGGGCATACCTAATTTATTTCCTAAAAAGTATTGAATCGTCATTCCTACACTTGTCCCAATAAAGGATAGGATAATTAAAATCGGTAAACTTAAATCACCCTTATGTGCTAAAAATCCCGCATAAGCTAACGTTGGCTCTCCCGGAAACGGAAGTGCAATATATTCTAACAGCAAACCAACAAGTACAACATAGTACCCGTATTGCTGAAATAATTCATGAATCCATTCCATGTCATCTCTCCTTTCAATCACGTGCAACTTCTTACTAATATTGTATAAAAAAATTGTCGAAATAACTATCACAATAGCTTACATTTTTATTACATTTTTGTAAGGCTCACACTAAAACTTTCTGTTCTTTATTTCCTTCTATTTACTTTCATTCAAAAACAATTCAACAAATATATACCGTACGAAACTGAGGGCTTAATATGCATATTTTATCCATTTTTTAACACTTAAAAATCGTTATATTTTGTTCTTAATAAAAAACCACTACAAACTCATACGAACTTCATATTAGCTTCATATACGTATTGTAAGATTATATCGGAATTTGTTGAAAAATTTAACCAATAAATGACTAAGCATTAATTTGAATAAATATGAATAGCTTTTCGAAATTGAAAAAAGGGTGAATAAGAAATGGAAGCTTATAAAATGCACGATTTTATTAATACAAATGTTGAATCTCATCAAAATGAAACCGTTTTTAATTTACACATATGTGAAACAAGTGAATTTGACGTAAGTTTAACAAAATCTACTACACTATCTTTTATCGTTTCAAAAAAGAACATTAAAATTGTCACGAAAAAATGGATTAATTCAAATCAAGAAAGCATGATTGGCAAAAGCTATATCATTCCAACGAAAGCTTTTCACTACTTCTTACCAATTATTTCTGAAACTGAAGATGAATTAAATATTCAAGTTCAAAGCTTTGGACTACATGGTGAACTTTTATTAAATGAAAGATTACTTATTGATAAAAACAACAAATACAATGCCAAAATTACTACTTTCTTTGAAACATTAGATGAAAATGTAAATAAAGTATTACGAGGATTGCAAATTCATTGTATGTAAGACTACTACAATAGTAAAAAGGAGAATATAATGAAAAAACTATTATTAAGCGCACTATTATCATTAGGATTTTTAACTATTCCATTCACAAATGCTGAGGCAGCTACAACAAATGATCAGCTTATCGTGAATACACAGTTAAATAAAATGGATTATTATCAAAACGGAAAATTCATAAAGAGTTTTACTGTCGCTACTGGAAAAGCAGCTACTCCTACACCTAAAGGTACTTTTCAAATCGTAAATAAAATTAAAAATCGTCCTTATTATACAGGAAAAATTAAAGGCGGCGATCCACGTAATCCACTTGGTGACCGTTGGCTCGGACTAAACATGGCAGGAACTTACGGAACAACTTATGCGATTCATGGTACGAACAATAATCAGGCCATTGGTAAGTGGACAACACTAGGTTGTATTCGTATGTATAACAATGATATACACTGGTTATTTGAGCGTATTCCCCAGCAAGCTACTGTCACTGTAAAATAACCTCAAAGCGCGATTTACGTGTAGCCAAGAATTTTATGTCTTGGCTTATTTTATTTCTTCATTTACAGTAGCAAAACAACTGTATTTACATATATAATAGGAATAGATTGTGTTAAATAACATCCAAACATTGATAAACATGGATATTAAAATTATACAGTTATAATATTTTATAAATTTTACAATACATACTATAATAGAATTACTGTAATTCTTAAATATTCAGTTTCACTAAACAACTCCCCTTGCTACTTTCATGATTATTTTATGGCGGGGGCTTATTATATGTATAAACAATCTGAGTCATCGGAAAAATGATGAATTCGAATATTGCAGTTAAAAGCGTTATTTAGGAGGTGTTACTATGACGCATATACTGGTGATTGAAGACAACCCAGATATACAAGAACTGATTCGTGAATTTCTAATGGCACAAAACTTTACCGTTGATGTTGTTGGCGCTGGAACAGAAGGTATACTTCTTTTCCAAAAAAATTCATACGATCTTGTCCTCCTTGATGTGATGTTACCAGATATAGATGGCTATAGTATTTGTAAAATTATGCGAGGACAATCTGATGTACCAATCATTATGTTAACAGGCTTACATAATGAAGAAAGTGAAATTAAAGGATTTGAGTTAGGTATTGATGACTATATTACGAAACCGTTCCATTACACCGTATTTATTAAACGTGTAGAAGCCGTATTAAGAAGGGCAGCAACGAAGGAAGCCGAAGCTGCAACTATACTACAATTCCATGAATTGATGTTAAATTCTACAGCATATGCCGCTTATGTTCATGGTAATCAAATTGAATTGACAACAAAGGAATTTGAAATTATTTATACTTTACTGCAAAATCGAGGAAAAGTATTATCAAGAAGTGATTTGCTGAATAAGGTATGGGGCTATGAACATTATGGTGATGTAAGAGTTATAGATACACATATTAAAAACTTACGAAAAAAATTAGGAATTCCTTATATTAAAACGGTGAAAGGCATTGGCTACAAAATCGAATCGTAGCAAAGACAACATCACCAAAAATATTTTCATCAAAACCTTATTATTTTGTATTCTTTTATCACTTTGTCTTTATCAAATTATTTACTTCTTAGCTTCAGACTACGATAAAGAACGTTTTGCGAAAGAAACTGGAATGCTGACTACAGAACAAGCGGATTCAGATAAACAAAACGACCAAAGTAAAACGAATCAAAATAAAGCTGTATCACAGGGAGACATTTTTAATTTCCAATCTTCTATTATAGATTATAAATCACTCTCTACAGCTATCAATCACCTTTTGCAGCCTAGCCAAACTGCAAAAGCAAAAGAACATACTCAAAACATTTCGGGGAAAAATAGCGCTTCTGCTCCGCTTACAGAAACGGAAAAGCAAGTCGCTACTAATGATGCCTTACATAAACAAAATGCAGCAAGTAAAGCAAATGATGCACAAGATAATCCAAAATTAACAGATGTACTGCAGCAATTAGCTCCACATATTGGCGCAACAATGCTTGCACTCTCTCTGCTCGGATCTTTAATTTATGCAAAACTAATTGCTAAACCTTTTCAATATATGAGTGATGCTTTAAAAGATATCATGAATCTTGATTTCTCAGATAAAAAGCTACTTAGCAAAAATACTGATCAAACAGATTTTAATTTGCAAGTAGCTGCTTCACAAGTACCAAATATAGTGAAGAATTTACATGCAAGCAATCAAGATTTAAGAAATGAACTCAAAAAGGAACAACAATTAGAACAATCTCGTAAAGAATTTATGTCTATGGTTTCCCATGAATTAAAAACACCAATCGCAGCCGTTATGGGACAACTAGATGGCATGATTCACGGAATTGGAGCTTATAAAGATAGAGATAAATATTTAAAACGTTCCTATGAAATGATGCAAGACATTAACATATTAACGGAAAAAATGTCGGAATTATCCAAAATACAAAACCCTCAATTTAAACCTGATTTAAAAGTTATCTCATTAACTAATATTATTGAGGATGTTATGAAGAAAGTAGATTATTTCGTATCTGTAAAGCAATTAAATGTTCAATCTAACATTAAACAAGATGTACAAGTTTTAGCTGATCCTAAATTTATTCAAACTGCTATTTTCAACATTATTTCAAATGCAATTCATTATACAATTGACCATCAGCATGTATATATAAAGCTTTATGAAAAGCCTAACGGTTACGCATTAGAAGTATTAAATACAGGTTCACAAATAGATGAAGATAAACTTGCCCATTTATTTGAGCCATTCTATCGCGCAAATCCTGACAAACATGGCTTAGTACAAGGTAGTGGTCTTGGGTTATACATTGTAAAACAAATACTAGATAAACATCAGTTTCCTTATGGGATACAAAACACACCTCAAGGTGTAAAATGTTCTATTGTATTCCCGAAGGCAATGTAAAAACCTACTACAATTTCATACCCCAAATTCATACTTCGTATGAGTGGCGGAATTTTGTAGAGTATCTTACTCTGTTTCGTTCGCCCGTTATCCTTATTTGGATAGCGGGCGTTTTTTATTATTTAAAAGGAGGATTTTCATGGAGAAATTTAAGTATTCATTACTCGTTTTATTCGGAGCTTGTAGCTACGGCGTGCTTTCAACTATTTTCAAACTCGGATTTATTGATGGATTTTCAGCACATCAACTATTAGGAGGACAATATGTCTTCGGATGGGTTGGGCTTCTTCTACTCGTTCTTTTCGTTTCACGTCATAAAGTAACAAAAAAACAATTCTTCTCCTTACTAACAGTTGGCACAACAATGAGTATGACTGGTATTTTCTACGCTATTTCTGTAGAAGAACTACCAGCATCTATCGCTGTCGTCCTACTTTTCCAGTTCACATGGATTGGTGTTGTTATTGAAGCAATTGCAAATCGAACATTTCCAAGCCGTGAAAAAGTTATATCTATCATTATTTTATTTGCTGGTACATTGTTTGCAGGTGGTGTCTTTGAAGGTCTCGGACAAAACTTTTCCATGAAGGGTATTATCTTTGGTCTATTAGCCGCTGTCTCTTTTTCATTCTATGTTTTTGCAAGTGGGCGTGTTGCTACAGAAGTTCCGCCTTATACAAAAAGCTTTCTTATGACAACAAGTGCTACTCTTATCGTATGCCTATTCTTCCCGCCGACCTTTTTAACAGATGGTGCCCTGCAAGCTGGTCTTTGGAAATATGCTTTCTTCCTCGGCTTGTTCGGTGTTGTCGTACCTGTCATTTGTTTTTCAATTGGCGTACCGAAAGTAGGAACAGGACTTGGTACAATACTAGGAGCAGCTGAATTACCAACAGCCATTATCGCTTCTATTACACTTGTACATGAAGTCGTAACATTCATGCAGTGGATTGGGATAATCTTTATACTACTTGGGATTTTCACTCCTCAGCTACTTACGGCTAGGAAAGAAAAGAAACATAGTAGCGTGCATAGTGCATAACAAAAGACCTTTCATTTACTTGAAAGGTCTTTTTCTCTATCTCACTTTACCGCTCCATATAGTTTCTCTATCTCACACTCAATTTGTTTTACATCGATTCGTTCAAATAGCGGCTGCACACTATCAATTCTATTCGGCAACGTATTTTGTGGTTCCCAATTTTGTTTCACAATCGACAATGTTTTTCTAACTCTTTCACTTGAAAATGGTAAAAACGGTTCAAGGAGATTTGCAAAATTAGCGATAAGATAAACACAGTTATACATCGTTTCTTCACATGAAATGGAATCATCTTCTCTTTGTTTCCACGGCTGCCTTTCATCAAAGTATTTATTTGCAAAACGTACTGCATCAAATATTGATTCTAGCGCCACTTTAAATTTAGTTTGCTCAATTGCCTCTCCTACATTTTTATATAATCCTTCTACTTTATCTTTCAGCTCTACATCAATACTTCCCTTCGGCAGGATACCACCATAATATTTTTCAATAAACTTTAATGTCCGGTTCACAAAGTTCCCGTATGCACCTAACAATTCACTATTATGACTGTAAATGAATTCACGCCATGAAAAGTCAGTGTCACGATTTTCTGGTGCATTGACTGTTAAAAAGTAACGAATAGAATCTGGATCATATCTTTCCAATATATCAGGCACCCATACTGCCCAGTTTTTACTTGTCGATAATTTTCTTTTTTCAACTGTTAAATATTCATTCGAAACGATATGACGAGGAATTGCCCCTTCTCCTATTCCAAGCAATACCGCTGGCCAAATGATAGAATGAAACGGAATATTATCCTTTCCGTGCACATAATATGTTTTCGCTTCTTTATCCCAAAACTCTTGATCATCTTTCCCTGTTTCTTCAGCCCAATGTTTACTCGCTGAATAATACCCTGTCACCGCTTCAATCCATACGTAAATTTTCTTATCTTCATACCCTTCTACTGGAATTGGTACCCCAATTGGTAAATCACGTGACACTGCCCTATCTTGTAACCCTTCTTTTACATATCTTTCTGTTAGCTGAATTGCATTGTCACGCCATGTTCCTTTTTGTTTTGCGATTTCTACAGACTCTTTAATTTGGTGCTGAAATGTATGCAATGCGAAATAGAAATGTTCTGTTTCCTGTACTGATGGCGTACTACCACATAACTTACATTTCTTGTCTAACAAATCAAGTGGATCTAAAATAGCAGAACACGCATCACATTGATCTCCTCTTGCTGCTTCATGACAGTGCGGGCAAATTCCTTCTACATAACGATCAGGTAAAAACTGCGTACACGTTTCACAATATGCTTGTTCCACTGTTTTTTTATAAATGTAGCCTTCTTCTAATAAACGTGAAAAAACTTTTTGAACCGTTTCATGATGGTGCTCACTATCCGTACGTGTATAGCAATCATACGTAAAACCTAAATCCTGAAAACATCGCTCAAATTCTTCATGATACTTATCAGCAATTTTCTTCGCCGTCACCCCTTCTTGTTTTGCCCTAATTGCAATCGGTGTTCCATTACAATCACTTCCCGAAACATACAATACATTCTCACCTTTTGCCCGGTAATAACGTGCCAAAATATCTCCAGGTAACAAACTCGCAATATGTCCAAGATGTAACGAACCATTTGCATACGGCCAAGCGCCTCCAATAAAAATACTCATCTTATATTCCTCCTTTAAAATATAAAAAGCCCCGCCCTTATCTTAAAAAAGATAAGGGCGGGGCTTTATAAACAGTCGCGGTACCACCTTATTTTGCCAATTACTCACATAATTAGCCTTAACAAGTACGGAGCTATATGCTCTTATACTGTGGTTTTGATAACGAGTACCAACTCTCGTCGCCGCCTACTATTACCATTTGATAAGTTCAGGACGAAGCTCAAAGGCCATTGTTCAAATGAATATTCTTGCTTCTTCTCAGCTACCGAAGCTCTCTGGAAAGAATGTGTTCATCCTACTTTTCCTTTTCAACGCTTTTACGTATAACATGTATTGTACGACTTAATCACAGAAAAATCAAACTTTTATCCAGAAAGAAAAGGAAATCCCATCCCCCTGCCGAATAACTATACGTTCATAAAAGGAGTGATACGATTGAATCAAAAACAACTAAGCACACGTAATGAAAAAAGCTGGAATGCAGCTGCTTATGAAGCTTGGACGAATCGCCACGGGGCGCCAGCTGATTATGCGAAAAAGCTCATAGAAAATCCTATGCGCGAGGTAGATCACTATTTACCTTACATACAATCTCCAAAAGGAAAACGTATTATTAATTTACTCGGGTCAAAAGGAAATAAAGCCGTCTCTCTCGCTCTTTTAGGAGCTGACGTAACGGTTGTTGATATTTCAGCAAGTAATGCAAAATATGCAAATGAACTTGCCGAAGCAGCCGGTGTCTCTATCCAGTATGTCGTTTCTGATGTATTAAATGTCCAGCTATCCGAATCGTTCGATATCGTATTGCTAGAACTCGGTGTACTTCATTACTTTCTGGACTTAAAGCCACTCTTCCAAAAAATTGCTACCTTACTTAAGCCAGAGGGAATGCTTATCCTTCGTGACTATCATCCTGTTTATACTAAATTATTAGGAGTAGACCACCCATCATTTCAGGCCAATGGAAATTATTTCGATGAAGAATTAATTGAAGATGATGTTGCTTATAGCATCCTTCTTACAGAAGCGCAGAAAGAATCGTTACCTAAAACAACCATCCGTCGCTGGACGTTAGGAGAAATTATTACAACACTTGCGGAAGAACGTTTTATAATTGAAAAACTAGTTGAAGAACACGGGTCGCATCAAAGATGGGTCTTCCCTTCTACTGCACCGGAAGGAATTGAAGAGCAAATACCTGGTCTATATACATTAATTGCGACAGCATGCAAAAAAGGATCCCTTCACGGATAGGATCCTTTTTGCATGCTCACGCATATAAGTTGAGGTTGGAGATTACCATAATTCTGTAGAATAGGACACAAGATATTTCAACATTTCGTCTCTGACTTACGTCGTCAAAAAGGGGTATGACCAACATAACGAAGAGTAATGTCCATAGTTGATACTGATAATCGTTATCAACTAATTAGAAGTATACATGATGTTATTTCAAATTACAATAGTATTTCTAATTTTTATTTATGAACTTTTTGATATACAAATGTATACATTTTAAGAACATTTGCTCATATCAATCTGCCATCTTCCATTATCTGCTATAATTTTCATTGAACAGATTAATAACTTCATAATGATGTTTTTATTAATTCTGCTCTTAATATTTATAAATTATAATAAATAGTTTTTAAAGGTAGGGGTAACGATGAAATATGTTAGTATTCGAAAAAAACTACTGTTCACACTCTTAAGTATTTCTTCTTTATTTAGCATCGCTCTTATTGTTATTCTTTCATTCGCCATGAACCAAGCAAGTGAAATTGAAACGTTAAAAAATGATGTATCCAAAAGAGCAACAATTTTAAAAGAACGTGGCGATTGGTTCCAAGCACAAGTTGCTGGTTTACAAGAATATTTACTGTCACATGATCAAAAAGGATTAGATAAATTCAACCGAGAAGGAAAGAAACTAGCTGATACTAGAGAAAAAGTAACAAGTGATAAAAAACTTCCAGAAGGAATGAAAGAAGCCATTTTAATGGGAGGAAAATGGCGAAGCGTCATAGATAATGAAGTCCTCCCTCTCGCTCGCGAAGGAAAATGGGACGAAGCATCCAAAATCGCTTTAACTCAAACCGATTATGTAAATGACCTTTTAGGTCGTTTTACGAAATATACAAATGAAGAAAATGATAAACGTGACGCATTAATTGCTGACGTAGAGTCTTCTTCATCCCTTATTCAATATATTATTTTCTTCTCACTTATTACATGTACAGTAACGTCGATTTTATTAGCATGGTGGTTCTCTGGTAAACTCGTTAAACCGATACGACAAATTGATGAGAAATTAAAAGAATTAGCTTCTCAAGATGGCGATTTAACTGCTAGATTGCACGTAACGAGTAAAGATGAAATTGGTGATATCGCCAATTCCTTTAATCAAATGCTCGCTAACTTACAACGTATAATAAAACAAGTGCAACAAACATCAACAAGTGTAAAAGAAGCGTCTGAAAATGTGTTTATCGAAACAACTGCTTCTATGGAAAATACAGCAAAAACTCAAGAAACTATGAATGCTCTTGAGCATAATATTCGTTCACAAGTCTCCAGCATCGAGGAAAGTTCAACTGCAATGGATGATATGACAACCAGTGTTCAGCGTATTGCAGAATCTGCCTCTTCTGTTGCTAGCCTAGCTGTTACAGCTTCAGAAAAAGCAGATAGTGGGAATAAAGTCATTGAGAAATCTATTACACAAATGCATACCATTAACGAAGCTGTTAACGCTACATCACAAGTAGTAGAGCGACTCATTACACATACAAATCACATTGATACTGCACTTCAATCCATTTCTAATATCGCGGAACAAACAAATTTACTCGCTTTAAATGCTTCCATTGAAGCGGCCCGTGCTGGTGAACATGGAAAAGGATTCGCTGTTGTTGCTGATGAAGTTCGAAAACTTGCTGAACAATCTCAGCTAGCAGCAACTGATATTAACCATTTACTTCATCAAATTCAAGCAGATACAAAAATAGCAAATGAAATGATGACACAAGGCCAGTCAGAAGCTTCTGAAGGCATTACAGTCATTCGTACCGCTGGATCTTCATTCTCAGAAATTGTTAACCATATTAATAAAGTCTCTACACAAATGCAAGAAATGTCTGCAACTGCTGAAGAAATGGCCGCAAGTTCTGAAGAAATGAACGCTTCACTTAATAACATCGCTTCTATTTCAAATGAAGTTGCCGCCGAAACATCACAAACAGCAACTTCAGCTGGTGACCAAGTAAACAAAATGAGTGTCGTTGCTAAAAAAGCGTCTGAAATGAAAACAACTGTACAAGAACTTGAAGTTCTCGTTTCCCATTTCAAGACAAACGTTTAAAGCAAAATTTTCATTTATACTTCTATGAGTTCCAAATTATTAAAAAGAGAGATTTACAGTCTCTCTTTTTTCACCTTAAAATATCTCTTTCTATCTCTCATTCCGTCTGCTATAATTCCTAAAGGAAAGAAGAAAGCTTTGTTCCAGATGGAGTAAAGCTTTCTTTCAATTTTTTAAATTTATTAATTCTAATACTAAGATTTCACAAAGGAGGCTTTTTATCATATGAATTTTATTAGCATTCGAAAAAAACTAATGTTTATGATGGGAACGATTTGCGCTTTATTTGGCATCGCCTTGGCTTTTATTTTATTTTTTGCTATTGACCAATCTCATCAAGCTGAAGCTTTACAAAAAGAAATTTCTCCCCTTGCAACAGAATTGAAAGAACGTGGAGACGCTTATCAAGTACAACTTTCTGCTTTAAGAGGTTATTTATTACAACATGATCAAGTCGAATTAGACAAGTTTAATGAGATGAGTAAACGTCTGGAGGATTCAAAAGATAAGCTTCTTTCTAATCCAAATATTTCTCAATCCGTGAAAGATACAATGGAATCAGGATCGACTTGGAGAAAATTTATTGAAGAAAAAGTTTTCACTCTTGCAAAAGAACAAAAGTGGGAAGAGGCTCTACAAGTAGCTTATGCAGAAAATGGTGCCGTTTATAAAGTAATTGGTGACTTCACAAATTATAGTAATGAACAAGCCAAGTTACGTGACGAATCTATCAAAAAAATTGATCAATCTTCACTACAAATTGAATATGTTATCTTCTTATCACTTGTTATTTGTATTATCGTAGCTATCATTCTTGCATGGTGGTTCTCTGGTAAACTTGTAAAACCAATTCAACAAATTGATAGTAAGCTAAAAGAATTATCATCTCAAGAAGGTGACTTAACAGCTCGCCTACAAGTAAATAGTAATGATGAAATTGGTACGATCGCAACATCCTTTAATAAAATGTTAGAAAACCTACAACATATCATCAATCGTGTGCAAAAAACATCTGTGGAAGTACAAAACGCTTCTGAAAATATGCTAGAAAAGACGAATATATCACGCGAGGCAACAATAAAAGTTCAAAGCTCAATGTCTAGCTTAAATGCGAGTATTCAATCTCAAGCCTCTAGCATGGAAGAAAGCTCAACGGCAATGGACGATATGGCAGTAAGTGTTCAGCGCATTGCTGAATCTGCTTCATCTGTAACTGAGCTTGCTGTAGTTACATCTGAACAAGCTAACGACGGAAGTACTGTTATTCAAAAATCTGTTTCACAAATGACAACGATACACGACGCGGTAAATGCTACGTCAGAAGTGGTCGAACGTCTAATCACTCACACGAAATATATTGATACAGCTGTACAATCTATTTCTAATATTGCAGAGCAAACAAACTTACTTGCTTTAAATGCATCTATCGAAGCAGCTCGTGCTGGCGAACAAGGAAAAGGCTTCGCTGTCGTAGCTGACGAAGTTCGAAAACTTGCTGAACAATCTAAAACAGCGGCAACAGATATTAACCAATTACTACATCAAATTCAACAAGACACTGAAACTGCGAGTTCTATGATGTCCCAAGGCCGTTCTGAGGCATTTGAAGGCATTCATGTCATTCGTGAAGCTGGCAATTCTTTCACAACGATTGTGGAACAAGTAAATAAAGTATCTACTCAAATGCAAGACATCTCAGCAACTGCTGAAGAAATGGCTGCAAGCGCTGAAGAAATGAACGCTTCACTGAATAACATCGCTTCTATTTCAACTGAAGTATCTAGTGAAACAGCAGCAACAGCACAATCTGCTGAGCAAAAAGTCATTACGATGAATGAGATGACACAAACAGCTAAACAAATGAAACAAACAGTTGAAGAATTAGATCAACTCGTATCTCATTTCAAAACTGAATAACCTTTAAAAAATATCCCTCTTCCAAAAGGGATATTTTTTTGAGCTCATTTCCTGCACATTATACACATTTCCGTTATAATGAGAATCAATATCATAAATGTGTAGGAGGTGCTATTTATGTCTCAAGAAGCATTTGAAAATAAATTATATGCCAATTTAGAAGCTGTTATTGATCCTGAACTAGGCGTTGATATCGTTAACCTTGGATTAGTTTATGACGTTACAGCAGATGAAAATAATAATGCTGTCATTACGATGACGATGACTTCTATCGGTTGTCCAATGGCTGGACAAATTGTATCAGACGTTAAAAAAGTATTATCAACGAACGTACCTGAAGTCAATGAAATAGAAGTAAATGTCGTTTGGAATCCGCCCTGGTCGAAAGAACGCATGTCACGTATGGCGAAAATCGCATTAGGTATTCGCGACTAACGGGATAAAGAAAAGACCTGACATTCTAGTCAGGTCTTTTTCTCTTATTATTTTACGCCTACTGCATCATAAGCTTTCGTTACAGCTTGTACAGCTTTAGAGTTTTTACCATATAAATCTTCAGCTGACTGAAGAGCAGCTTGACGCATCATTTTGAAGTCAGAGTTTGCAGTTAAATATTTCGTAAGAGCACGGTAATAAATTTTTTCTGTCGCTTCACGGCCTACTCCAGTTACTTTCACGCCGTAATGCTCTCCTCCATCAGATACTAAATATGCAGCTTTATTATTAATACTACTGTTAATATGAACGCCACCATTATCAGCTGTTCCAGTGTAGCGCTTATTGTAGTGATCTGGGTAACCTTCACCTGGCTTTAATGGATTTGGAATAGACGCTGGATCTTTCAGAGAACGAAGTGCATCACCAGGTTTTCCAGGTGTATAAATGTCAGCACCTAAATCCCAGCTCTTCTTCTCAACCATGACACCCATAATATCAGATAACGATTCATTTAACGCACCTGACTCATTTTTATAAACAAGATTTGCTGTATGCTCAGTTACAGCATGCGTTAATTCGTGACCGATAACATCTAGTCCAGCAGATAATGGAATGAATGTTTTTCCATCACCATCACCATACATCATTTGTACACCATTCCAAGCTGCGTTATTCCAGCTTTCTCCAACGTGAACAGTCGAAATAAGCTTCGCGCCTTTATCATCGAAAGAGTTACGATTAAATGTCTTTTTGTAGTAATCATATACTTTCCCTGCATTTACATGCGCATCAACTGCAGCTTTATCTTCGAAGAACTTAGATTTACTTTCAACTTCTTCTCCTGTATATCCAAGCCATTGTGAGAATAAATTAAACCAGTTCTCGTCCATATTTTCTGCATCAAATGTATGAATACCTTGTCCTCGTTTACCATCAAACAAGTTGAATTGTCCTGTTTTCGTATCTTGAGCAATTTCAAATGATTGTCTAGCACCTAATACACCGTAACCAAATCCTGTAATGTGATCTACAGCGTTATATTTCTCAATCACATTTCCATTTGTCGCATCAACAAAATAATGCCAATATCCTGGAGCTGGCTTTGAAATCGATGCTTTCACTAAATATGCAAGATAGAAATTCCCATCTTTTTCATACACATATAAATCTTTTTTCACACCGTCATAATTCTTTACTTTACCAACTTCTTTTTCAATATCTGCCTTTGCAATCGTTTCTGCTTGTTCCGCACTAATGCTTGCAGACGCAGGAATATTTTTATCCTCTAAGTTCGGAATAACTTGTCCGAAGAATGCTTTTACATTATTTTCTTTATCTAGTGTAACAGTTTGATCTGAACCATACACAGGAATGTTATTATGTTTCTCAACTAACTTCACGTGTGTTGTGCCAGATTCAGCATCTTTTTCTTCCCCAACGACATTGAAATGTTTATCAATATTTCCTGCTAATTTAAACATATCTTTCTTACTCTCTAAATACTGAAAGACTGTCTCTTTTTTATCTAGTCCTTCCGGTGCTTTCCATTCTTCACCTATGTATGCAGGCGTTTTAAATTCTTGATGGTATTGAATTTTTTGTTCTTCCGCTTTCGTTGTCGTGGCTCCAAATGTTCCAAATCCCCCGGCGATAACAGTTAAGGCTAATGCTGATGAAATGACTTGCTTTTTCACTATAACATTCCCCATTCCCTAAAGATTTTTGACACTTTTATACAATTCTTATTTTTTCAACCGATACCTTCTTCTAAAATTTGAGAAAGTTTTTTCTGACAATTCCACTCAAAAAAAGAGGACATCTAGTAGATGTCCTCTTTTCTATAAACGTTTTATTACTTTTTTAATTCAATTGCTAAATAGTGTGATTGCTCTTTCGCTTCAATATGAATATCTTCTTCAACCGCTTCTGCCGCATCACGCATAACAAGTGTCTCACCATTTATTACGCTACTTCCTTCAATTTGTACAAGGTATAATTGACGACCTTCTTTCACAGGAAAATGAATTTCTTTTCCAGCTTCTAACGATAAAGAATATAAATTCGCATCCTGGTGAATTTGAATTGGTGCCTCCCCTTCTAATGGAGATACCATATGGAACCACTCGTTTTCACGCTTGCTCCAATCAAATTTAAACTCACCATAGTTTGGCTTATGATCTGCACGGTCTGGTAAAATCCAAATTTGTAATAAACGCAATGTCTCATTTCCTAAATTATGCTCACTATGAAATACACCTGTGCCAGCACTCATATATTGAACATGCCCACGCTCAATTGTTCCGCGGTTCCCCATGCTATCCTCATGTGTTAAAGCACCATCTACAACGTACGAAATAATTTCCATATCGCGGTGCGGATGCATATCAAAACCAGTTTGCGGTGCTACTAGATCATCATTAATAACACGTAATGATCCAAAGCTCATGTTATTTGGATTATAGTAATTAGCAAAGGAAAAATGAAAATGTGTATTTAACCAACCGTGATTTGCTCTGCCCATATTTTTATGATCAACTTTTCTAAACATATCCTTCACCTCATATTATCTCGAATTCAAGATTTATTTTAAAAATTTTTCTTACTGTAATTTTTTTAGTAATTGTAATAATTGATTTTGTTCTTCTATATTTAAATTATGAAACTGCTCCGCTTGGAACGTTTCTTGAGGCGGGACAATTTCTTCAAATAAAGCTTTTCCCTTTTCTGTTAATGAAATATATTTCGTAGTACCTTCTTGTTCACGCCCAATCCACTCCAGCTGCTCCATTTTATTTAAAAGCTGAGTGACATTTCCTTTCGTAACAAATAACTTATTTCCAAGCTCTTGTTGCGTTAAACGATCATGCCCTCCAACTTGAGCTAGCACATCAAACTGAGCAGCAGATACATTCCATTTTTTCAAATGCTGATTCGTCTCACGAATACTTTTGTTATAAAAACGTGATAAACGAAACCATAATAATAATCCGAGCCTATCTTCTGTTTTCATTCTATCACCTCGCTCGTTTTATACCATTAGTTTAGAACTAAACTTCATGAAAGTCAATTACTTATTTTTAGTAAGAAACAAAGAAAGCACAGCGCTATTTCTCCACTATGCTTTACATTAACTTTCTATTTTTATATTCATCGAATTTCCTCTCCGCGAACTTCCTCGCATCTTTTTCAATCCATCTCTCTTCGTACACTTCACTTCCGACATACAATACTTCCCTCTTATGCTGCATCGCATGGCGAAATTCATGCAGTAGTGTTTTGAGCACTTGCTCATACTCTTCCCACATACAAACAAAAATTAATTGTTTTTCTTTATGATAAAAACCGCCTATTGGGAATAGAAACTCTTCCTCTTCTTCCCCTAATGATAGAAGTACATGATTTGCATCACACGTATCACAAAAAATAACTGGCGTTTTACATACTTCAATAAGTGAAAACAAATCATCTCTCAGCCTTTTGACATCCCAAGGAAGCTCCGAATCCAACACATACCAATTCTCCACCTGTTGATATACATTTTGAAACTGGAGTTCCATTTCTCTTTATTCCCCTTTCCAAGCACCCTTTTTCTATATGTATGCCACAATATGGTAAATATTAAACGTATTCTTTCATCCTTAAAAAAATGCCAATAAAAAAGGAATCTATGTCGACATAGATTCCTTTTCCGTAATCACTTTTTTTTCATCATTTTTTTTAATACAAAGTAACCAATTGCACAAACAATAGCAGCAAGTGCAAAATATTTCACATAAGGCCCAGCTACTTTATTAATACTTTCCCACTCTGATCCTAATTTAAAGCCTAAATATACAAACACAATTGACCATGGAATAACAGCTAGCGTAGTTAGTGTAATAAACTTAGCATGTGACATTTTTGCAATTCCCGCTGGTATCGAAATAGCATGACGTACAACAGGAATAAAACGTGCTGTAAAGATAACACCCGTTCCGTAACGATTAAACCAAGCTTCAGCATAATCAATATGCTTCTTTTGAATTAAAATATATTTTCCATATCGCTCAAGGACGGGTCTTCCTCCGTATCGACCGATCCAATAAATGAATAGTTGTGCGATTACACCGCCAATTGTCCCGAACGCAACAGCGCCCCAAAACGTAATGCTTCCTGTTGATACTAAATAACCTGCATAAGACAATACGATTTCACTTGGAATAACCTCTAACATCAATCCAAGCATAATTCCCCAATACCCAAGTCCTTCTAGAAAAACTAAAACGGAATGAATCAACTCTCCTAACATCATGTACCTCTCTTTACTGTTTTCATTGCAAAAATAAAAGTACAAGCAGGAAATATCTTGTACCTTTATTTTTTTAATTTAGTTAGTCTTCGTATCCCACTTAAAGATTTTATTTAAAAATTTATATACATTCTTTGACTCTTTCGTCAAAAGTGGACCTAAGATAGATAGTATAAGCACGTATAGTGCTGAGAATGGTTTCAAGACTGACATTAAACCACCGGCAATCCCGATATTGGCCATAATGATGGAAAATTCTCCTCTTGAAACAATTGTTAATCCAATATTTGTTGACGCTTTATGAGATAATCCAGCTTGTCGTCCTGCAATCATCCCCGCTACAAAGTTTCCGATGATTGTAAGAAGAACAGCACCTAACGTTAACCATATCGCTCCGCCCAATGAGAACGGATCAATACTTAACCCAAAACTGAAGAAGAAAATAGCTCCGAAGAAGTCTCTAAATGGAACAACGAGATGTTCAATTCTGTCACTATGCTCTGTCTCAGAGAAAACTAATCCTAAAAGAAGTGCTCCGATTGCTTCGGCAACGTGAATTGTTTCCGAGAAACCTGCAATAAAGAATAATGAAGCAAATACTACAATAATAAAGATTTCATCTGAACTAATATTAAGCAATTTATTTAATAAAGGCGTAGCCTTTCTAGCGACAATAAAGAAGAGAAGCATGTATCCTAAAGCAATTCCAATTGAAGTAAGGGCACCTAAGAATGAAGCATGATCCCCTAGAACTAAGCCTGAAACGACTGATAAATATACAGCAAGGAATATATCTTCAAACATGATAATTCCTAAAATTAATTCGGTCTCATTATTACCAGTTCTTCTTAAATCCACTAACACCTTTGCAACGATAGCGCTAGAAGAAATCGTAATAATACCCGCAATAATTAAGATTTCTAGTAAAGGGAAGCCCATTATAAATCCGTATAATAATCCAAGTGAAAAGTTAATTAAAATATAGATCGTTCCGCCAATTGCAATAGAACGTCCAGATTTAATTAGTTTTTTCATTGAAAATTCTAGTCCTAGATAGAACAGAAGGAACAGAACCCCAATCCGTCCAAGGAAGGAAATGACACTTGCACTTTCAATAAACTTGAAATCGATAACACCTATTGTCGGCGCATGTGGCCCCACTAACATCCCAAGAACAATTAGAAACGGAATTACTGAGAATTTAAACTTTCCAGCAATTACTGCCGCAATTGCAACTAATACTAACGCTGTACCAACTTCAAAAATTAACGTATCCATCTAGTCAGTCCCCCTATTCGAAAGTAACTCATTAATAATTTTTTTAATTTCTTCTCTCTCACCAGAAACTACAAGCATATCGCCTTCTTCAATTACCGTTTCTGGCCCTGGATTAAATAGCTTTTTCATATTTTTCTTCATAACTGCAATGATCGTTACGCTATAATTTTTTCTTATTTCAAGATCACCAATTGTTTTTCCGATTGCTAGAGCTGCATTCTCTACTTTAAACCACTCAATCGCTAAGCCTTCAAAGACCATTTCAACATTTTCTAATGCTCTAGGCTTATATACCATTCCACCTAATATTGCTGCAATTTGTCTTGCCTCTGAGTCACGTAATGAAATACTTGAGATACTTTCTTCATGGTCTGAATCAAAATGATACATTTCTCTACGCCCGTCATCATGAATGACAATTACCATCTTTTCATTACCTTTCGTAACAATTTGAAATTTGTAACCAATACCCGGAAGTTCACTTTCTCTAATATTCATATTTAGCTCCTCCATAACTTCTTTATTTAAATTTTCTGTTTTTCTGTCTTTTGTTCATCCAATCAATTTTAGAAATTCTAACCATTCAGGATACCTATGACTTGGAAATCTTTTATTGTAATAATAAGTGGCTCCTAAAAAAATACTTAAAGATGTAATGATAAAAAATATATTACTTCTCATTTTCAAACTCTTAAGGCTTACTTTCAATAAAGTTTCTTCTTTCAAATTATCCCCTCTTTCTCGCTTTACATTTAGTTTTTTAAAATGTAAATAATTCTAAAAATATCATGATGTAACATAATCATAACACAAAATACATTTAAGTAACATAATTTTTTAGAAAAATTGATTCTCGTATATTTTTTGCATATAATTTTCTTATTACGGAAAAAAGGAAGTGTATTATATGGTTGATATCTTTAGCAGATTCCTTGAGGTAACGAATAATATTTTATGGTCATATATTCTTATTGCAATGCTAATCGGCTTCGGTCTTTATTTCTCTTTTAAATTGAAATTCGTCCAAATTACTCATTTCGGTGAGATGGTCGGTTTAATTAGTAAAGGGTTTAATCGAAAAGAAAAAAAGAAAGATAGCATCTCTCCATTCCAAGCATTTTGCCTAAGTGCAGCAGCACGTATCGGTATCGGGAACTTAGCTGGTGTAGCACTAGCCATTTCAATGGGTGGACCTGGCGCAATATTTTGGATGTGGTTTATCGCTATCCTTGGAGCAGCTACTAGTTTCGTAGAATGTACGCTCGCGCAAATTTATAAAGTAAAAGATGGAAGCAGATTCCGTGGTGGTCCAGCATATTACATGGAAAAAGGATTAAATAAACGCTGGATGGGCGTTTGGTTTTCACTTCTTATTACAGTTGCGTACGGATTAATTTTCAATTCTGTACAAGCAAACACAGTAACAATAGCATTTGAAAATGCTTTTGGACTAGAGCGAACGATCGTAGGAGCTCTATTAGCTTTATTAGTTGCAGTTATTATTTTTGGTGGTATTAAGAGCATTTCACGTATAACAGAAATGATCGTTCCGCCAATGGCAATTGTTTATATTGGTGTCGCTATTTTTGTTGTTATTAACAATTTCACTATGTTACCAAGCATTTTCACTGAAATATTTAACAGTGCATTTGGTTTAGAGCAAGCCGTCGCTGGTGGTATTGGAGCAGCAATTAAGTTCGGAATTCAGCGCGGTCTATTCGCGACAGAAGCAGGTATGGGTAGCTCTCCTAACGCAGCCGCAACATCAGATGTATCTCATCCTGTAAAACAAGGACTTGTTCAAGCATTAGGTGTTTTCGTAGATACATTCTTAGTATGTACATCAACAGCGTTTATCGTATTATGTTCTGGACTTTACAAAGGTTCGAATTTAGAAGGTATTGAATTAACACAACAAGCATTAAGTTCACAAATTGGACCGTGGGCAAGCACTTTCTTAGCGATTATTATTTTCCTATTCGCTTTCAGCTCTTTACTAGGAAACTACTATTATGGTGAAACGAACATCGCATTCATTAAAGAAAGCAAAACATGGTTAATGATTTATCGCATTGCAGTTGTCGGAATGGTATTCTTCGGATCAATCGCTGCCCTTAAAACAGTTTGGAGTTTAGCTGATTTATTCATGGGACTTATGGTATTCACAAACTTAATTGCCATCTCATTCCTAAGCAAGTTCGCCTACGCAGCATTAGTAGACTATATTAAGCAAAAGAAACAAGGAAAAGATCCTGTTTTCGTTGCAAGTTCTATCCCTGGCTTACAGAATACAGAGTGCTGGGATGGACCGGATGTAGAAGAAAAACAGAAGGCTGTATAATAATTAAAAGCAGAAGCGGCTCGTTCAGAACAAGAGCTATATATCAAACAAAATCCCTATTACTTCACAGTAATAGGGATTTTTTATATGCAACAGTTCATAATTTGTTCAAATTAATTCCAGCAAAAGGGTTGCTTTATACGAATTACTAGATTATAATAATTATAAATTAGTAATTGATATCATATAACAACTCAAAAGGAGATTGATCATAATGAACAAACAAGTAATCGAAGTATTAAACAAACAAGTAGCAGACTGGAGCGTTTTATTCACAAAACTACACAACTTCCATTGGTACGTAAAAGGACCTCAATTCTTCACATTACACGAGAAATTCGAAGAACTTTACACAGAATCAGCTACTCACATTGACGAAATTGCAGAACGTATTTTAGCAATTGGCGGCCAGCCAGTAGCAACAATGAAAGAATACCTAGAAATATCTTCTATTCAAGAAGCAGCTTACGGAGAAACTGCAGAAGGGATGGTCGAAGCAATCATGAAAGACTACCAAATGATGCTAGTCGAACTGAAAAAAGGCATGGAAATCGCTCAAGACTCTGACGACGAAATGACATCTGACCTACTACTAGGAATCTACACAGAACTAGAAAAACACGCTTGGATGCTACGTGCGTTCTTGAATCAATAATATATTTAAAAGCGGAAGTGGCTTGCTCAGAATCGCAGGGCATTGGAGCTCTCGACCTTGAAGCGCTTTTTGCTTCGAGCGAGAGAGCGAAATGACCGGAGATTCTAGCCGCTGGAGCTGGATATTACTTAAAAGCGGAAGCGGCTCGTTCAGAACAGGAGGGTGTTGGAACTCCTGATTACGAGGCGCTTTTTGCCTCGAATGAAGGAGTGAAACAACCGACTGTTCTAGCCGCTGGAGCTGGATATCACCTAAAAGCGGAAGCGGCTCGTTCAGAGCCGCTTTTTTCTATAGATTGGTCGCGCATGCTGATACATGAAATTTATATCAGCGATTTTCTAATTATATCGGCGATTCTATTAAATTTATCAGCGATTTTTCAATTATATCGGCGATTACATCCAATATATCAGCGATTTTTCAATTATATCGACTTACCGACAAATCAAGACAATATCAGCACCTCTCCCCGCTACTTTCATCAATATATTACAATCTCTTTTATGTTAAGATATAGGAAACACCCTTTAGTAAACTAGATCCAAAAAAGCTTTTCCATATTCATCATTTACTACTTAAATGGCGGGAGTGGTTCAGTTGAAAGACTACTTAATTAGAGCATTTTTTGCGTTAATAACAGTTGGGATTGTCTTACTTATAGCTAATATTTTCAATATACGTATCGAGGTTAAACACTATGCTTTCCTCATTGTCTTAGCAATTGGTGGCGGCTGGGGTGGCTGGTACTTGTATAAAAAACAAAGTAATCAAAGTGATAAAGGCATTCCAAAGTAATACGGAATGCCTTCCTTATTGTTTCCGTCTATAGTAAATAATGAAATTCAGACCGCTAATACAACCAATCGCAATACACATATTAAAGCTCTGTACATCTCCGGCTAGATTATACTCATCAACGATAAAGCCAATCATAAAGAGTGTTATCGCCGAAATACCGATACACAATATTGAAATAAACCAAAGCGAAAATTCATTAATTAGCTCTTTCTTCTGCGTTGAAACAATTAGCATAACCAGAATAGATGCTGCTAAAATACATTTAAAAACCGGCCTTAAAAATAAGAATTCTTCCATCTATTTCCCCTTTTTCAAAAACATTATATCGCAACATTAACATATTTAACCAAATTAAAACCACATGCCTTTTGAAGATAAAATGACATGTGTTTCCAAAAATCTCTATAAAATTGTATTATGATAATTGCTTCCACTTCGTTCCTAAAACAGGACGCTCGTAATTCTGTATTTCATGAATTAATTTATCGGCCGTCTTAGCTGAAACGATTAACTCTTTATTTGATGGATTCATAAATCCTTCTTCCGCTGCACGTTCAACCATTTGCAGAATTGGTCCGTAAAAGTCTTTTATGTTCAATAAACCAACTGGCTTATTATGTATACCAATTTGTGACCAACATACTACTTCAAATAGCTCTTCAAACGTTCCATATCCTCCTGGCAGTGCGATGAAAGCATCCGCAAGCTCTGCCATTTTCGCTTTACGTTCATGCATCGTTTCTACTTCAATTAATTCTGTTAACCCTGTATGAACGATCTCTCCTCGGAATAGACCGCGCGGCATAACACCTGTTACACGCCCGCCTAAACGAAGAACTTCATTTGCTACTTCTCCCATTAATCCAACGCAAGAACCACCGTATACAAGCTCATAGTCGTTCTCAACAAACATTTTCCCTAAAGTTATTGCCTGCTCTTTAAATTCTGGTCTCTCCCCTAAGTTGGAACCTGCAAACACACAAATCTTTCTCATTCCTACACCCCGAAACTATATATTGTTATGATACAATTGTCATTGTACAACATATTGAAGGGATGAGGAAGAAATGGATATCGTCGCATTTGAAAGATGGGTGGAGGAATTTTACGAAAAACGAAGCTGGTCACAGTATAATTCCTTTATCCGCTTAAATTTCTTAACTGAGGAAGTTGGGGAAGTTTCACGCGTTGTTCGCGCAATTGAAATCGGTCGTGATCGTCCTGATGAAGACGCGAAAACAGAAGAAGAGCTAAAACAAGAACTAAAAGAAGAACTTGGTGATGTACTATCTAATCTTATTATTCTTTCACAAAAATATGATTTAGATTTGCAAGACATTATGGAAGCACACGTCACAAAGCTTTCGAAAAGGTTTGAAACATCTAAATGAGAATATTATCAATTATGATATAATATTCTTGTCACAATACTAAGGGGGATTTTATGTTATCTAAAAAATTGCACGACGCATTAAACGATCAAATGAACTTTGAGTTTTACTCTGCCCACGCTTATATGGCAATGGCTGCTTACTGTACAGCCGAAAGCTATGATGGATTTGCTAACTTTTTCCTTGTACAAGCTGAAGAAGAGCGTTTCCACGCAATGAAGCTTTACAACTATATTAATGACCGCGGTGAGCGCGCTATTATTACTGGATTTGATAATCCTAACAACGAATACGAATCTGTATTAAATGCTTTTGAAGTTGCGCTTGAGCACGAGCGTGAAGTAACGAAGCGCATTTATCACTTATCCGATATCGCTTGGGATGAGCGTGAGCATGCAACAATTACATTCTTAAAATGGTTCGTCGATGAGCAAGTAGAAGAAGAAGCTTCATTCGATAGCATCATCCAAAAATTAAAACGTATTACAAGCGATTCAAACGCACTATTTATGCTAGATGCTGAATTAGAGAAACGTACATTTACGGCTCCAGCTGAGTAATATTTCAATCACCTTAATGAATGTATTAAGGTGATTTTTTATTTTCTCTTTATCTTAAAATCACCTTAAATTTACTCGTATTTGACATAGTGCCAACTGTAAAATGGTATTATTTTCAATATAAAATAATATATGAGGAGAAAAAAAATGAATCAACGTGTAGAAGTTGTTGATGCCATACGTGGTTTCGCATTATTTGGTATTTTACTTGTTAATATGACATTAATTCAATTTGGTTTCTTTGCTAATGAAAAACCAACCTATATATTTGGCGAACTCGATAAAGGTGCTAATTGGTTTATTCAATTTTTCGGCACACAAAATTTCATTTCTTTATTCTCTTTTTTATTTGGTCTTAGCATTATTTTGTTACAAAAAAGCATTGTCGCAAAAGGAAAAAAGTTTTCCACTACATATTTACGTCGTATCCTTATTCTTTTACTACTAGGTTTTATTCACGGCGCGCTCATTTGGTCCGGAGATATTTTATTCTCATATGGACTCATTGGGGTTTTCTTACTGTTGTTTATAAACAGAAAGCCAAAAACATTATTAATTTGGGCAACTATCCTACTCGCACTCCTTACACTTATGACTTATTCAACTGAACCAAATACAAATGTTACTGATTTTGCTCCTTATATTGAAAAAGAACATAAAGTTCATGAAAATGGTAGCTATATGGATCATGTCAACTTTAGGTTAACTGAAAATCCTTTCGAATATATAGGCATTGACGGTTTCTTCGGATTAACCTTTATAACACTTTTTACACTCATTTTCCTATCCCCACTCTTCTTAATCGGTATGTACGTAGGAAAAAAAGGGTGGTTATTTGAGATTGATAAACATATCTCTGCTGTCAAAAAGATCTGGCTTCTTACTGGTATTTTCTCTTTTACAATCAAAATTTCAGCTATGTTCATCAAACATCCTATTTTACTTATGTTACAAGACGGCCTTACACCAGTAACCATGACCTTCTTTTACGGAGGCACAATTATTTTATTATTCCATTACAAAAAAGCAACTCGTCTACTAACATACATGGCCAATATGGGGAAAATGTCGGTTAGTAATTACTTAGCCCAGTCCATTATCACAACAACAATTTTTTACGCATACGGTTTTGGCTTATTCGGTAAAATAGGATATTTCTTCGGTATTCTCTTAACGATTGTAATCTATACAATTCAGTTATTTGCTAGCACATATTGGCTGCGGAAATATCGAATGGGACCTGTTGAATATGTATGGAGGCTAGGAACTTATTTGGAGAAACCACAATTTAAAAGAAACTTAGATAGAGCAAGTTAAATAAAAAAGCAATGAGCCTACGCTCATTGCTTTTCTTAATTTATTAAAGCATAACCCCAACGATAATTGCTGATAATATACTTACTAACGTTGCACCGTATACAAGTTTTAGTCCGAATGATGAGACAACGTTTGCTTGTTTGCCATCGATACTCTTCGTTGCACCTGCGATAATTCCGATAGATGAGAAGTTCGCAAATGATACAAGGAAGATAGATAAAATACCTACTGTACGAGCTGATAAATCGCCAGCTACTTTACCAAGGTCAAGCATTGCAACGAATTCGTTCGTTACTAATTTCGTTGCCATAATTTGTCCTGCTGTTAGCATTTCTGATGTTGGAATACCCATTACGAATGCTAATGGTGAGAAGACATATCCTAAAATGCTTTGGAATGTGATTCCGAAAATTGAATCGAATACACCGTTAATTGCTGTAATTAATGCTACGAAACCGATTAACATCGCTGCTACTGTTACAGCGATAGAGAAACCAAGCATAATATATTCGCCTAACATTTCAAAGAATGTTTGTTTCTTATCTTCTTGCAATTCTAAAATATCGTCTTCTTCTTTTACTTCATATGGATTAATGATATGAACGATAATGAATCCACTGAATAAGTTTAGTACAAGTGCTGTTACTACATATTTTGGATCAATCATTTTCATATAAGAACCGACGATTGACATCGATACTGTTGACATTGAAGATGCACAAAGTGTGTATAAACGATTTTTCGGTAATTTGCTTAGTTGGTCTTTTACTGTAATGAATACTTCCCCTTGACCAACAATTGCAGCTGCTACCGCATTATATGATTCTAGTTTTCCTAAACCGTTAATTTTACTTAATAGGAAACCGACTGCACGAATGATAATCGGTAAAACTTTAATATGTTGTAAGATCCCAATTAGTACTGCTAAGAAAATAATTGGTAATAATACCGTTAAGAAGAATGGTGCTTGTCCATCATTTGCTAGACCACCAAATACGAAATTAACCCCTGCTTCCGCAAATTTTAAAATAGCGCCAAACCCATCTGCAATCCCTTTTACTAATACAAATCCGACCTTTGTATTTAGTAAGAAATACGCAAGTACCAATTGAATGACAAGCATAAGTGCAATTGGTTTATATTTAATTTTCTTACGATCTGAACTGATAAGGAACCCTAGTACAAATACTACAAGTAAACCGACTAGAAACATTACTATTTTCATATGTGAATCCTCCACTTCTCCCACGAGTTATCGGTCGTATAACGTATAACGAATGACGTCTGACCATTGATGTTAAAAAAATTTAAAACCCCTAAATACTATTCAACTGTTATCTAAAATCAGTAAGCGTTTACATAAATTGCAATTTATTAAAGGTAGCCTCTTCTCTCCTACCATACTTGAAAGTCTGAAATTGATACCACCTACAAATCAAATTGTAAGCGTTATCTAATAGAAATGCAATATAAATTTTAAAAGATTTTTATATGTTAATATATTCCTAAATAATTGGTTTTATCATGCAAATTTACCATAAAAAATAGCCCTAGCTATGAGCTAGGACCACCTTTTTTATAACATAACACCAACAATAATCGCTGATAGAATACTTACTAATGTCGCACCGTACACAAGGCGTAGACCGAACGATGAGACAACATTTGATTGGTTTTCATCGATACCTTTCGTTGCACCTGCGATAATTCCAATTGATGAGAAGTTCGCAAATGATACAAGGAATACAGAAAGAATACCAACTGTACGAGCTGATAAATCACCAGCTACTTTTCCAAGATCCAGCATTGCAACAAATTCGTTTGATACTAATTTTGTTGCCATAATTTGTCCCGCTGTTACCATCTCTGCTTGCGGGATACCCATTACGAATGCTAATGGTGAGAAAATATATCCTAAAATAGCTTGGAATGTAATACCGAACATTGAATCAAACAAGCTATTGATTGCTGTAATTAATGCTACGAAACCAAGTAACATCGCTGCTACTGTTATCGCGATTGTGAAACCAAGCATAATATATTCACTCAGCATTTCAAAGAATGACTGTTTTTTCTTATTTTCTAATTTCAGTGTATCTTCTTCTTCTGTAATATCGTACGGGTTAATAATATGAATAATAATGAAACCACTAAATAAATTTAATACAAGTGCTGTTACTACATATTTTGGTTCGATCATTTTCATGTAAGAACCGACGATTGACATCGATACTGTCGACATGGAAGATGCACATAATGTATATAAACGGTGTTTTGGGATTTTACTTAATTGATCTTTTACTGTAATAAATACTTCTGCTTGCCCAACAATGGCAGCTGCTACTGCGTTATATGATTCTAATTTTCCTAGACCATTTACTTTACTTAACAAAGTACCAATAGCGCGAATAAATATCGGTAAAATTTTAAAGTGTTGCAGAATTCCAATTAAAACGGCGAAGAATACGATTGGTAATAGTGCTGTTAAGAAGAATGAAACCTCTCCTTTATTAACAAGGCCACCAAATACGAAAACGATTCCAGCTTCCGCATATCCAAGAAGCGCGCCAAATCCATCTGAAATTCCTTTTACTAAAATGTAACCAACTTGCGTATTTAATAAGAAATAAGATAGCGCTAGCTGAATAACAAGCATAATTGCGATTGGTTTGTACTTAATCTTCTTTCGATCGGCACTTATAAGAAAACCGAGTACAAATACAACGAGTAATCCCACAAGAAACATAACAAACTTCATTAATAAAATCCTCCATTTAACTCTTCATTAACGTTGAACGTCTGACCACTCGAAACAAGAAATAATCCGAACTTTCCATTTCTCCTCCGAAAGCTTCAATCGGATAGGAAAGATCATAAAACCTCTTATTTCAAAGGCATTTCCCATTCTAACATAAATCACAACTCATATCCGTACTTTTCTTAAAAAAATTACATTTTATTATAAATCATTCATGAATGTTCGTCTTTTACATTATAAAGTGAAACTTTAATGAGCGAGAGTTTCACTTCACACAAATAGCTGAACCAACAAAAAATGAGCATCAAGTTTCACTTGATGCTCACCTCATTATACCGCTTTTTCTTTATCTGCTACTTGCTCTTCCCAGCACTCTGTATTTTTCAGACCTGGAATTGATTTTGCGTAGAAGACCGGATCTTTTCCTTGTTTCTTCTGCTTAATATAATCTGATAACGCTGCGAAAGCGTATTTAGAAAGGAATACGATTGCCACTAAGTTAATAACAGCCATAATTCCCATGAATAAATCTGCTAAATCCCAAACGATTTGAATTGTTGCGACAGACCCTAACATAACCATACCAAGTACAGCAATGCGGTATGCATTTAATAGCACTTTACTTCCATTTAAAAACTCAATATTTGTTTCACCATAGTAGTAGTTACCTACTAATGAACTGAATGCAAACAAGAAGATTGCCACCGCTACAAATATAGAAGCCCATGGGCCGATATGCTGACTTAACGCTTGCTGCGTTAATTGAATACCATTTAGATCAGCTGCATTATGCACATCTGATAAAAGAATGATAAATGCTGTACAACTACAAATTAATAATGTATCTGTAAATACCCCTAAAGTTTGAATGAAACCTTGTTTAACTGGATGCGTTACGTTTGCAGTCGCAGCTGCGTTCGGCGCACTACCCATACCTGCTTCATTTGAGAATAATCCGCGTTTTACCCCTAATAAAATCGCAGCTCCTAATCCCCCGCCCACTACTTCTTTAATTCCGAAAGCATGTAAGAAAATTTCTTTAAATACATACGGAATTGCCGTAATGTTTGTTACAACAACGAATAATGCTACCGCTACATAAATAATTGCCATTACTGGAACAATCATTTCAACCGCGCGAGCAATACGTTTTACTCCGCCGAAAATAATAACTGCAAGTAAACCAGCCATTACAAGACCTACTAATCTACTATCTGTTTTGAATGCCCCATCAAAAGCAGCTGCTACAGTATTAGATTGTACAGCGTTAAAAATTAATCCGAAACTTACTGTTATTAATACAGAGAAAATAGCTCCAAGCCAGCGCTTATTCAATCCTTTTTCCATATAATACGCTGGGCCACCACGGAATGCATTTCCATCTTTTACTTTATAAATTTGCGCTAATGTGCTCTCTACAAATGCAGAAGCACCCCCAATTACCGCAATTAACCACATCCAAAATACTGCTCCTGGTCCACCTGCTGAGATTGCAATAGCTACACCAGCTAAGTTACCAGTACCTACACGAGAAGCTGTACTCATACAAAATGCTTGGAATGACGATACACCGCTCTTCTCTTTTTGCGCCTTCCTCGTTTTCGAGCTTGCTCCATCCCCAAGCAATCGAATCATTTCACCGAAGTAACGAACTTGGACAAATTTCACACGAAATGAAAAGTAGAGTCCTAACCCAATTAACATCGCAATAATGATATATGACCAAAGGACATTATTCACATCCCCAATTACCTTAGCTAAAAAATCCATAATTGCATTGCCCCCTCTTCCTAACAATAAGAAAATTATATTCTAAAAACTTTTAGTAATCAAGAACTTTATGTTAGGTTTCCTAACATGCATGCGTGAATTCACTTAACATGAATGTTTTTTTACGTAAAACTATAGCCAGTACGTGTATGTATCCAATAATCAATCACTCATCCTATGCGAGCAATCATACCTTTAAAACAGTACGTTCCCTGCAAATAACGAGAGGCATGAACAAACAAAAATTATATTAATCATTACCTCTCACTCTTTTCATCATTTACTACAATAAAAAAACGAGCACCGAATTCATCTCGATGCTCGCCTTTTCATTACACTGCTTTTTCTTTATCCGTTACCGCTGACTTATCCCAACACTCAGTGTTCGTTAAACCAGGAATAGAATCCGCACTGAAGACTGGATCTTTTCCTTGTTTCTTTTGCCTTACATAGTCTGCCAATGCAGCATATGCAAATCGTCCAAGAAGTGTAATCGCAATTAAGTTTGTAATTACCATTAGACCCATAAATAAATCTGCCATATTCCATACAACTTGAAGCGTTGCTACAGAACCGAATAATACCATTCCAACTACCGCAATACGGTAAATTGTTAACCACGTTTTACTTTGTTTAATGAATTCAATATTCGTTTCACCATAATAGTAGTTTCCTAAAAGAGAACTAAATGCAAATAAGAAAATAATAATCGCTAAGAAGCTACTTGCCCATGGGCCAATTTGTGAACTTAATGCATTTTGCGTTAGTTCAATACCTTCTAAATTCGTTGCTTTATATGCACCAGAACATAGTACGATAAACGCTGTTGATGTACATACTAAGAATGTATCTACTAATACGCCAATTGTTTGAATAAAACCTTGTTTCGCTGGATGCGTTACATCAGCTGTTGCTGCCGCGTTCGGCGCACTACCCATACCTGCTTCGTTCGCGAATAATCCTCGCTGAATACCATATTTCATTGCAGCACCGATACCGCCACCTACAGCTGAATCTAAACCGAATGCACCTTTAAAGATTTCCGTAAACACATCTGGTATTAAATAGAAGTTTTTAATGACAACAAAAATAGCTACCGCAATATAAATAAGCGCCATTGGCGGAACAATCATTTCCGACATACGTGCAATACTTTTCACACCACCAAAAATAATAACCGCAACTAATGCAGCTAATACAACCCCAACAATATAACGCTCAATACCAAAAGCATTTTTAAATGCTAATGTAACTGTATTTGCTTGTACTGAGTTAAAAATTAAACCGTAACTAATTGTAATAAGGATAGAGAACCAAATTCCCATCCAACGTTTATTTAAACCTTTTTCCATATAATAAGCAGGACCACCACGGAAGCCACTGCCATCTTTTACTTTATAAATTTGGGCAAGCGTACTTTCTACGAAACTTGAAGAAGCCCCAATAATCGCAATAACCCACATCCAAAATACTGCTCCTGGTCCTCCCATAGATATAGCTAATGCTACACCAGCTAAGTTACCGATACCAATACGAGCTGCTGAACTCATACAGAACGCTTGGAAAGAAGATACACTACCTTTTTTACGCGTCTTTCCAGTTAATCCATCACTCATTAATCGAACCATTTCCCCTAAATGAGTGATTTGTACGAATTTCAATTTAATAGAAAAATAAAGACCTAAACCAATTAACATCGCAATAAGAATATATGACCAAAGAATTGTATTTGTTGATGAAATAAATTGCTCTAAAATATTCATACAATTACCCCCTCCTTTTCTCCATAAAACGAATTATATTTAAAAAACATTCAAAAATCAACATTTTTCGACAATTTGCAATTTCCAAATATTAGCCAGGCTCACAGTAACAACATCTTTATGACTGCCCTCCCTCTAACTGTGCATACTAAAACAAAAAATAAATTCACAAACAACCCCATTGACAAAAACACCAACCTGTAACTATAATGATTACAACAGGTTGTAACAAACCTAATTACAATACATTCATTCACTTTCAGATATACACTTTAACAAAACACTTTGGAGGGATTTATTATGAAAATCGGAATTATCGGAGCAACTGGTAAAGCAGGAAGTCGTATTTTAAAAGAAGCATTAGATCGCGGACATGAAGTAACTGCAATCGTAAGAAACGCTGCAAAAATTACAGAAGAAAACGTAAAAGTTTTAGAGAAAGATGTATTCTCTCTTACATCTAATGACCTGCAGGCATTTGACGTAGTTGTAAATGCATTCGGTGCTCCAGCAGGCGAAGAACACCTTCACGTAGATGCAGGAAACGTACTTATTGAAGCTATGAAAGGTGCACCTAACACAAAATTACTTGTAGTCGGCGGCGCTGGAAGCTTATTTGTAGACGAAGAGAAAACAACACGTGTATTTGAGACGCCAGGTTTCCCGAAAGAATACCTTGCAACTGCTCAAAACCAAGGTAAAAACTTAGAAATCTTACAACAAACAAATGACATTACTTGGACATTCATCAGCCCTTCTGCACTATTCGCATTAGGAAAACGTACTGGTTCTTATACAGCTGGTAAAGACAACCTTCTTGTTAACGCAAAAGGTGATAGCTACGTAAGTTATGAAGACTTCGCAGTTGCAGCACTTGATGAAATCGAAAATCCAAAACACGTAAACGAACGCTTCACAGTTGTTTCTGAGGCTGAATAATAAAGAAAAGCTCGTAAAACATAGTGTTTTACGAGCTTTTTTTATTTTTTAAGCTTTTACCTCTTGTATACCTTCTGTTCTTTCAAAGCCTTGTTTTGCAATTTTAAAGAATACGTCATGTATACCATACTCAAATAACATACCATTAAATTGCTCTGTCAATGCTTTCGTATTTTCCATTCCTTCTAATCCATGTATATAAAAAGCATCGGCAAATGCCAATGCTTTTTATACTATCTTTTAATTTGATTCGGTTTATGTGGTTCATTTGGTGTATAGGGTTTATTTGGTTTATTATCATGACCATTTCCTTTTTTCCAACTCACTGATAACTCCGGACTTGTTTCTTCTTCACTGCGCTCAAGTAATACGACTGCATTTTGAATTGTCGGTGTACCTTTATGCGCAATGCCTTGTAGTTTCGTTAATTTTCCTATTACTTTAAAGCTAAATCCACCAGCTGGTGTTTGTTTCGGAATTAAAATGCGGAACTTTTCTCCTACATTAAATTCCGTTTTTGCTTCGCCTTTTTCAGTTACAAATTTGGCTCCCGCTGGTGCGCCTGTTGCTTGCACTTTATACGTTCCGCTTTTTGCATTTGTTTCTACTGTATATAAGCCTGTTTCAAAGAAATCATTTTTCAATACTGCTTGTTGTTCTTCTGTAGGAGTTACACTCATCGTAATTTCTTGCAACTCTTCACTAGCATTTGCTTTTGCAACGATATCTTTCGTTACCTTTTCTACATTTTTATTACGAAAGTCTAAATCATTAATATCGATTTGTTTTAACGCATTCCATACTGCAAGCTGCGTTGCGTAATGCGCCTCTCTCCAATCAGATACTCCTAATTCTTGTGGACTCTTTTGTGGATATCCATTCAATAGGACACGGTACACATTAATATCCACTTTCCCCATTTCCGGTAAATCTTGACCGCTCGGAGATTTCAAATCTACATTTAAGCAAAAAGCAATTTTGCCATCTGCCGTTTTAATAAGCTCTGTTCGGATTGGTTTCTTCTTGGACTTACTATAACTCCAATCCATTTGATACTTTGTGTGGTCCATAACTTCTGCGAATGCTTTTTGAAGTGGGAATAACACAAATAAAATACTTAAAAACATAGCTAAAAGTTTGAACGATTGCTTTATATTCATGTTCACAGCCCCTTAATAACAAACTTAATACTAAGTAGTATTTATTTAGAGACTATTTTTATGCACAAAAAAAGAGTGTTTTTACGCACTCTTTTTTCTTACCTTAATCTTAGAAATCGAAGTTATCAGGATCTGGACCAACGCGGTGATTTTGATTTAACGCATCGATTTTTTCCATATCTTCTTTCGTTAATTCAAAGTTAAATACATCAGCATTTGCAATGATGCGGTGTTCTTTCGTTGATTTTGGAATTGTAATAACTCCATTTTGAAGATCCCAACGTAAAATAACTTGCGCTGTTGTTTTACCGTGTTTCTCAGCAATTGCTTGTAATGTTTCGTTATCTAATAATTGACCTTGCATTAATGGTGACCATGCTTCCATTTGAATACCTTGTTCTTTACAGAAAGCTTGTAGTTCTTTTTGTGTTAAACGAGGGTGGTATTCTACTTGGTTGATCATTGGCTTGATTTCTGCATCTTTCATTACATCTTGTAAGTGATGGATTTGGAAGTTACTTACACCAATTGCACGTACGCGCTTTTCTTTATAAAGTGTTTCTAGCGCTCTCCATGTATCTTTATATTTTCCTTCTGAAGGCCAGTGAACAAGATATAAATCTAAATAATCTAGTCCTAATTTTTTTAGACTCTCTTCGTATGCAGCGATTGTTGTTTCATATCCTTGATCTGCGTTCCATACTTTTGAAGTGATGAATAAATCTTCTCTTGAAATACCAGTTGCTTCGATACCCGCACGAATTCCTTCACCTACAGCTGTTTCATTTCCGTAAATTGCAGCTGTATCGATGCTGCGGTATCCAGCTTTAATCGCTGATTTTACAGCTTCTACAAGTTCTGGTCCTTCTTCTACTTTAAATACACCTAAACCGAACCAAGGCATTTCTACACCATTATTTAATACTGCTTTACTTTGTAAGTTTTTCATTTTATTTTCTCTCCTTTTATTTTACTTGATCTCGTTTTTCTAATGTCATACTCCATGCTGTTAAAATCACAGCAGCTACTACCATAAGACCGCCTACCCAAGCAGTATGGATTAATCCTAAAGAATTCGTTACAAGGCCACCTATATAAGAACCTAAAGCGATTCCTCCGTTAAATGCGGCAATATTAATTGCTGAAGCAACATCAACCGCACTCGGAACAAAGCGCTCTGCCAATATAACTACATATACTTGTAGCCCTGGAACATTCATGAATGCGAATAGTCCCATGAAAATAATTGTGATTAATCCAGCTACTTTAAATGGCGCTGTAAATGTTAAGACAAATAATATAATCGCTTGAATCAAGAACATGTAAAATAGCGCTCGAATCGGATTATGATTCGATAATTTTCCGCCGACCATATTCCCTATCGCAATTGCGATTCCATACACCAATAAAATGATAGTAACAGTACTTGCTTCAAATCCTGTTACTTCTTGTAATAGTGGTGATAAATACGTAAATGTTACGAATGTACCACCATATCCTAGTGCAGTAATAATGAAGACAAGTAACAGTCTTCCATTTTTAATTAGTTTGAATTGATCACGAAACGATACAGGTACACCATTTTTTAAATTAGATGGAACGAGTATGCTATTCGCGATAAAAGCAATAATTCCAATTACAACAATCGCCATAAATGACGCTCTCCAGCCAAATTGTTGACCGATAAACGTTCCAATTGGCACACCTGTAATAGTCGCAACTGTTAATCCAGTAAACATAATCGCAATGGCACTAGCACGTTTATTCTCTGGTACGATCGCAGCCGCGATTGTAGATCCAATTGACATAAACACACCATGTGCAAACGCAGCTACAATCCTTGCGATAATTAATATAGTGAAGCTTGTTGCTACTGCCGCAATACCATTACCAATAATGAAAATAACCATAATCCACATTAATAATGTCTTTCTCGACATACTAGCCGTTAACGCTGTTAAAACAGGAGCTCCTACCGCTGCCCCTAACGCATATAAGGAAACAGTTAAACCGGCTGTTGTAACCGAAACATTTAAATCTTTTGAAATGGATGGTAATAAACCGACACTAATAAACTCAGTTGTACCAATCCCAAACGCACTAATTGCTAGTGCTAATAAAGCAAGCATACTTCTTCGATTCGTCTGAACTTCGGAAGATGGTACTGTATATGAACTCAATTGAATTCCTCCTTATTACAAGAAATCCAATCATAATAGTGCGATAAAAAGGCCCTTTTATCTTCTAAAAAATATATTTAATCTCTACAAATGCTATTATGAATGGTTTCATTCTTTTTTTGAAGAACGCACTTTAAAGTACTATAGGCACCAAAAAGTAACATAGTCACTTTTAAGTACCGTACTACTCATTTGCCTCTTACATGTGCTATTATGAAACATATTTAACATGATAAAAAGTACGTACTTTAAAGTGCTATAGGTACTAAAAAGTAACATTTGTATGATTTAACTTATTTTACTCACAAAAGGAGGGTTTCATATGAAGAAATACAATATTCCTGTAGAGGCAACCTTAGAGGTTATCGGCGGCAAATGGAAGGTTGTTATCCTTTGTCACTTAACGAAAGGTACAAAGAGAACGAGTGAACTAAAACGTTCAATGCCTGGTATTACACAAAAAATGTTAACACAACAATTACGTGAATTAGAAGACGACGGCGTTATTCAAAGAAAAGTATACAACCAAGTCCCGCCGAAAGTAGAATATTCTCTTACTGATTACGGTTGGTCTTTAGAATCGATTCTTGATTCTCTTTGTTCTTGGGGCGAATGCCATCTTGAAAAGGAAGGTAACACATCGATGCTAATTGCGGAAGGTGAATAATAGGAAAAAGGAAAAAACGAACATGAATTTGTTCATTTTTTCCTTTTTTTCTTATTATATATGTACATTTCTAACTGAAACAAAATATTTTATACGCTTTCATACCTTGTCAGTACTACGTTATACACTCAATATCAAATAATTAGGAATCATTTTTATGTTAACATAGGTGTATATAGTATATAATATAGGATATATATTATATACACTTTCCGGTAACGGAGCTTTTCCATTATACGGACAAGCCATATATCGGACAGTTCATAAATAATAGGTAAGACGTTATGGTTTTAGATTTATGCTTGCAGCTTACTTGCTGTCATAAATTTAAAGGCATTTTATTGTGTTTTGTGAAACTTTGTATAAAGTTTCGTAACCGTTTACTATCTTACTTATAAAAAATAAGAGTATTGCTATCGTAAAGGAGAATTGGAGATGCCAGAAACTATGACTCAAACAAAGCCAGAACAAGAAACTGTACAAATTTCTGCTAGCCAAGGACAACTTGATGTACTTGATCAGTTGTTAAAACCTGAGGTACAAGAATCATTAACAACACTAGTGGAACAGCTTCCAAAATTAACTGAGCTTGTTAACATTTTAACTAAGTCTTATGACTTCGCTCAAACTGTTGCTACTGATGAAGTATTAAAAAGCGACACTGTTGGTGCAATCACAGAGCTTGTAGAACCTGTAAAAGATACAGTGAAAAGCATGGCTGCAACTGCAATCGAAGCGAAAGATCGTGCTGACGAAAGCAACGAAGTTATCGGCCTATTCGGTCTGTTAAAATTATTAAAAGACCCACAAGCACAAAAAATGTTCCGCTTTGTGAACGCATATCTTCAAATTAGTGCAGAACGTAACAATAAATAATTTAACTTATAACAACAATTAGTAAAGACGGGGGATATCATACTATGTCAAAACAAATTGTCATCTTAGGCGCTGGTTATGGCGGTCTTCTTGCCGCTTTAAACGTACGTAAATATTACAGCAAATCAGAAGCACAAGTTACAGTGATTAACCAATACCCAACACACCAAATCATCACTGAACTACACCGCCTTGCAGCTGGTAACGTGTCTGAGCAAGCAATTGCAATGCCACTTACAAAGCTTTTCAAAGGTAAAGATATCGATCTTAAAATCGCAACAGTTGAGTCATTCTCTGTTGATAGCAAAGAAATTAAATTAGCTGGTGGCACTACTTTATCTTACGATGCACTTGTAGTTGCTTTAGGAAGTAAAACTGCTTACTTCGGTATTCCAGGACTAGAAGAAAACAGCATGGTATTAAAATCTGCTGCTGATGCAAACAAAATCTACAAACACGTTGAAGACCGTATTCGTGAATACGCGAAAACGAAAAACGAAGCTGATGCTACAATCGTAATCGGTGGTGGCGGATTAACTGGTGTTGAGCTAGTTGGTGAGCTTGCTGACATTATGCCTAAACTTGCAAAAAGCCACGGCGTAAATCCAAAAGAAGTTAAACTTCTTCTTGTTGAAGCAGGTCCAAAAATCCTTCCAGTATTACCAGACCACTTAATCGAACGTGCAACTACTAGCCTAGAAGCACGCGGCGTTACATTCTTAACTGGTCTTCCTGTAACAAACGTTGCTGGCAATGAAATCGACTTAAAAGACGGTCAAAAACTTGTTGCTAACACATTCGTTTGGACAGGTGGCGTTCAAGGTAACCCATTAATCGGTGAATCAGGTCTTGAAGTTAACCGTGGACGTGCAACAGTTGATGCATACCTACAATCTACTTCTCACAAAGACGTATTCGTTGCTGGAGACAGCGCTGTTGTCTTCGCTCCAGACGGTCGTCCATACCCACCAACTGCACAAATCGCTTGGCAAATGGGTGAGTTAATTGGATACAACTTATACGCAGCACTAGAAGGCAAAGCATTCGAAGAGTTCGCACCTGTAAACTCTGGAACACTTGCTAGTCTAGGACGTAAAGATGCGGTTGCTACAATTGGAGCAAGCAATACTCCACTTAAAGGCTTACCAGCATCATTAATGAAAGAAGCAAGTAACGTTCGTTACTTATCACACATTAAAGGTCTATTCAGCTTAGCTTACTAATCTGAATATAAGCCCGAATCATGCCCTGCATGGTTCGGGCTATTTTTATCCGTAATTTTCTCTAACTTATTTATTCGGCAGAAGAATAATATAACCCTTTCAATTATCTAAATTTACTGATTATTTTATGTCTAAATTGTGTATATGAAAGAATGGGAGTATTCCTCCTACCCCCATCCTTTCACACAAATTATTCTCCTAACTTCACAAGGCTGTAGTTCTTCTTCCCTTTACGGATAATAATAAATCGTCCATCAAATGAATTCTCTATAGTAACATCCGTGCCCACATCTGTTACTTTTTCACCATTCATAGAAATTGCACCATTATTAATGTCTTCGCGTGCTTGTCTTCTAGATGGTTCAATTCCTAAATCAACTAGCCATTCTACGATGTTTTTCGTCTCTTTTGAAGACTGGAATGTTGGCATTTCTTTAAATCCTTGTTCAATTTCATCAGCTGTTAATGATTTAATATCTCCGCTAAATAACGCTGCTGTAATTTTCACAGCTTGCAAGAATGCCTCTTCTCCGTGAACGAATTTCGTCATTTCTTCTGCCAATACTTTCTGCGCTTCACGTTTATGAGGCTCTGTTTCTACCTTCACCGCTAATTCATCAATGCGCTCTTTCGTTAAGAATGTAAAGTATTTCAAGTATTTAACGACATCACGGTCATCTGTATTTACCCAGAACTGGTAAAATTCAAATGGTGTCGTTTTTTCAGGATCAAGCCAAACAGCTCCGCCTGCTGATTTACCAAACTTCGTACCATCTGATTTTAATAATAATGGAATCGTTAATCCGAACACTTTCGCTTCGTGCCCTTCTAACTTACGAATTAAATCTAAACCACTCGTAATATTCCCCCATTGGTCACTACCACCAATTTGCAGTTGAACATCTTCTTTCGTGTATAAATGATGGAAGTCCATCGCTTGCAAGATTTGGTACGTAAATTCTGTGAAAGAAATTCCTGTATCTAAACGACTTGCTACAATATCCTTCGCTAACATACTATTAATACTAAAGTTTTTCCCGTAATCACGTAAAAACTCAATAATGTTTATTTCATGTGTCCAGTCGTAGTTATTTACCATCTTCACTTCGCTATTTCCACCAAAATCAAATAGCTTTTTCATTTGTGCTGTTAACGCATCTACATTATGCTGAACTACTTCTAACGTTTGAAGTTGACGTTCTGATTGACGTCCACTCGGATCTCCAATTGTTCCTGTTGCCCCGCCAATTAAAATAACTGGATGATGACCAGCTAACTGGAATCTCTTCATCATCATAAACGGAATCAAATGCCCGATATGCATACTATCGCCAGTCGGATCCACTCCGCAGTATAATGAAATCTTTTTCTCTTCTACTAGCTTTCGTAAACCTTCTTCGTCAGTCTGTTGATTAACGGCACCGCGCCATTCTAATTCATCAATAATGTTCATCTTTTGTCATCCCCTTTATTTTTTAAAAACAAAAAATCCCTATGTCTATGACATAGGGACGATTATTCACCGTGTTACCACCCAGTTTGTATAAATAGCATAGCTACTCATACCACTCTTAGCAATAATATCGATTGCCAATCCGCTTAGCATTACCTAAGATACTCCAGAGTGTAATTCGCAAATTTGTTTGTGCTAGGTTCCAGCAACCCCTAGCTCTCTCGTTAACAGTGACAAACTGCTACTGGGCTCTTTCAACGTATGTTATTTGTTAAATTATTAGCCATTATATTGAATTGAAAATAAATTGTCAACAATGCCCAAATATTATTTTAAAATAATTCGCAGTTTCATACGTACTTTTATTACTTATCTTCTCCAATAATCCTTACTTCACGCTCTAACTTCACACCAAATTTCTCTTCAACTGTTTTTTGTACGAAGTGAATTAAATCGATGTAATCTTGTGCTGTTCCGTTATCAACATTCACCATAAACCCAGCGTGTTTTAGAGAAACTTCCACTCCGCCAATTCGCTTACCTTGTAGTCCTGATTCTTGAATCAATTTACCAGCAAAATTATTTGGTGGGCGTTTAAATACGCTACCACATGAAGGATATTCTAGAGGTTGTTTTGACTCACGTTTAAACGTTAAATCATCCATTTTGGCTTTAATTTCTTCACGTACACCTTCTTCAAGTTCAAATCTCGCTTCAAGAATAATGTAGTGGTTGTTCGCAAATACACTCTTACGATATCCAAATTCAAATGCTTCTTTCGTCAAAGTACGTAGCTCTCCATCACCTGTCATTACAACAGCTTCTGTTAATACAAACGAAATCTCACCGCCGTAAGCACCTGCATTCATATATAATGCCCCGCCAACTGAACCTGGAATACCACAAGCAAACTCAAGACCCGTTAAGTTATGATCTAATGCAATACGTGATACGTCAATAATTGCTGCACCGCACTGTGCTACAATCGTTGTTCCAGTTACAGTAACACCTGTAATATGAATTAAACTTACTGTAATCCCTCGAATACCACCGTCTTTAATAATGACATTCGAACCGTTTCCTAAAAACGTAACTGGAATATTATATTGGTTCGCATATTTAATAACTTCTTGAATTTCATCATAATTCGTAGGCGCAACGAACACATCTGCTTTTCCGCCAACTTTAATATGCGTATGATTCTTTAACATTTCATCTTGTTTCACATGACCTTCAGGCAATACCGTACTTAAATATTCATAAACCTCTTGCATATTCATTTTACGATTCCTCTATTTCTATATTCTTTTTATCCCGTTATACGGGCCCATAATATCCCCACATACATGAAATAAACCTAAAGTGGTGGATACAGTGTACCCAAAATCAATTCGAGACACCTATAAACCTCTTAATTTATAAGAGGTGCCACTCATATTAAAATATATATTGCATAATAAAGCAACCCAAATGGGCTACTAAACTTGACATGTCATCAGAAAGACAACAATTTGTAAAATATATTACTTTTTCAAAACACTATCCTTCAGTATCTTACTATACCATACGAAAATAAAGTGGTATTTTTTTGTAATCTTTACTTTATTTTCATCAACAAAAAAAGGATGCTTTTACCTATGTAAAAGCATCCTTTTCATTACTTATTTTAAATTACTTTTCGTTCTCTTCTTTTTCTTTATCAAACCATAACAGCTCGTCATCATCAACTTCACCATTATAATTGATTAAAATCTCTTCTCCAGCTTTTATATCCTTATAAGCAAAGAAGTTAAACGTATGATTCTCAAAGACAATCTCATACGTTGCATTCGGATTATATGCATGATTAAATAACATGCCGTATCCTAAAAGGAATGCCGTATGATTTACCCCATACTCAAATGCGTAGTCAGCAAGTAACGTTTTCTCAATGTGTTCATGCTGTTCATTCGGATAAGAGATAACTGGTGCTGAGTGAATCAACTCACCCTTTTTAATATCACGAGTTGCAAATACACCTCTATTAAATTCTCCATCACTAAGCTCAGAAGTCTTAACTTCGATCATATGCGTCACCTATATAATTCTTTCTTTGAAGTATTTTATCTCGCTATCCGCGAGGTTCAACTAATAAGCAGTAGCTATTAGTTAAATTTTATCTCCTTAAGCTTGGCAGAAAACGTGCAGAAAAGCAATTAAATTCCTATCAAGTCTTCGTTTAAATGAAAAAAGAGCACAAATGATGTGCTCTCTTCAAGCGATATTACTTTTCTAAAATATCTTCTAACAATTTCACTTGCTCGCTAACAGTATGTAATGTCTTCACTGATGTATCATTTCGAAGTTTTTCTTCTTCCACACTTGCTAACACTTCTTCTGTAGCCGCAGAAGTTTGCTGAATTACATTAGAAGCATGTGTAACATCCTTTACGATATTCGTCGTTTTAGTTTGGAAATTTTCTTGATGATCAACAATCTCTCTCATTACATCATTAATTGCATCAATAAACTTCCCTAAGTCCGTTACATTTGTTAAAACGCTTGCTAGCATTTCGTTACATTCTTCTTGTACTCTTTCTGATTTTTCTACCTGCACTTCTACCTTGCTTGCTTGATTACTAAACTCCTTCAAAATCCCTTGAATTCTTCCAGCTGAACGATTCGATTCTTCAGCAAGCTTTAATACTTCATTCGCTACAATAGCAAACCCTTTTCCATGTTCTCCTGCTCTTGCAGCTTCAATATTTGCATTTAAAGCTAGCAAACTCGTCTGACTTGAAATATTCGTTATTACATCTACAATTTCATTAATTTGCTTCGATTGCATCATTAAATCTCTAAATATAATTCCCGATTGTGAAACAACATCATTTAAACTTCTCATGTTAGCTTCAAAACTTCTTAAAGTATTCACACTACCCTTTGAAATCTCTAAACTTTCATCAACACGAATTGATGCATTCCTTACTTGAGATATGATTTGTTCAATATTTCCTTCCATATCGTTCAATACTTCTACTGAACGTGACATCATCTCTGATTGTGATTGCGTACCAACTGCCACCTCTTCAAAAGCGAAATTAATGTCACTCATCGACTCCATCGATGTATTCATATTTTGTCTTAAATGATTGAAATTACTATCTAACTTCACAACTGTTTCTTCAATAAGCCTTTGCGTCTCTTCTAGCTCCTGAGCTTTTCTCATTACTTCTTGCTTCTCATCACTTAAACGAGCTAGCAAATTAGAGCCAATCTTCGTTACGCCCCACATTGCGATCGTTACGATTGCTAACAAGCTTGCGAAGTTTGCAGCCTCAGATGCCGCTGTATAAGCAAAAAATTGCTCCGGCCAATAACTACAAAGAATAAATGTGATAACAACCGCCACTCCACCGAGAATTATAACGAGACGTTCACTTAAGTAAATAAGTGAAACTGCTAGTGTAAAGTAGACCATTTGAAATACAGCCGGGCTTTCATTAAAGGCTTGTACCATAATGAAAGACATCATAAGCAACATAAATGTCATGATGTATTTATACACTGATTCCATACTTTTTATAAAAGTAAAAAGCGTTCCAAATACAACGACAGAAATGCCACAAGTCCAAAACGCTAGTGCTCTCTCTGTAAAAATATATCCGTAATACCCAATCGCGATTATTCCAAGGAAGAAACTACAAATCGTAATAAACAGCAATAAATGATTTTTCTGTGATTCTTTCTCAAGGTTAGAAAAACAAGTCCCCTTTAACCACTCCATATGAAGCCCCACCTTCTACTTATACATATCAATTACTTCAGTTTAAATACCGCACTCACTGGGTTATGATCACTATTTTCAAACTTTAAATCTTTCCCTTGTACATTTACAATCTCTACATTCGGTGAAACGATAAAACCATCAATAATCGTGACGAAATTTTCACCTTCTACATATTTCTTTACATCATCTCTCACAGTCATAACAGACGGATCTACAGCCCACTTAAAACCACCATCAGTAAAGTCCTTTGGTAACTCTACTAACCACTCAGGACGCTCTTTCACAAACTTTGGATCACTTAATTGAACATCAGAAACTAATTGATTCCAATCTCCGCCCATTATTACGTAATCACCATTTTCATAATGCTTGTTCATATATTCTTTTAAATACTCTACTTGCTGTTTTCTAATTTTCCCGCCTTCATCATAAGCAGACAAATGTAAATTTACGAGTCTAACATGTTTCCCATTATTAACAGGAATTTTATATTCCACAATTGCTCTATCTAAATCAAACAAACGCTTTGGCCAAGGCTCCATTCCAGGAAGCTGGAACCTCTTCGCTTCTTGAACAGTGTATTTAGAAAACGTACTTAACCCAGCCTCCGCATATCCCATTGGATTTGTTATTGGCACTGGAACCCATTTCGTATCGTAGTTCTTGCCAAATGACGAAACATAATCAGGTAATCCTTTTTTCAAAAATTCATGTCCATTTACATCAAATGAACGAAGTGACTTTATATCAACTTCTTGTAATAGCGCAAAATCACTATTCTCGTTTTGTAAAAACGAAAGCATATTCTTTAAATTCGTTTCCGTTTGCTCTTTACTACTTGAACCAGATCCCTTTCCCCCATCCATAAAGAAATCTTGGTCCTTATCTAATCCACCATATCCAATATTAAATGTTGTAACTTTAAATTCATTTCCTGTCGCTAATACGCGCTCTTTATTATTTTCCACCTTCAAACTTACAACATCAGCAGGCTGTTCTTTAGTAAGTGTCATATACCCTAAAAAACCACCTACAACTCCCAACCCTACTAAAATACATATAAGTACTATTTTTAATAATTTCTTCAAATAAACGCCCCTTTTCTAAAACACACAACTAAATTTTCTTTATTTTCAGTTAAATAAATCTGAATGACAGACATAAGAAATATTTTATCACACCAAAAACCTTATATCACTATATTTAGTTTATAAATAATTATTATTGCCTTTAAATTTTCAAAAATACAAAATGCCCCAACTCCTTCACTGGAAATCAAGCGCAATGTTTAGTACACTATATGTAATAATCATAGGCGATGGAGTTCGCCATAAACGCTGCTTAGCTAATGACTCCTACCAGTATAACTACTGGTAGGAGTCTATTTTTTTGAGCAAGCTATTTAAAGAGGTGAGAAAATTGATTTATATTATCGTTGGCATTGCCGGCATATTAGGAGCCCTTTCTCGTTATTATTTAGGTCTTACTATTCATGAATTTTGGCATCATACATTTCCACTAGCTACATTACTGATTAACTTACTCGGCTGCTTCTTATTAGCATGGCTGACTACGTATATTGCTCGGCTAAACATTTTACCTTCGGAGATTATCACAGGCATTGGAACTGGGTTTATCGGTTCTTTTACGACGTTTTCAACATTTAGTGTAGAGACTACTCAATTGATCAATCATTCTGAGTGGAGCATAGCCTTCTTATATGTATCATGCAGCATACTTGGTGGCCTCATTATGTCTGGACTTGGCTATACACTAGGTAATTTCTTAATTAAGAAACATCTTACGGAAGGTGATCACTTATGATAGAAGCTTTATTAGTAGCAACAGGAGGATTTTTCGGTGCGATTACACGATTTGCAATTAGCAATTGGTTTAAAAAAAGAAATAAAACTTCCTTTCCAATCGCTACATTTCTCATTAATATAACAGGAGCTTTTTTACTCGGATATATAATTGGCAACGGAGTCACTACAGGTTGGCAATTATTATTAGGTACTGGATTTATGGGAGCGTTCACTACATTTTCGACATTTAAATTAGAATCTGTTCAGCTTCTCAATCGTAAAAATATTAGCACCTTCCTTTTATACTTAAGTGCTACTTACATAATTGGTATCCTCTTCGCATTCCTTGGAATGAAGCTAGGCGGAATATAAAAAAGAAAGCGACTCTTATCAGTCGCTTTCTTTCATAAGAAATAAGTCCCGCCATATGGAATGGAAAAGAAACTAGCTGGATACACATCGTAATGTACACTTTGCATCAGAAACTGTGAATACGGCATATACTGACTTTGCATCATTTGCGCTACTTGTGCTTGTTGCTGCATTTGAATCACTTGATTCATAGCATGAATGGTTCCCTGTGCCCCAGCTAACGTAATAGCTGCTCCTACTTGTCTTCCATTGTAAAAATAACGATTCATCATTATCCAACTCACTTATTATTTTTCTTCCATATCGTATGTTTCTATTTCATAGTGAGTATTTTGTCCCGCTTTATGGATTCCTTATCTATTACTTTTTTTCAGCTTTGAAGTAATAAATCCAAATAATAATACACCAACACCACTAAGGAACAAGACATAACTTATCGGTACTAGAAAAAAGAAAGGTTCTTCAAGGAACCCATTCGCTCCTACTTTACTGTTTGAAGCATGTATCGTTAAAGAAATAATCCCTAAAATCATGAAAGAAATAGCTACTATGTATTTATTTTTCATCATATACTCTCCTTTAATTCCCACTATCTTATTACCAACATACTACGCCCGAAAATATTATAAGTCAACAATATTTTATTGTTTATCAATAAATATTCACTGTTAATCCTATAAAAAAGGCTAGAGATAATATATTATCTCTAGCCTTTTCACGCATTTATTTCACTCTAAAATATTCCTTTTGGAACATACACATTCTTATCGCATTATGGTAGTTACCATCAACGAAAAACTCATCTAACAGTTCACCTTCCACCATAAATCCAACCTTTTTATAAACATGTACCGCTTTTTCATTTTCCTTATCCACCACCAAATAAATCTTATGCATATTTAATACAGAAAAAGCGTAATCCATTGCTAAACGCGTCGCTTCCGCTGCATAACCATATCCTTGATAATTCGGATCAATAATAATTTGGAATTCCGTTCTACGGTGAATATAATCGATTTCCACTAACTCAACTAATCCAACCATTTCATTGTCTTTTTCAACGATAAATCGGCGTTCGCTTTGATCATGTATATGTTTATCGTATAAATCCTGCAGCTCCACAAATGCCTCATACGGCTCTTCAAACCAATACGACATAATATGTGCATTATTATTAAGTTCATGTACAAACTTTAAATCTTCTCGCTCTAATGGACGTAATTTTAATTCCTGACTCATTTCTATAACCTCCAAGTAAAAGAAACCTCTTCACTTAATTTCTCAATTTTTTTCAATTTCAAACGCCCTATTTACATTGTAAACTTTCAAGTAACTTGAAGGTCAAGACACAAAAAAGTAGTGCAAACTTATGTCTGCACTACTACTCTTTTCTCAAATCTCTCATATTTGATATGTATAAAGCAATGACTAAAACAAGAATTGCTCCTGCGTATAATAATGTCTCCATCGGTTCCTCATGAGATACGATAATTAAACGAATTAACGCCGTAATTCCGATATAAATAAAATAACGTAACGGAAAATGATAGTTCGATTTAAAATACTTAATAATTAATGCAATAAACTCGAAGTATAAGAAATAGACGATGATACTTTCAACTAATTTATATGACGTATACTTCTTCGCTGAAAATATGTATTGAATAAAAGTAATCGTCTCGTTAATTAAAAAAATAGATAAGACAATGGATAATATAATTAACGCTATATTTAATATCCACTGTAAAACACTCGCGATAAAATGATCAATATTAAATGATTTCATTTCCTCATTAAACTCCCCTTCGTATAAGTACGTATTTATTATAGCAAAATTATGATTGGAAAGAAGTTAAATCATAGGTTCGTCCTTTGTTGTTGCCGGTGTATGGGATTTTCATTGTTTGGAGGAGTCGTTTAACCGCAGAACTAGATTGCATATTAAAGAATCCTCTCAATTTGCTATTAGTAGTTATCATTCCAAATAGAAGTGTGTAATCTTGCAAAGCACGTAAATGAGCTTGTTTAGACGTACTATTACAGTTTTGGCAACGCCATCCCTGCTTTTCTTTTAACATCCGCCATGGTAAAACATTCCTCACACTGTACGCCCTTTAGCAACTCCTCTTCTTTAACTTTATATTGTACAAGAATATTTTGTCTCTGCGGGATGTGTCCATTCATAATTTGATTTATAAGTCCATTTATATTACTAATTGCTTCTTCTTTATATTGATTTTCAATCTGTTTGATTCTATTAGGTAAATTTGCACCGTGGATAATTTTATTAGGAAGTATTTCATCTGAAGTTTTAATAATTGTACGAGGAGAACTAATTACAACGAGAGATTCAATCGGAATATTATATAAATCATGCAAACTCAACCATTTTCTAAGCTGCATCTCTTGCCGTTTCAGTTGTAAAAGCGGATCTGGGAACCCTTCTTCCGAAGTACCATCTGCTATTCGAATGAGTTGATTAAACTTCGCATCAAAAATTAATGTGCCAATGATATTTTTTATTTCAAGAAAAAGAAGAAAACACGAGGAAACTATAAGGGTATCGATTTGGAAATAATGTTTCTGATCAAACAACCTGATATCATGTAAAATACTATATCTTGTTTCGGACAGAAAACTAAGTGGATATTTAATCGCCAGCTCTCCTTTATAGCCAGCCATAAATTTCGCTAGATTTTCAGCCACCATATTCCTTTTTGGATGATGGGCAGGCAATCTTCTAAGTAAAGCTTCTAATTGAAGTAAATGTACGGGTATTTTTCGTTCTTTCACAATCATCTTTATCCACCTCCAAAATATATCAGCGCAACTCCAAATATATCAACGATTTTCTAAATATATCGACTTACCGACAAAAATCGACACAACAAACACTCATAGAATCCTATATACAGTATAGCATCACATCAAAAAGCGTACTGTAATCATAATATTAATCCGCCCATTTGATTCCGACAGTTTCAAAATGAGAGATTAGCATTCATCGTATGTAAAAGACCATTTTCTAAGTATGAACAAATTTTAGGAATTAGTTTATCTTTTTTTAATGTTTTATTTAGAGGCAGTTTATACTCGAGGATTAACATAATAAACGTAGTAACTATTACTATAATCACAAACCGTACTACTTACATTTATAAAATGAGGAGACGATAAAAAATGAACAAAAAAACGAAAGCACTATCATCTATATTGCTCGGATTCACACTAGCACTAACCGGGTGTGTTGGTACTCAAGCTGAAGAAAACCATAGTAAGCCGAAACAAGAACAAACTGCTAAAGAAACAAAAAAGGAAAATAAGTTAACGAAAGGCCAAAAAATGGCTAACATTCTTAGCGATACAAATTGGCAAGGTACACGAGTGTATGACAAAGATAAAAATGATTTAACAAAAGAAAATGCAAACTTCATTGGTCTTGCGAAATATGATGCAAAGTCAGGAAGATATGAATTCTTTGATGCTAAAACAGGTGCAAGTCGTGGCGATAAAGGAACTTTCTTTATCACAAATGATGGGAAGAAGAGAATATTAATTTCAGAATCAATGAAATATCAAGCTGTTGTTGACATGACAAAACTAAATAAAAATGTATTTACTTATAAAAGAATGGGGAAAGACGCTAACGGTAACGATGTAGAAGTCTTCGTTGAACATGTTCCATATAAAGAAAAAGAGCTTTCTTTCACTGATCCGGACAAGCAACTGAACACGACTACTGGCGATATCGTTAAAAACGCTGATGGAGATAAAATTTTAGGTGGAACCCTTTGGCACGGAACAAAAGTATTAGATGAAGCTGGTAATGACGTAACACAGTTTAATTCGAACTTCATTAGTCTAGCAAAATTCGATGACAAATCTAATAAATATGAGTTCTTCAATAGCGAAACAGGTCAAAGCCGCGGTGACTATGGTTACTTCGATGTTTTACATGAAAATAAAATAAGAGCTCATGTTTCAATTGGAAATAATAAATATGGTGCGGCTCTTGAACTTACTGAACTGAACAATAAGAAATTTACGTATAAAAGAACTGGTAAAGACCAAGCGGGTAAGGACATCACTATATTCGTTGAACATGAACCTTATAAAGGTGATATAAAGCCACAATTTAGTTTTTAATTGGTTTGATTAAAACTTCTGTACTGAGTTACAGGAGTTTTTTTATGAGTCCATTTTTTATATTCGAAACATGAATTAGCGTAAGCTGACCGTTTTTGGTCAGCTTACGCTTCTTTTTACATGTAACAGCCACTACAGCTCTTCAATTACCTTCGTTAGCTTTTGAAGCGCTGATAAAAGGTTTGTTAATTCTTCAGGTGATAAGCTTGCATAATACTTTTCAGAAACTTGCTCCATATATGCATCCATTTCTTGTTTGTATAGCAAACCTTTCTCTCCTAATTCAACTGAAAATGCACGTTTATCTTCTGCATGTTGCCTTCTGAAAATGTATCCATCCTTTTCAAGTTTGACTAACTGTTGGCTAATGGCACTCTTCGTTACATTCATTTTTTCTGCTAGCTCTTTAGGAGAGGATGATGGGTACCGAATAATTAATGTTAATAACGTATATTGCTGATTATTTAAATTGAAATTCGTATACGATCTTTCTTTCGTTTCAAGTAATATCCATAATTCTTCAAGTGTTAGATTGATTTCCTCAGCTATATTTTTATTTTTCATACTTGTCCCTCTCACCTTTTCTTCTCCAATTTTTCGGATTTAAATACTTTTTATATTTTGCTACCACTTCTTTTCCAACAAAGACAGCACCGATTAAAAATAGAATTTCTCCTATTACTATACACCCTGGAATAACAATAGCCTTTATCTGAGTCGAAAGCGAAGTAAATGGTATGATTAAAGCACTCGCCCAAAGTAAAACATATATGATTAGAAGCCCTATTCCAACTTTAAAAAGCAATGGCTTTTTTTGTTTATTTTCGTTTGAAACTATTTCTTTTTCCATTTCAAAACCTCCTGAATGTAGTTTAGTTCACTTAACTAAACTATATATCAAGAGTGATTTGATTGCAAGGTTTAAAAAAAGCTGCTGCCTATAAAATATAGACAGCAGCTTTTTTTGCATACTCGTTTTGTAACTAATAAACAGCGATCGGCCCATAAGGACCATTAATAATCTCTATTTTTGTTTCAAAAATATCTGTCAAAAGTGTTGGATCCATAACTTCTTCTACTGTTCCAAAAGCAGCAATTTGTCCATCTTTCATAGCACAAATTTTATCAGAGTATTTGGCTGCAAAATTTATGTCATGCATAACAGTCAAAATTGTTCTTCCAAATTCATTAGCCGCACGTCTCAAATGCTCCATCATTTGAACAGAACGAGCAACATCAAGGTTATTCAGCGGCTCGTCCAAAAGTACATATTCAGTCTCTTGGCACAATACCATCGCTACATATGCCCTTTGTCTTTGACCACCAGAAAGCTCATCTAAATATCTATTCTCTAAACTAGTTAAATCTAAGAAATCGATATATTTAGAAATGATAACCTCATCTTCTTTAGTCAATCTTCCCTTTGAATAAGGAAAGCGTCCAAATCCAACTAATTGTCTAACTGTAAGCCTAGTTACAAAATGATTTTCTTGTCGCAATATAGTCAAAACTTTTGCTAAGTCTTTCGATTTAGATTCAGAAACATCCATATTTGCTACCTGAATTTGACCTTCATCCATATCTAAAAGTCTGCCAATCATCAAAAGTGTCGTTGACTTTCCAGCACCATTTGGTCCAATTAAAGAAGTAAAGCCTGCTTTTGGTATTTCAATATCCAAAGGTCCTATTTTTACCTTATCAGTATAGAACTTTTTAACATTATCAATTTTTATCATAAAGCCCTCTTCCTTAAAACTATAGTTAAGAATATGATTCCACCAAATAATTCAATAATAACTGAAACTACACCTTGAGCATGGAATACATGATACATTAAAAAGTATGCACTCGTCATTATTAAAAATCCTATGGCAAAAGCCATTGGGAAAATATATCTATGATCATAAGTTGACGCCGCTTGATAACTCAAAGTCGCTACTAAAAAGCCGTAGAAAGTAAGTGGCCCAATTAGAGCTGTTGAAATAGACATCAAAATAGCTACTAATACAAGCGTATAAATTACACTAGGTTGATATTTAACTCCAAAAGAAGTAGCAACATCCTTTCCTAGTGACAAAACATTCAAATTCTTAGAATGAGCAAAAATTAATACTGCTACAATTATGATCATAGGAATTACAATAGGAAAATATGCAGGATCTGCATGATTAACAGAACCAAATAATCTTGCTTGTAAAATATCAAATTCTGAAGGCGCAAGTAGTTTTCTCATGAAAGTTGACACAGAATTTAGCCCGGTACCAATAATAATTCCAACTAAAAGCATAAGTTGTAAATTCCCGTATTTACCGGAAAGTAACCATCCATAAAGTATCAAACTCATGAAGACCATAACAACAACTTGGAATAAAAATGAGCCAATTCCATTAAAATTTATTAATGCACTAGCACCAAAGAAGAATATTGTACTCGTATGAATTGCTGAATAAAGTGATTCGAAACCTAAAAGCGATGGAGTAATAATTTTATTATTCGTAATAGATTGGAAAGCAACTGTCGACAAGCTATGGCAAACTGCAGCGATAATCATTGCAACAATAGCTACTATCCTTCTCTTAACAACTGGGATAAAAGAAGGTGAATCTATCGGAACTGGATTGTTATAAACTAAAAGTCCATATGAAGAAAGAAGACCTAAAGCAATCAATGTTATCAGTAAAATCCAATAACGTCTTGCTTCCTTCTTAGACCGAAAAGCACTAGCTGATCTACTTTCATTGTGAAGGCTAGAATCGATTTCGACATTTTCTTTTTTTCTATATTCTAATGTGATCATCGTAGCCTCCTTGGTTTTCTTTTTCTCAATAAAATAGTAATAAACACGACTGCTCCCACTGTTGCAAGTATTAAAGAAACAGGTACTTCAAAAGGCTGTATAATTGTTCGAGAAATGATGTCACAGGCAGTTATTGAACCCATTCCGATCACACAAACCCAAGGTAAATTACTCCTAAGGTCATCACCTCTAAACATGGAAACAATGTTTGGAACAATTAATCCCAAGAAAGGTAAGTGTCCAATAACAGCTGCAACAATTCCAACTGCAACCGAGATAAGAGCAGTCCCAAAAAGAACAATTCTATTGTAATTAACTCCAAGGCTCGTTGCGACATCTTCTCCTAGTCCAGCTAAAGTCAATCTGTTAGCATACATAAAAATAAGAAAAGTAATGATAACAATCAGCCATAAATATTCATATCTTCCGACCTGAACGTTAGCAAATGAACCGACAAACCAAGTTTCAATACTTTGCGTCTTTTGAAAAAGGAGTCCTAAAAAAGTAGACACTGCAGAAATAACTGCTCCAAGCATCAATCCAATAATCGGGACAATTAAAGACGAACGAAGCTTAACTCTTCTTAAAAATAAAAAGAAAATCATAGTTCCTATAAAAGAAAAAATGATTGCACCAGTCATTCTTTGAACTAAAGTCGGGGCAGGAAATAGTAAATACACAAAAAGCAGGCCTAAGCCTGACCATTCAATCGTCCCCGTTGTAGTAGGTTCAACAAAACGATTCTGTGTAATGAGTTGCATGACGAGCCCTGCCATTGCCATCGCAGCTCCAGTAAGCATTAATGCAACCGTTCTCGGAACACGAGTGATGAAAAACATCTCCATTCCGTCCTCTTGTCCACGTATATCATAAACTCCAGTAAACAGTGATATAATCCCTAAAATTATAACAACTATAACTGCTATTATAAAAGGTTTTGTCCATATTTTATTTTGATTATAAAACTGGGGTTGAGAAATATTCTCAACCCTAGAAATCATATTTTTTGACACTGTTTCGTACCCCTTTACACTACTTAGCTAAAGTTTTTGCCATATTTCCAAATAACTCTATATAAGTTTGAATTGATTCATTTGTGTAAGTATCTTCTGGTGCATAAATAACTTGTTTTTTAGAAACAGCAGTTGTGTTTTGAAGAGCAGGTGATTTAGAAATAACATCCTTAGCAGGTGTTGACTTAGCTGCATCAGATGTTGCAGCATCACGATCTAATACGAAAAGCCAATCAGGATTTGTTTGTGCGATAGCTTCAACAGAAACGTCATCACCTTTATGACCTGCAGTAGAATTCGAAACTTCTAATGCTGGAGTCCAACCGAAAATTTCATACATAGGTCCCCAAACGCGACCAGAGTGAGGAGCTGCAAAGCCAATATTCCCACCAGTAACGATAACACTCATAACTTTATCTTTTCCGTTATAAGCAGATTTTGCTTTTTCAATAGATTTATCAAAATCAGCTACTAATTGTTTAGCTTCTTTATCTTTAGCAAAGATTTTTCCTAAAGTAGTTGTAGAATCTTTAAGTCCTTTTACTAAGTTTTCTCCAGGCTTAGTAGCCTTCTCAGAAACATCAAAATTAAGATCAATAACAGCTGCATTTGGTACTAATTTTTTGATTTCTTCGTAATGGTCAGCAAATCTTTGACCAACAATTACAAGGTCAGGGTTTGCCGCTGCAATAATTTCAAGATTTGGTTCACGGTGATTCCCAATATTTTGAACTTTTTCATCCTTTTTATATGCTGAATCAGCAGGCATAATATCCTTTGGAGCAGCCGCTAATTTAATTCCCCAATCAGCTAAAGTTTCAAAAGTTCTATTATCTAAAGCAACTACATTCTTTGGATTTACAGGAACAGTAACTTTTCCATGCGCATCAGTGATTTCAACCGTTTTTGGCTTATCACTACCATTATCTTTATTATTAGCCTTCGAAGTTTCTTTACCTGAATCTGAGCAAGCTACTAACATTAATGTGAAAATTGCTAGAATACTTACTAATTTTAAAAGCATAGTTTTTTTCATACGTATACTCCTTATTATGTAATTTAGTTCGAAAATGATAAAGTTCATAGATTAAATTAGATAGTAACTTTTATGCATCTAAATTGCTATTGATAATCATTTTCATTTGAACGTCCTGATAATAAGTATAGTCATTAATTCTGTGAAAATCTTGTGAATGGTGTGAGTTAATAAAATTAAAAATAAATTTGATACGGTCTCAACTAATGCGCAGCAGATCCATCCCCCACACCTTATAAAACATGGTTTCTACTGCAAAAAATGACCATTTCCTGATAGCAATCTTCTTTTTATAGTTTCTGTCTTTTCATATTTCACAGAAACTACTTTATTATCTTATTTTTATCATTCAACCATTGAATAGCCTCTGCCATGTATCGTTTGAATATATCTGTCTTTCTTCTCACATTTTAATTTTTTTCTTACATACCCAATATATAAGTCTACTACATTTGGATTTACGACTACGTTATGTCCCCAAACTTGGTTCAAAAGCATTTCACGGCTCAATATTGTATTTTTATTCTTGATTAAAAATGCAAGTAAATCGTACTCACGCTTCGTAAGCGAGAGATTTTTACCACCTTTTTTCACAATATTGCTAGATGCATCAACAAAGAGATCTTTAAACTGATAAAAGGTTATCTCATTTTGCTGGTTACAGTCACTTCTCCTTAAAATAGCTTGAACCCTTGCTACTAATTCTTCTTTCGCAAATGGTTTTCTTATATAATCATCTGCTCCTGCTTGTAACCCTGCTACGCAATCCTCGATAGAAACATTGTCGGTCACAATAATGATCGGTGTCGTTTTAACCAATCTTATTTGTCTACAAATTTCTGGTCCAGATATGCTTAATGAATCCCAATCTAATATGATAATATCCCAATCTTGTTCATATATTATATTTAAACCTTCGTTTTCATTGTGAAGTTTTAAAATGAAATGGCCTTCTTCCGTTAAACCGCTTACGATTTTCTTTGCTAAAGACCGTTCATTTTTAATTACTAACACCTGCCTCACCGATGGTTCACCTCTACTTCAATATCACTTAGTTAGATAAAAAATTATCTCCAAAAATAATTTAAGATTTATAAGTATTAAACTCCTAAAAAAAGTCATTATAACAGCTTATTAGGAGAACTCTATATAATCTTACAATAGATACGGATAAAAACACAAAGTATATGAAGATTTGAATAAAATGTTTTTAATAACACCTCACCGACCAGGATTTTAAAGGCCGCCCTGCGAATAATAGGATAAAAGAAAACATAACAAAAGCACTTATCTATAGATAAGTGCTTTTGTTATGTTTTTGCGATCGCATGATATTGATTCCCTTTAGGAAAGTGTATTGTCACTTTTGTATATTCATTCTCTTTCGATTCAATAGAAATATCATACCCTAATTTATGAGACAATCGTTTCGCTAAATATAATCCTAATCCCGTTGATTTCGTATGAACTCGCCCATTCACTCCTGTAAATCCACGCTCAAATACTCGTCCAATGTCTTCAAGTTTAATACCAATTCCATTATCTTGAATAATAAGACGCTTTTCCGCTTTGTCTTCTTCCCCAATAAACTTAATTTCTCCATGCGAATCAGTATACTTCAATGCATTTGCCACAATCTGATCGACAATAAAAGATAGCCATTTTGTATCACTCTCTACTAGAAGTTGTAAGTTTGTACGTTCAAATTGAATGCGCTTTGAAATAAATGACTTAGCATATTTTTTCATACTAGTACCCGTAATCGCCTCGAGAGAAACTTCTTGAATGAAATAATCTTTTGAAAAAGAATCAAGCCGTGAATAGTATAAAGCTTGTTCAACAAAGTGATCTATTTTTCCTAACTCATCCTCTAATTTATCAATTAAAATATCTGCCGGTTTGCCACTGCGCATCAATAGTTGACTAGCAGCAATCGGTATTTTAACTTCATGAATCCACGACATAATAAAATCATGATATTCTTTCTTTTCCTCGTGCAATACGTACATTTGCTCTTGTTGCTCTAAGTACAGTTTTTTTAATATATCCGTATATAGTTCCTGTTCATATGTATGTGGATTTGGGATAGCAATCACTGTATCCTGCTCTAAATAAAGAGCAATATGAAGTTCTTTATAAAATCTTTTATGATAAAAATACCCGATTATAAGATAGATAAGAATAAAAATTGCACTTACAACATTGATATATATAAGATTTGCTTTTGTATTACTTAATCCCTCACTTAAATAAATCATGGTAGAAATAAATAACATAATCAAAAAGTACAGAAGCATAAAATAACGGCGTTCTTTTATGTAACGAAAAATACTCATGTAATAATGTAACCTTGCCCTTTCTTCGTATGGATAAACTCCTCTTTTCCAAGTTCGGCAAGCTTCTTCCTTACACGAGCTACGTTTACTGTTAATGTATTATCATCAACAAAACTTTCATTTTCCCAGAGTTTACGCATAATATTATCTCGACTTACAATCGATCCTATATTCTGCATTAATATCTGTAAAATTTTAAACTCATTTTTTGTTAATTCCAATATTTGATTATGATAGGTTACTTCCCCGCTCTGTAAATTTAATACGACACCTTCATATTCAACAACATTTGTTTCAGTTTGTGTATAAGAATATGTACGTCTCATAAGAGCCTGAATTTTAGCCACTAAAACATCTGTATAAAATGGTTTCTGTACAAAATCATCTCCACCCATATTCATGGCCATTACCATATCCATAGGATTATCACGAGATGACAAGAAAATAATTGGTACTTTTGATACTTCTCGAATTTTTCTACACCAATAAAATCCATCAAAATAAGGAAGATTAATATCAAGTAAAACAAGTTGCGGAGATTGAGCCAAAAAATCATTTAAAATATGTTCAAAGTTTGTACTCGCCCATACTTCAAATCCCCATTTCCCTAACTCATCGGCCACCGTTTCACGAATGGTTGGTTCATCTTCAACTAATAAAATTTTCATAAAAAGTTTGCCTCCTAGCACTATTTTAACCTTACAAGTTTGTAAGGTTTGAATTATAATTTGTAAGGTTGTCCTATGGTTTAGGGTATAAAATTACCATACAATAAGCTTATCATACAATAGAGGAGGGTCCATATTGAACCCCGTATTACAGGCAAAACACGTAAGGAAGGTCTTTAGTAATAGAGGCAGCATATTTACTGCCCTCCATGATATTGATCTCACAATTTTTGAAGGTGAATTCGTTGGCATAATGGGTCCATCTGGATCTGGAAAATCTACTTTATTAAATGTATTATCGACGATTGATATACCAACCACAGGAGAAATTATTGTTGATGGAAGAAATATTATAAAAATGAAAGATGAACAACTTACTGCATTCCGTAGTGACACATTAGGCTTTATTTTTCAGGACTACAATTTACTTGATACGTTAACGATAAAGGATAATATACTTCTACCACTTGCTTTAAGAAATATGAATGCACACGAAATTGATGTACGTGTAGATGAAGTTGCAACAATGTTTGGCATTCAAGAATTGCTAAATAAATATCCGTATCAAATTTCTGGTGGACAACAGCAGCGTACTGCAGCAGCGAGAGCTATTATAGGAAAACCAAAATTAATTTTAGCTGATGAACCTACAGGTGCACTAGATTCTAAATCAGCAGTTGATTTACTACAAATCCTACAAGTGTTAAATAAAAAACAACTTGCCACCATTTTGATGGTTACGCATGATCCCTTTGTGGCAAGTTATTGCAAACGCATCCTCTTTATTAAAGATGGAAAACTTTTCACAGAACTTGTAAAGGGCGAGATGCCACAGGAAGAATTTTTCCAAAAACTATTACATATTCTTTCTGCTCTTGGAGGTAGCGGTCATGACACCATTTAGTATCATCAAAAGAAACTTACAAAGAAACCTAAAAAATTATGTACTATACTTTGCATCTATGATACTTAGTATTGTCATTTATTTCATTTTTGTATCGCTACAATATAACGGTTATATCGTAGAGCAAACGAGTACAACCAAAGGGATTGCAGATGTTTTTAAAGCTTCTTCTGTTATTCTAATCATTTTTGTAGCAATATTCATTTCGTATTCAAATTCATTTTTCACAAAGAGAAGAAAAAAAGAAATTGCATTATACTCCTTACTAGGTGTTCGAAAACGTCAAATTGGTGCCATGTTATTTTATGAAAATCTCATCATAGGAATTATTGCACTCATTATAGGAATGAGCATCGGAGCTTTACTCTCAAAGGTGTTTTCCATGTTACTTTTAAAAATAATGCAATTATCAACTGCTATTTCGTTTTCTATTTCTCTACAAGCAATCATGCATACCATACTCGTATTTACCGTTATTATTTTAATAACATCTTTTCAAGGTTATAGCATAATTTATAAGTTTAAATTAATTGAATTACTTCAGGCTGAAAGACAAGATGAGCTCATTCCAAAAGGATCTATATGGACCGCTTTATTAGGAATTATTTTAGTTATCTCTTCTTACTGGTTCGCACTTCAACCTTTTCTCTCTTCTATATGGATAGACCATAAGATACGGAATATGTGTATTATTTTAGGTGGTTCTACAATCGGTACATATTTCATATTTCGTTCTTTTACCGTTTTTTTATTACTTGGCTTACAGAAGAATAAAACACGCTATTACCGTGGGATTAATGTGGTTAGTGTATCTCAACTATTAGCACGCATTCAATCAAACGCCAAAACACTAACTGCCATTGCACTATTAAGCGCAGTCACACTGTGTGGAATTGGTGCTTCTTATAGTATGTATTATAAAAATAAAGTAATGATTGATAAAACAGAACCGTTTAGTTTTATGTATGTAAAAACAGATTCACAGATAGATCAGCAAATTGAAAATACAATAAGAAACTCTAATCATACAATAAAAGAGAAAATTGCTATCCCTTTAATAAAAATAAAAGCAGACTTACAGGTGAATGGCATCTTGCCAGTCGATTTTGAAAGAAATCCTAAAGAATTAAATTTATTATCGGAGAGTACATTCAATACCCTAGCCGATAAAACGAATAAGGATATAAAAGTATCACTTCAAAATTTAGAAGCGGTTGCTCTTGATGCAAATAAGAGTAATACGTTTCAAACTGAATATAAAAATGGCAAAACAAAACTGCATCTTTCAGGTAATGATTATTCATTGCAATTTGTAGGGAAAATTCAAGATAATATACTAAATGACTCATTACATGAATTCACTATCGTAGTGACCGACAAAGTTTTTTCTGATATTACAAAAAAACAAGAACCCTATATGCTACAAGCATATAAAGTATCCGATGACAAAAATACTAAGGAGTTAACAAAAGCACTGCAAATACTCCTTCCTAAAGACATCAATTTAATATCTAAATACAACGCTTATACAGGTGTTGTAGAAGCCACAGGATTAGTCATCTTCGCTGGTGTATTTTTAGGGCTTGTCTTTTTAGCTGCAACTGGAAGCATCATTTACTTTAAACAATTAACAGAAGCAACTATAGATCAAGATAAATATATTATTTTACGTAAACTGGGTGTAAGTAAGCAAACCATCTTTAAATCGATTGCAAAACAAATAGCCTTCATATTTATTCTGCCACTTACTATCGGTAGCTTGCATAGTATTGTCGCTTTAAATGCACTTTCTAATACACTTGGCATAGATATTTTCATTCCAGTTTTAACTACCATAGTCGCATATACATTGATTTATTTTGCTTACTATATACTGACAGTAAAATCCTACAATAACATTGTGAGTAAATAAAAAAAGCATCTCAACAGATGCTTTTTTATTTACTCTTTTTAAAAGTTATCACATTATACGTTTTACTCATTTTCTCATAGAATAAACGCTTATCTCGTTTGAAAATATGCAATGCAAAATGCAATAAGATTAAACCATTAAAAATAAAGAATAGTAAAAGGAAAATTATCTCTAATTGCTCATTTAATACTCTAGAAGCAATTAAAATATAATTGATACCACCAATCCCATAATATAACAGGCCATAGCGTTTACATAATTCAATGAATGTAATTCTCTCTCCTTGCCCTTTTACTCTAAAATGAAGAATCCATTTCCCAATTGTTTTCCCATTTGTGAAATAAGGAAAAACAATAAAATAAACGAATATCCAAACGAAGACAAGTAAAAGTTCGTCCAATTTTTCAGCAGGGTTAAATATAAATGCCACGGAAACTTTAACATTGAATATTAAAGAAGTCACAATCCCAATAACAAACCAATCCATCCAAAGAGCAAGGAAGCGTCGTGTCATACGAACTGGTTTATTTTCAAGATCAACTTTTTCATCCATCGCATGTACATCTGGTAGGAAATAAGTAAATATTGGTGCAATCATATATCCTGCAAATCCACCAAGCGTATTTAAGAATAAATCATCAACATCAAATAAACGATATGGACAATTATATAATCCATAGAATCCAGTTAATTGTGTAACTTCGAAGAATAACGAAACAAGAAATGTAATAATAACAGTTTGTAACAGATTACGACGGAAATAATATCGTAAATAAACGCCTAATGGTAACAATAAAAGAAAGTTAAATGCCACCTGTAAAAATGCACGCTCTTTCAAAATTCCAATGTATGACATTGGATTCGCAAAATTCACCTTTGTTTCTCTCAAGATGTCCATGATTGAAGTAAAAGGTGTTATTTGATAATGCTGTGTTCCTGGACGTTGCATACTACACGTATCAAACGTTGCCGGAAACGGTAAAATAATTAAATAATAGGCCGCCATTGAAAATAATAATAAAGAGTACAAAACAAACATACGTAAATAATTAATATACCCATGCTTGCGATACTGCCAAATTAAAAAAGGAATTAATAAAATAAAACCAGCGATTGGAAATGTAATTATCGCCGTCTTAATCGGGAATAAATAAGCACCCAAGTTCTTCACCTCCAAAATATACAACATTCGCTATTATAACAAATTTTTCTTTTTATGCCATTTTCAGTTTTATTTGTTTTTTCATTCAATTAATTTAATTTTCAAGTGAACTTATTACTCATCAAAAAGACTCTAAAGAATTACCAGTAATTCTTTAGAGTCTTTATTTGTTTTTTCATTCAATTAATTTAATTTTCAAGTGAACTTATTACTCATCAAAAAGACTCTAAAGAATTACTACTTACCAGTAATTCTTTAGAGTCTTTTTATGTACATAAAAAATCTCTACATGCAGGTTCCTTACAAAAATGTAAGATTCCAGTTAGATACATCGATGTTTGCAACTTTTAATCACTTGTAAACTAACAATAGTTAATCAAGCAATACTGGAGGGTTAATCTGTTATCGTCGCAGATTTAATACATGTACTAAAAATCATAATAGAAAGGATGTATGAATTATGAATGCAATAAAACAAAGTTTACCTCAAAAGAATCGAATTGTTGATTTAGATGTCATACGAGGTTTTGCCTTAATTGGCATTTTCTTAGTGAATATATCAATGTTTTTTAACGAAGCTGATGTATCCAATACTACTTTACCAGATGATAAATGGATTAACATTTTTGTAACCGGAAAGTTTTATGCCATTTTCTCACTACTATTTGGAGCTGGATCAGCCCTATTTTTAGCTCGAGCAAAAGCAAAAGGTCAACCATATTTTATCTATATACGCCGTATGATCATACTAGCAGTAATTGGTTTATTACATGCTAGTGTTTGGGGAGGAGATGTCTTAATTTCTTACGCCATTGTCGGGTTACTATTATTAAGTCTTCATAAAGTTCCTGGCCGATTATTGTTAGTAATTTCTTTAAGCTTACATGTAATGGGCATAATCGTAAGTATAATATCCTACGATTATATATTTCAGTTAAAGTCGAACATACCTCCATTTCTTGATGCTCTTCAAATATTAACTATGATAACTTCATTTTTAATCTATTTTATAGAAGGGTATTCACTAATGAAGTTGGATGTTCTTACTAAATTAAAACAACGCCCAAAACTTCATAAATTGCTCATTATTATGTTTAGTATTGTTTCTATTACTGGGGTTACTGTACAAATGCTAACACCAAGTGCAAAGCTATCTTTTATATTACTAAACATTTTACAACCATTTCTCACAATAACTTATATTTTAATCCTTGTAGCTCTGTTGAAAAGTACAGTAGGAAGCACTGTATTAAAACCATTACAAGCTTATGGGAGAATGGGAATGAGTAATTATTTAGGACAGACCTTTATTGGAATGTTCATTTTACCAATAACTCTAAGCGTATTTTCACCAGCAATCGCTATGGTGAGTATGTGTTTCCTAACATGGATTTTTCAAATCGTGATTAGTAATGTTTGGTTAAAATATTTTAATTTTGGACCTGTAGAATGGATCTGGCGTTGCTTAACTTATTGGAACTTAATGCCTATCCGAAAAAAATAATAATAAGAAATAACATATAGGAGGATATAAAAATGCAAAGACCTGTTGTAGACGTAAAAAATGTTCAGAAAGTATATGGTAAAAAAGGTGAAAATCAGTCATATGCCTTAAAAGGTGTATCATTTTCAATTCGAGAAGGTGAATTTGTAGGAATTATGGGGCCATCTGGTTCAGGAAAAACAACATTATTAAATGTAATTTCTACATTAGATCATGCAACAGACGGAAAAGTTGAAATTGCAGGTACGGATATTACAAAAATGAAGCAAGGCGCACTCTCTGATTTCCGTTCCAAAAAATTAGGATTTATTTTTCAAGACTTTAACCTTTTAGAAAATTTATCAATCTATGAAAATATTGCATTGCCACTTTCCCTGCAAGGTGTTCCTTCTCGAAAAATTGGACCAAAAGTAACAAAAGTAGCAGAGATGTTAGGAATTTCAGCAATTCTTCAAAAGTATCCTTCAGAAGTATCCGGTGGCCAAAAACAACGTTCTGCCGCTGCACGTGCACTCGTTCATGAGCCCGCGATTATTTTAGGAGATGAACCAACTGGAGCACTTGATTCTAAAAATGCAACTAGCCTTTTAGATGCAATGAAAAGTCTCAATGAAGAACAAAATGTTTCAATTATGATGGTTACTCATGATCCATTTAGCGCAAGTTACTGCCAGCGCATTTTGTTCATTCAAGATGGAGAGCTGTATAGAGAACTACATCGTACAACAAACCGCGAAATGTTTTATAAAGAAATTTTAAATGTACTTGCTGATTTAGGTACACAAAAAGCATAAGAAAGGAATTTTACAACATGTTACTCAAACTTTCGATGTCAGGACTAAAAAGTAAAATAAGAGATTACATTGTCTTATTAATTGGACTTGTTATGTCCATTTCTATCTTTTATATGTTCCAAACACTAGCGATGAATGATTCATTTATTAAAGCAAATGCAATGGTTAGCACTATTGGAATCATCTTTCAAATAGGTTCATTTTTATTAGCGACTATCACCTTCTTCTACATCTTATATGCGAATTCATTTTTACTGTCATTAAGGCAAAAAGAGTTCGGTATGTATATGATGTTAGGTGCGAAAAAATATAAAATTACAATGCTCATGTTTATAGAAACTTTAGCTATCGGTATCACTTCACTTATTATTGGGATTGGAATCGGTATTGGACTTTCTAAAGGAATTGGACAACTTCTCATGAAAGAGTTAGAGTTTGCTTCCGATGGATACCATGCTCTTTATATTCCATCTATTCGTGTAACAGTAATATTTTTCTTCATTCTGTTTTTCTTAGCTGCCATTATGAATACAGCGAAACTATCTCGCATTACAATATTACAACTGGTTCATTCTGAGGTGAAAACAGACAAACCTTCAGTAAAAGGAATCAAAACTTTCTTTGTATCAGTAATTGGTACTGGTTCATTAGCAATTGGATATAAAGCGTTAATAAACATAGAAACTTTATCATTTGCTGGATTTCCTATCGCTACAGTAGCAACGACATTAGGAACATATCTTATTTTCATCTCTTTATTACCGCTAACTATGAAATTACTCAAAAAAATTAAGCCATTAAATGAAAAAGGATTAAACTCTTTTACTTTCGCTCAATTAACCTTCCGAGTAAATGATTTAACGAAAGTATTAGCAACTGTAGCAATGTTAATTGCACTTGCAGTTGGGGCAATTGCTGGCGGAATGGCTTTTAAAAACAATATTAGCCTAGCTACTGATATTTCTTACCTATATGATGTAGCAATTCACAACCCAACAGCAGATGAGAAAAAAGTATTAAAAAAGATCAAATTTGAAGAACAAGCGGATTATCGCTACAAAGTTGACCAGCAATTTGTTTACTACTTGAAAGAAGACTTAGAAAAGGATCGACCTCTCGTTCAAATTGGATTTGAGCAAAAGAAAATCGGTAAAGTAGAAAGAACTACAAGTGAACTTCCAGTCGGAGCAATTGTAAAGAAAGGTCAAAATGATACAATTGACGGTCTTACTCTTTCTGAAGAATGGAAGAATGTATTCAAAGAAATACAGCCTGAATACTTATACAAACAACAACATATAAAAATTGTAGATCAAAAGATGTACAATCAAATAAAAACAGCAGAACAATATGTTGTAATTGGAAAAACTAATGATTATGCAACGTATAAGAAAGAATGGAAAGAACTTGATCAATTACAATTAGCAAAATATAAGGATATAACTAAGGATCAGTTGAATAGTAAATTTAGCTTTTACGAATTTATGTACACTTTCACAAGTGGTACAGTCTTTATGGGCTTCTTCTTAGGAATTGCTTTCTTAGCTATGATGGCAAGTTGTTTAATGTTCAAAATTCTATCTGGTGCAACAAAAGATACAAAGCGCTATCAAATGTTGCGTAAAATAGGAGTACGTCGCGAGCTATTAGCGAGGTCAATCTATAAGGAGTTATTGTTAGTATTCTTATTCCCAGCTACCATTGGCATCTCTCATGTAATTGTCGGTATGAATCTGTTCTCCGTCATCGTGGTTGACCCATACTTCCGTATTTGGATCCCACTGGCAATTTTCGCAGTGATCTATACTGTTTATTATTTAATTACAATTCAATTGTATAAAGGGATTGTACTTCCGAAAGAAAGATAATAAAAAGCTGGTGACATGCTGTCATCAGCTTTTTTATATCCCATATTAATCATTTATCCACTATACTAATATATGCACTTGATTCTATTTTAAATTTCAACAACTGATTGAATAAACGAAAGGAGCTATTTTATTGCAGCATGTGAAACAACTACTAAGAAATTCTCTATATTTTTTCTTCAGCAAACAAATCATAAAATTTTCTGCCTATAACTTAAGAAAAAAAACAAATGCATTTATTCTTATTGCTATTTATATGTATATAGGAACAAAAATTATTTCTGTTCTCTTTAACCTCAAGGGATCTTATGGGCTATGGCTCGTTAATATTAGCTGGCTTATGGTCATGTTACTTTATCTATATTTCGCTAAAAACATTTACTTTGAAATGAAACAAGAACATCAAAAGGTAAAAGAATTAAATTTCTTTTCTCTCTTTGACTCCCATAAAGAATTACCTTATCGTAGATACATTTACAAATGCTATACAAAAATATTGTACAGCTTGCTTATCGCTGCATCGAGCTTCAATAGCTTATTACAAATTAATACATCCATCTCATCGTCTTTTTCAGACTTATTCTCTAATGTGATGCAAATGATTTTACTTCTAAGTGCAGTAACAGTAACTAGCCTTTATCTTGCACTACAATGGACAAATATATTAATGACCATATTATTAATACTCTCTTCAGTAATCACTGGAGCAATAATAAGTACTAGCTTATTATCAACAATAGGTAGTTTAACTCATTTTGACCTTTTAGATAACTTCTCTATCATCTTAACAATTTTCATCGGAATTATTGTCCAAATGGGAATTGTATGGATACGACCTCCTTATCAACTCAGTCGTACAGAAAATGCTTTTTTCATATCCAATTCAATGATTGCAACAACACTATTATTGCTCGTTATTTTTATTCAAGATGTTTCTGTACTAATTGGTGGGGAAACGAATTTTAATATGAATGATTTTAAAACAAATTTAGAAAAGAAAGCTCAATTAGCTTTATTACCTTATACAATTGGGGCAACCATTAATTTTATGTATATAAAGTTAAAATCTAATCGTATCGCCCAAAAAGCAGAAAAGAATATGTTAGAGGTTATTTATTTGTTAGAAGAAAATGATATCAATTACCTTTCTCCTACACAAAAACAGACAATAGTTACTAAAATCAAGAAATGCGTTTATTACGGTGGAACATCATTCCGCTTACTTCTCCTTACAAATCCAGAAACGAAACAATTCATTAAAAAAATGAAGTTAGATGAGAGAACTTCCTAAAATCATCTACTTAAGACCCCGGCTATTCTTTCAATAGAATAGCCTTTTTTCATACTTCTGTAAGATTCCTTACAATACTGTAAGCCAATCGTTAGTTACTTCGATGTTTCCAATCTTACATTTTATATAAACTAAAAGTAGATAATCAATCAACAATAAAAACATTTTTAAAGGAGCGAATTCTCATGAAAGAAAACCAAGACTTATTATTTAACCAAATCGTTACTGTTTCTTGCTTAGGCGGTTTCATTTTACTAACTGGTGTTGCTGCTGTTATTAAAATCGCTCAACAACTTTTCATATAATATACACTTTTACTTTCATTGCAATTATAAATTATCAAATCACTTAAAGGAGCGAATTCTCATAACCAAAACCTATTATTTAAACAAATCGCTACTATTTCTGACTTAGGCGCATCCAATTTAATCACCGGTTTTGCCTCCTTTTTCTCTATACATTTTCATATAATATACACTTTTACTTTCATTGCAATTATAAATTATCAAATCACTTAAAGGAGCGAATTCTCATGAAAGAAAACCAAAACTTATTATTTAACCAAATCGTTACTATTTCTTGCTTAGGCGGTTCCATTTTACTAACTGGTGTTGCTGCTATTATTAAAATCGCTCAACAACTTTTCATATAATATACACTTTTACTTTCATTGCAATTATAAATTATTAACTCACTTAAAGGAGCGAATTCTCATGAAAGAAAACCAAGACTTATTATTCAACCAAATTGTTACTGTTTCTTGCTTAGGCGGTTTCGTTTTACTATCTGGTGTTGCTGCTGTTATTAAAATCGCTCAACAACTTTTCATGTAATATATCTTCATTACTACTTTAAATTTAAAATCATTCAAGATGATTAAAAATCACTTTTTATATAGATAGATTTCAAAATAGGGGTTCCTTACAAAAGTGTAAGTTTCCAGTTAGATACATCGATGTTTGCACACATTTATTCCTTGTAAACTAATAATTAGTTAGTCCAGTTTAAATACACAAATAACTTATAGAGGAGTTTTTATATGAAAAAATTACTTGCTTCATGCGCTACTCTTGCACTATTCGCTAGCTTTGCGGTAGGGTGTGATGTATCTTCTCCAAGCAAAATTGGTACAGAAGAATACTACGTTCAAATCCAAGGTGAAGGTGAGATCAAAGATAATAAACGTGTCTATACTTTACCTACTTATGGTGAAGATGGAGACGAAAAAAAAGTTACTTTCACTAGTCAAAAACCAAATAATGAAAAAATGAAAGAAAATGCATTTTTACGCCTTTACATTAAACAAGAGGACGAAAAGAAAACAGATATACCAGACACAGAAGTTAAATCTTATGAAGAAGTACAAAAATCAGATTTACCTGCAAAAACAAAAGAAAAATTAGGTGTAAAATAATAAATAATTATTAAAAACAAATAAAAGGAGTATCTCTTGTTAGGCAAGAGATACTCCTTTTATTTTTGGAACCATAAGCTTGCCGCTAAAGGAAGCGTATCTTTGCCGTTGATTAATTATTAACTCAAAAACTTGCCGTGAATGTTATAACGAGACAAATAAAAAATACCTATTATCAGCATGAGGCATTTAACCTTATCATTTTATTCATTAGAACTTTTATAAGACAAGTTCTATAATAGAAGTAGGGTAAAAAGTGACAAAAAAGTTTTTTAAATTAAAATAAAGTTGTTTGAAAAATAACAAATTTATTAAAAAATGAAAGTCATTCTATTCAATAATTGGGCTATATCCATTGAATAATGGGTTAAACTAGTAGTTGACCTCGTAGTTTATTGTCTGCTATATTTATAAAAACACTAAAAGGATAGGTGAAGAAGTTCGGCATAGCAGAAGTTTGATTTTCGCGAACTTTGTTATGACTGGAAAAGAGTAAATAAATCAATTTGAAGCAAACTGAAATACGCATTTTTATGTGTTTATTCGGTATGCCCATTTGATTTTTTACTCTACGGACTTATTCTCTTTTTTAACCGCAGAGTAAAGCTCTGCGGTTTTTTGTGTTTAAAAATTTTTAGGAGGAAGTTTTTATGAATAATTTATTAAATCAATTGCAGGTACCTTCACGATTCGAACAAACTGATAATGTTTTTTGGCAAGATCCTTATATTGCTAAAAAATTATTAGAAGCTCATTTAAGCCCTGATACTGAAGGAGCTAGTAGGAGTTTTCCGTTTATTGATAAATCTATTGATTTTATCCAACAAATAGCTCCAAAAAAATCTTATCAAAAAGTATTAGACTTAGGTTGTGGTCCAGGTCTTTATAGTGAGCGATTAGCTAGAAAAGGTTATACGGTAACAGGGATAGACTTCTCTGAAAACTCAATTCGTTATGCTAAAGAACAAGCAAAAAAGTTAGATTATAATATTAAATATCGCTATGAAAATTATTTGGAATTAAATGATTCAAATATCTATGACTTGGCCCTATTGATATATTGTGATTATGGTGCTCTTGCGCCTGAAAATCGTAGTAAATTACTTTTCAACATTTGGAACAGTCTGAAGAAAGGTGGAAAGTTGTTATTGGATGTTTTCTCTCAAAATAAATTTGATCAGTTCAAGGAAGAACAATATTGGAGTATTAATGAAAATGGTGGTTTCTGGTCAAAGGATTGCTATGTAGCTATCGGCAGAAATCTTAAATATCCTGATAGAGTAACATTAGAACAAACAACAGTGGTAACCGATAATAAAATAGAAACTTATAACATTTGGTATCAATTCTTCACAAAAGAATTATTCATCGAAGAGGTAACTGCTGTAGGGTTTACTGTAAAAGAAATTTACGATGATGTTTCTGGTGAAACTGGCAACGGAGGAAGTCAAACTATAGCCTTATTGTTAGAAAAATAAGATTAAATTGAACAAAGAGAAAGAAATATATGTTATCACTTTTTTCAAAAAGTAATATTTTTTCTTTTCAACAAACAGCAGCTATTGTTGAATAAAACTTAGATTTTTAAATGACTTTATAATTACACTTTTTAGTGTAATGAAATATCTTACTTTAAACACTACAGAAACAACTATATTTTTAACCCCGTCCTAAATTTAGAACGGGGTTATGCTTGTTTGAGCTTTTAAAATTTAATAACTTTATTATCATCTTACATTTCTGCAATGGGTCAAAATTTAAAATTATAAATGGAGGGAATTAAAGAATAAAAACCATGATATAGTAACCCCTTATAGATAATGAATAGCCTTTATTTAAAAGCTACATTAAAAATATTCTTCAAATCCCGGAAGCATAAGTTTGCCGCAAATAAAAAGAACCATAACCTTGCCAGAACGGAAAAGTTATGGTTCAAATCACATAAAATGTGACTTTACCCATAAAGTTGCCGCTAAAGGAAGCATATCTTTGCCGGAAATCACATGTTTTTGAGGAGATTTAGTTGATTATTTAAGGAAAAAGGAAACATACCTTCGCCGTGGATTAATTATTAACCCATAAGCTTGCCATGAATGCTGTTGGTTTGTAATAAAGTTTGATCAAAAGCATGCTAAAAAAATTGATTTTTCAATAGAAAAAACCAAATATTTTGAAAAAAGTTTGATCAAAATTCTTGGGTTATTTGTTGCTAGTGAATAATTTTTCATAAAAAAGTTTAATCATTTTTCTACCTGTGTTTGCTCAACAATCGCGCCCAATTGCGATATTATTAAATTGTTACCCTTTTTCCCTTTTCGGCCAAATAAAATTGCTTATGGCAATCAAAAGATCGATACCTAACACAAGTGTCCATACTTTTAGAAAGCCAGCCAACACTTCTGTTCGAGAAGAATCGTTAATGAAATAGATTAAGACAAATAAAATTCCGGCACCTATTAGAAAAGCAAGCACATGTTGTCCCCAGCTTTTAAAGTAGTGTTTCGCATAATCAATGCCAAATCTTTTAACTGGTTTCGCTCCTTGTTTCATCACATAATATTGAAAGCGTATATCAGCCCACTCAATCATACTCCTACCGAATGCGATTGAGATTCCAATATAAACAGCAGCTATTGCATGCACTTGGGTAGCAGTCGCACCACGATACAAGTCTACACCCGTAACAACTAATAAAATTAAATCAATAACAGGTGTTAAAGCTAGGAAAAACAATCCTAATTTATTTTTCTTAAGGATATATCGTGTGAACAGACCTAAAGTTATAACAACCCAAAACCCTATTTCACAAGCAACGATCAACCATGCAATTACATTCACCCCAACCCCTCCTTGTACAACGCACGCAATTACTCGCTTTTCCTTAACAGTACCACAATATGGCCCTTTAGTGGAGTAACTTTATTGCCGCTCAACAGTTCCTTAATCCGTCTTTCAGTTCAGATCTTCTTTTCACTAAAAATATTCTTCAAATCCTGGAAGCATAAGTTTGCCGCAAACAAAAAGAACCATAAGCTTGCCGAAACGGCAAACTTATGGTTCATATCACAATAAAATAAAAAAACCACCAAATATGTATTGGTGGAGACGGTGGGAGTCGAACCCACGTCCAAAAATATCGGCACTTAAGCTTCTACGAGTGTAGTCGATATATTAGCATTTCGCGAACTCTTCGGCCTATCGACAGGCTTCCAAGTTGCTAGTCTGGTTGTTCTCTTCCTTTGTCCTCAGACGGCGAACTCCGGCGTAGTCCACTTAGTTTGAGTCCCTTACCCTACCACATGGACGATGGAGGGAGGAACCTTTAGTGCAATTAAGCAGCTAAAGAAAGATTGTTTTGTTTGCCAATTATAGGCTTTGACGTTTTAACGAGGCCGATCCCCTCGACTCGCAACCTAAGCTCGAACTATCCCTGTCGAATCCGTAACGTCCCCATGATAAAAATGGAGCATACGAAGAAAATATCGTGATAGCTACTAAGAGCTGTTTTTCAATGTGCAACAACCTTACATAAGTTATTATATCATACGCGCGCCGTTTTACAAATGTAAATATCTGTATTACATCTTTTGACGATCACGGAACGCGCGTGCAATTTCACGTTTAGCTTCTTTCTCTTTTAAATCGTGACGTTTATCGTATTGCTTCTTACCTTTTGCTAAACCAAGTGCCATTTTTGCAAATCCATTTTTTAAATAGATTCTAACTGGAACTAGTGCATATCCTGTTTCTTTTGAAGCACCCATTAACTTCTCGATTTCTTTTTTATGAAGAAGTAACTTTCTCGTGCGAAGCGGATCATGGTTGAAACGATTCCCTTGCTCGTATGTACTAATATGCATATTATGAACCCATACTTCACCATTATGTACACGTGCAAACGCATCTTTCAAGTTTACGCGTCCAGCGCGAATCGATTTAATTTCCGTTCCTTGAAGGACAAGCCCTGCTTCGTATGTTTCTTCGATGAAATAATCATGAAATGCTTTTTTATTTTGTGCAATAACCTTACCTGAACCTTTTGGCATATAACGTCCCTCCTCTATTTTTACTATTGTAACAAATGTTACTAAAAAGCGAAAGTGGCTCGCTCTCAAGCCACCAATAAAAAAAGAAAAAGCCCCGCTTTTCATCAAAGCGAAGCCATCTTTTTCTTACTTACGCTTTTTCTTTTTCTTCTTGAATCCTGGTACATTTTCGAAGAATGCTTTTTTCTTCTTGCCGTTACCATCTTTTTTCCCTGACTGGCTAGCAGACGTAGATGTGGATGCGGATGCAGATCCTCTTCCTTTGCCTGTGCTTTTACCTTTGCCACCACGGTCAAATTTTCTTCCTGTGCCACGTTCTCCGCCGCGCTCATTACTACGCTCGCTACGTCCACCGCGTTTCTTTCTGCCTGTTCTTGGCTGTTCGATAACGACTGGGCGATCTTTGAACTTACGACGAGGCGTACCTTTCATGCCAACGATTTCAAAGTCGATTGCACGCTCATCTTTGTTTACGTTAATAACGCGAATTGTAATTTCGTCACCAATGCGGAATACGTTTCCTGTACGTTCTCCGATCATAGCGAAATGTTGCTCGTCATAACGGTAGTAATCATCCGTTAAATAACTAACGTGTACAAGACCTTCAATTGTATTTGGAAGCTCTACGAATAAACCGAAGTTTGTTACAGAGCTAATCATACCGTCATACTCTTCACCGATCTTATCAACCATATACTCTGCTTTTTTCATCTCATCTGTTTCACGCTCTGCTTCAACAGCACGGCGTTCCATATTAGAAGAGTGTTCTGCAATCTCAGGTAATTTTTCACGCCATTTTGCTTGCGTTTCATTGTCGACTTTACCGTTAATGATGTATTCACGAATTAATCGATGAACGATTGTATCTGGGTAACGACGAATTGGTGATGTGAAATGTGTGTAGAACTCAGTTGATAAACCGAAATGTCCTAAGCTATCCGCATCGTAACGAGCTTGCTTCATGGAACGAAGCATTACTGTTGAAATGACTACTTCTTCAGGCTGTCCTTGAACCATTTCAAGAATTTGTTGCAGCGCACGAGGATGTACTTCATTCGCACGTCCTTTTACCGCATATCCAAAGTTCGTTACAAACTCGAAGAAACGCTCTAGCTTATCTTCTTTCGGATCTTCATGGACACGGTACATGAATGGTACGTTCATCCAGTGGAAGTGCTCTGCTACTGTTTCATTCGCAACAAGCATAAATTCTTCAATTAACTTCTCTGATACAGAACGATCGCGCATGACAACATCTGTCGGTTTTCCTTCTTCATCTACTAATACTTTCGCTTCTTTAAAGTCAAAGTCAATTGCACCGCGGCGCATACGTTTTTCACGTAAAATTTGTGCTAATTGGCCCATCTCTTTAAACATCGGTACTAATGGCTCATAACGCTTAATTAACTCTTCGTCCTCATCTTCTAAAATGCTTCTTACGTCAGCATACGTCATACGCTCTGTCGTTTTAATCACACTTTGGAAAATCTCATGCTTTACAACGTCACCTAAATTGTTAATTTCCATTTCACAAGATAACGTCAGACGGTCTACTTTCGGATTTAATGAACAAATACCGTTAGATAGACGATGTGGAATCATCGGAATTACACGGTCAACAAGATACACACTCGTCGCTCTTTCCGCTGCTTCTACATCAATTGGAGAACCTTCTTGAACGTAATGACTTACATCCGCGATGTGAACGCCAAGCTTGTAGTTACCGTTCTCAAGCTTCGTTACTGTAACAGCGTCATCTAAATCTTTCGCATCTGCACCATCAATCGTTACGATCATTTGATCACGTAAATCACGGCGATCTTTTAAATCTTCTTCTGAAATCGTTTCTGGTACACTGTTTGCATGCTCCATCACTTCTTCAGGGAATGCTAAAGGTAAATGATGTTTATGAATGACAGATAAAATATCTACTCCTGGATCATTTTTATGACCTAGAATTTGAATAACTTCACCTTCTGCACTTAAACGGTTTTCTGGGTAGCTCGTAATTTTCACAACTACCTTATGACCTTCTACAGCACCCATTGATGCACTTTTCAAGATAAAGATATCACTCGTCCAGCGCTTATTGTCAGGTATAACGAACCCAAAGTTTTTCGATTCTGTATATGTACCAACTAGTTCTTTCGTTCCACGCTCTAAAATGCGTACAATTGAACCTTCTTGACGTGAACCGCTTGATTGAGAACTAAGGCGTGCTAATACTGTATCGCCATGAAGTGCACCGTTTAATTCTGTAGGTGGGATGAAAAGATCATCGTCTCCCGTTTTCTTCTCGTCTGGTACAACGAATGCAAAGCCACGTGCATGTCCAATTAACTTACCACGTACTAAATTCATCTTTTCAGGAAGACCGTAACGGTTGCTACGAGTACGAATAACAAGTCCCTTCTCTTCCATCGTTACAAGTGCCTTTACAAAATCTTTAAAGCCCTCAGAACCTTCAATTCCAAATGCCTCTTCTAACTCTTGTATCGTTAGCGGTTTATACGCTTCTTCTCTCATAAATAATAACAACTTATCAATATGTTCTTGTGTGATTTCTTCCAAGCAAAAATACCTCCTTTAAAACCTTATATTATTTAGTGTATCCGAAAGATAGGGGATGTATAAAGCGAAACTTCAATACTCCCCTTATGATTTTTACAGTTTTCACAAAAAATTCCTTATGAAAAAAAGAGGCAACTAGATCTTACCAATCTAGTTGCTCCAAGAAGTTATATACATCCTCATGTAGCTCGTCACGTTGCTTATCAAGTGTAATGACATGCGTAGAGTCTTCATACCATTTAATTTCTTTTAACGTAGATTCTACACCGTTATAAATAATGTTAGCACTATCTGTATTAATCATTTCATCATGACGTGCTTGTACAACAAATGTTGGTGCATAAATCATATCTACATTGTTACGTACGTCAGCAATTAATTGTTGTAATGCTTTTAATGTATTCATCGGTGTCTGTTGGAATTCCAACATTTCTTGTTCAATTTGCTCTGGTGATTTTTGCTCACGCTTTTTATATTCGCGGGCATATGCCAATATACCTTGGTACATCGTTTCTTCACTCTTAATATACATTGGTGCACACATTGGTACTACACCTAAAACCGGTACTGTATAACCTAATTTTAAAGAAAATACGCCGCCAAGTGACAATCCAACAACAGCAATTTTCTCAAAGCCTTTATCTTTTAAAAGCTGATATGCCTCTGTTACATCTTGCCACCAGTCTTCAGGGCCTGTATGAACAAGCTCTTCTGGTGGTACACCGTGCCCTTTATAAATTGGCGCATGACAAGTGTAGCCTTTCTTCTCTAAGAAACGCCCTAACATACGTACATCAGCTGAGTTTCCTGTGAAACCATGTAGTAATAAAACAGCGCGGTCTCCACCCTCAAATGTAAATGGTTTCGGAGATGCTAATTTCATCATGTACTTCTCCTCTTTCTCTTCTGTAATCTAGTCGTATTCTTTCTATATCTTAGTGTACCATATTTATATTTCTATAATCTAATTAGAAACATCTTTCAAATGGCAAAATAAAAAAAGAAGAACCATTAGTACAACTTACTAACGCTTCTTCTTTCAATTCTATAAATTTAAGTACGTAACAGCAATTGTTAATACGAAGAATAGAACAGCTAAAACAATCGTAATACGGTTTAATACCGCTTCAATTCCACGTGCTTTTTGCTTACCAAATAATTGCTCTGCACCGCCTGAAATTGCACCTGAAAGGCCTGAGCTATTACTAGACTGCATAAGTACCATAACAATCATTAAAATCGATACAATAATAAGTAAAACGGATAATAACGTATGCACTTGGCGTACCTCCTACAAAGATTCAGTTATTGTAACTGTAGCATAAATCCTATAGAAAAGCGAGAGCAATAAGGTTGCTCTCGCTTTTCTTCTATTACATAAACATCATTGCAAATAATGGGCCGAGCAAACATGTCAAAATTGCAGTTAATGTCATTGTTACCGATCCAATAACACCTTCATGTTCATTATTTTTCATCGCTCTCATAACGCCCATAATATGAGAAGCACATCCAAATCCGATACCTTTACCAACTGAGTTTGTAACGCGGCTCCATTTTAATAAAATCGGTCCTGTAATTGTTCCAGTAATACCCGCAATAACAACGAAAGCTGCTGTTAATGACGGCACACCACCAACTTGCTCTGAAACACTCATTGCAACTGGCATTGTCACCGATTTTGGTAAAGAAGATAAAATCAAACTTTTATCTGTTCCCATAAGTGATGCAATAGCAAAGTCACTTGCAATGGCAACTGTTGTACCTACTAGTACCCCGCCGGCAATCGGCACAACATATTTTTGCAGAACGTGACGTTGTTTATAAAGAGGAATTGCAAATGCTACAACACCGGGTCCCAGCAGTTTTGCAATCCAGCCACCACCACTTTCCATATAATGTTGATACGGTATATCAAGCACGATAAATAAGAAAGCCATTAATCCTGTTGCTACAAGCATTGGAATGGTGAATGGTGTTGGAAATACTTGATAGATTTTTTTAGATAATTGATATAATAGCACCGTAAAAAGAACCCAACCGATTCCGATTAATATTTGGCTCATCGCGACTCTCTTTCCTTTCTATTCGCAAGATATTGTCCTGTATGTCCTGCGACAATAATAATTAAAAATGTACTCGCTACAACTGTAATAAAAAGAGAAATTCCTTTACTCATAAAAAAAGCACCGTAATTCATTAGGCCAAGCGTTGGCGGAATTAATAAAAACGGCATAATAGCAACGAGTGTTTCTGCTCCTAAATCGAACCATTTCACTGGAAGAACTTTTAGGCTAAGTAAAACAAGTAAGAGGAACATCCCAATCAAACTTCCTGGAATTGGAATATTTAACATTTCTTGCACCCAAGTTCCAACCATATAAAAAACGTAAAGAGCAGCAATTTGGACAAGAATCTTTGTAAATTTCATGTTCATCATCCCTCATGTTTATACGATCTTCTGTTAATATCTTTATCATAGTATAAATTGTAAAAAGCTGCAATTTATCAACTTGACAGCAAAAACAGCCTATGTTTGACGCTTACAACCTTGATATGACTGGATTTCTGAGTGAAAATTAAGTCAAAAACCTTGACCTAATACAAAAAGTTTTTATTTTCTGATTTTATAAGGTTGTTATTTCAATAAAATAATCTTTTTCTCCTTAAACTTACATATATATAAAGTGAAACTTTAATAACCTTTCACCAATCGGGCTTTTACGGAACAAACAACATAGGTGGTGAACATATGCCAAAAAAAGTTCTTATTTTTTGTGATCCTGGGATTGATGATGCGATGGCCCTCCTTTTAGCATTCTTTATCGATGAAATAGAAATCATCGGCATTGTTGCTGATTACGGCAATGTTCCAAAAGAAATGGCCGTACAAAATGCTCATTTTCTTAAGCACGAAACAAAAAATAGAAATATTAAAGTATTTGGTGGTTCAGAACAACCGCTTACTGGTGCCCCTCCAGCTTTCTTTACGGATGTCCATGGAAAACAAGGACTCGGGCCAATTATTCCAAAGGAGAATGTGACTAACGGAGAAATGGAGAATTTTTTCGAAGTTATTCCTCTTATTGAACAGTATAAAGATGAATTAATCATTGTAAGTTTAGGAAGACTTACCTCCCTCGCAATTTTATTCATCCTATGTAAACAGCTAATGAAGCAAATTAAATCTTACTACGTAATGGGCGGTGCCTTTTTACATCCCGGTAATGTTACTCCTATTTCGGAAGCAAACTTTTATGGCGATCCTACTGCCGCTAATATCGTTCTTCAATCTGCAGCTAACATGTACATATACCCGTTAAACGTCACCCAGTACTCCGTCATTACACCAGAAATGGCCGAATACATTGAAGCGAAAGGAAAATCCCCACTCGTCAAACCGTTATTCGATCATTATTACTACGGCTACTATAAAGATACCCTACCGCATTTAAAAGGAAGTCCCTTTCATGACACCATGCCAATACTCGCTTTATTTGATAACTCTATGTTTACGTATCATAAGTCACCTATTGTTGTCATGACGGAATCCTATGCACAAGGAACAAGCATTGGGGAATTTCGTTCTTTAGGAGAGTCTAAACCATTTACTGATTGGCCGAGTCATCAAATCGCCATTGATTTTGATTATAACCGCTTCTTTAAACATTTCATGTCACTTATGACGGGTGAAGAATTTTAACATAAAAAAACAGACCGTGATTTCTCACGGTCTGTCGTTATTTTCTACAATTATCGTTTGATGTTATAGAAAGATTTTACACCATCGTAAACAGCTACTTCGCCTAGCTCGTCTTCGATACGTAATAATTGGTTGTACTTAGCAATACGATCCGTACGGCTCATAGAACCAGTTTTGATTTGGCCAGCGTTAGTTGCAACTGCGATGTCAGCGATTGTAGCATCTTCAGTTTCACCAGAACGGTGAGATACAACTGCTGTGTAACCAGCACGTTTAGCCATTTCGATTGCTTCGAAAGTCTCAGTTAAAGTACCGATTTGGTTAACTTTAATTAAGATTGAGTTAGAGATACCTTTTTCGATACCTTCAGCAAGTTTTTGAGTGTTAGTTACGAATAAATCGTCACCAACTAATTGTACTTTATCACCGATACGATCAGTTAATAATTTGTGACCATCCCAGTCGTTTTCGTCTAAACCATCTTCAATAGAGATGATTGGGAAGTCTTTGCAAAGCTCTTCGTAGAAATCAACCATTTCTGCAGAAGTTAAGCCAGTACGGCCTTCGCCTGCAAGGTCATATTTACCAGTTTCTTTGTTGTAGAACTCAGAAGAAGCAACGTCCATTCCTAAGAATACGTTCTCGCCAGCTTTGTAACCAGCTTTTTCGATAGCTTCGATGATTACTTCTAGAGCTTCACGGTTAGAACCAAGGTTTGGAGCGAATCCACCTTCGTCACCTACTGCAGTGTTAAGACCTTTGTCATGTAATACAGCTTTAAGTGCATGGAATACTTCAGCACCCATACGGATTGATTCTTTGAATGTTGGAGCACCAACTGGTAAGATCATGAACTCTTGGAAGTCTACGTTGTTATCAGCGTGAGAACCACCGTTGATGATGTTCATCATTGGAGTTGGTAATTGTTTTGCATTGAATCCACCAAGGTAACGGTATAATGGAAGACCTACGAAGTCAGCTGCTGCGTGAGCTACTGCCATAGATACACCAAGGATAGCGTTAGCACCTAGTTTACCTTTGTTTGGAGTGCCATCTAATTCGATCATAGCACGGTCGATACCAGCTTGGTCAGTTACGTCGAAACCAACGATTTCTGGAGCGATTGCTTCGTTAACGTTGTTTACTGCGTTCATAACACCTTTACCAAGGTAACGAGATTTGTCACCGTCACGTAATTCTACTGCTTCGTGTTCACCAGTAGATGCACCACTTGGTACGATAGCGCGTCCGAAAGCGCCGCTTTCTGTGTAAACTTCTACTTCTACAGTTGGGTTACCACGAGAGTCAAGGACTTCGCGAGCATAAACATCAATAATTGTTGACATAATAAATTCTCTCCTTTTTATATAAGCAAATTATTTAATAATTGTTTTACCTGTCATTTCTTTCGGTTGTTCCACATTTAAAAGCGTAAGCATTGTTGGGGCGATATCTCCTAAAATACCACCTTCACGAAGCTCTACATCATTTTTTGTAACGATGAAAGGAACCGGGTTAGTTGTATGAGCTGTCATCGGCTCGCCATCAGCAGTTAACTCCTGATCAGCATTACCATGGTCAGCAGTAATAAGTGCTACACCATCTTTTGCAAGAATTGCTTCTACAACTTTTCCTAAACATTCGTCAGTTGCTTCTACTGCTTTAATTGTTGGTTCCATCATCCCAGAATGGCCAACCATATCACAGTTTGCAAAGTTAAGAATGATAACATCATGTTTATCATTTTCGATTTCATTTACTAAAGCGTCCGTTACTTCGTAAATGCTCATTTCAGGTTTCAAGTCATACGTTGCAACCTTCGGTGAGTTAATTAAGATACGCTCTTCTCCTGGGAATTCAGCCTCACGACCACCGCTAAAGAAGAATGTAACGTGCGGATACTTTTCAGTTTCCGCGATGCGAAGTTGCTTTAATCCCGCTTGCGCAACAACTTCACCTAAAGTGTTATCAAGATTCATTGGCTTGAATGCCACGTAACCATCTACAGTTTCACTGAAGTGTGTCATACAAACGAATTCAGGAATGTGAGGTACTTTTTCACCACGATCGAACTCACGGAAATCTTCGTTTGTAAATACACGAGCAATTTGAATTGCACGGTCTGGACGGAAGTTATAGAAGATAACTGCATCATCATCATTGATTGTTGCAACTGGCGTGTTATCTTCATTAACAATTACAGACGGCAATACGAATTCATCATAGATACCGTTCGCATAAGAGTCTTCTACACACTCTTCTGCTGATTTATAAGTAGGTCCTTCACCATTCACCATAGCACGGTAACATTTTTCAACGCGATCCCAACGCTTGTCACGGTCCATAGAGTAATAACGACCAGAGATAGTCGCGAATTGTCCTACTCCTGTTTCTTTAATTACTTCATTCGTTGCATCGATATAACCTTTTGCTGTTTGTGGTCCAACATCGCGGCCATCTAAGAATGCATGGATATAAACTTTCTCCACGCCTTCTTTTGCTGCTAAGCGAAGAAGAGCAAACATATGGTTCATGTGACTGTGCACACCACCGTCAGAAAGTAGACCGAATAAATGAAGAGCAGTACCTTTTTCTTTTACGCTTTTAATTGCATTTTGGAACGTTTCGTTCTGATCGAACTCACCTTCACGAATTGCAACGTTTACGCGTGTTAAGCTTTGATATACTATGCGGCCAGCACCGATATTTAAGTGACCAACCTCAGAGTTACCCATTTGACCTTCCGGAAGACCTACTTCCTCACCACAAGCTGTAAGCGTTGTATGAGGGAATTTGTTCCAGTAACCATCAAAATTAGGTTTTTTAGCTTGTGCTACAGCATTCCCGTGAGTTTCTTCACGTAGTCCGAAACCGTCAAGGATGATTAAAGCTGTTGGCTTTCTCATTTTACCGCCCCCAGAAGACCTAAGAACGAAGCAGGCTCTAAGCTAGCACCGCCAACTAAAGCGCCGTCGATGTCAGATTGTGCCATATACTCTTTAATGTTTTCTGGTTTTACGCTACCGCCGTATTGAATACGAACAGCTTCTGCAGCTTCTGTAGAAACAGCTTCTGCAACAACTTTACGGATGTGCGCACATACTTCATTTGCATCTGCAGAAGAAGAAGATTTACCTGTACCGATAGCCCAGATTGGCTCATAAGCGATAACAGTTGCTTTAACTTGCTCTTCTGTTAAACCTGCAAGTGCTTTTGTCACTTGACCTGCTACTAGATCAAATGTTTTTCCGCTTTCGCGCTCTTCTAAAGTCTCACCACAACATACGATTGGTGTTAAACCATGTTCAAATGCTGCAAGAGTCTTTTTGTTTACTGATTCGTCTGTTTCAGCAAACATTTCACGACGCTCAGAGTGGCCAAGTACTACGTAGCCTACTTTTAAGTCGCTAAGTGCTACTGGGCTAATTTCGCCAGTGAATGCACCATTTTTTTCGAAGTGCATGTTTTGTGCACCTACTTGTAAGTCAGTTCCTTCAGTTGCTGCTACAAGGCGCTCTAAGAATAGAGCTGGAGAGCAAACTACTGCATCAACAGCTGAAGCTGCTGGGATTTGACCTTTAACTTCCTCTACGAAGCTAACTGCTTCTGATAGAGTTTTATTCATTTTCCAGTTACCTGCGATAATTGGTTTACGCATGCTTTGCACCGTCCTTTTTCTTTGGCTGCTACTTATTTGTCGTTAAGACAAACTACACCTGGAAGCTCTTTGCCTTCCATGAATTCTAATGACGCACCGCCGCCAGTAGAAATGTGGCTCATTTTATCAGCCATACCGAATTTTTCAACAGCTGCTGCAGAGTCACCACCGCCGATAACAGAGTATGTATCTTCTGCATCTGCTAATGCTTGTCCTACTGCTTTTGTACCTTCTGCGAATGGAGTCATTTCGAATACACCCATTGGTCCATTCCATACAACAAGCTTAGAATTTTTAATTACATCTGCATAAATTTCACGTGTTTTAGGACCGATGTCCACACCTTCCCAGTTAGAAGGGATAGAGTCGATACCTACGATTTGAGTTGTTGCAGTTTCAGAGAATTCCTCAGTGATTACAACATCAACTGGCATGTAGAAGTTTACGCCTTTTTCTTTTGCAAGTTGCATAAATTCTTTAGCTAGTTCGATCTTGTCGTCTTCACATAGAGATAGACCAATTTCATGACCTAAAGCTTTAACGAATGTGTAAGCAAGTCCGCCACCGATGATTAAGTTATCTACTTTGTCTAATAGATGACGAATTACACCGATTTTATCTTTTACTTTCGCACCACCGATGATAGCTGTGAATGGACGTTCTGGGTTAGAAAGTGCTTTACCAAGTACATCTAACTCTTTTTCCATTAATAGACCAGATACTGCTGGTAGGTAGTCTGCGATACCTGCTGTAGAAGCATGAGCACGGTGAGCTGCACCGAATGCATCGTTTACGAAGATGTCAGCAAGTGCTGCAAATTCTTTCGCAAGTTCTGCATCGTTCTTTTCTTCGCCCGCATAGAAACGTACGTTTTCAAGAACTAATACGTCGCCTTCGTTCATTGCTGCAACCATTTCTTGTGCAACTGGTCCGAATGCTTCGTCCGCTTTTTTAACATCTTTACCAAGAAGCTCGCCTAAACGTGCTGCTACTGGAGTAAGACGTAATTCTTCTACTGCTTGACCTTTTGGACGGCCTAAGTGGCTTGCTAAAATAACTTTCGCACCTTGCTCTACTAAATATTGAATTGTAGGAAGAGCTGCACGGATACGAGTTTCATCTGTAATTTTGCCTTCTTTCATAGGTACGTTGAAATCAACGCGGCAAAATACACGCTTACCTTTTAAATCTACGTCACGAATTGATTTTTTGTTCATTGGATTTCCCTCCGACTACTAGTTAGGATTGACAAAACCCATTCAAAAGCTTAACACATTTGCTTTTAAAACGAAAGAAGAGAGAGAGGGAACAAACCCTCTCCCTCGTTTTGTCATTGATAACTTATATAATTAAGAATTAAAGACCTTTTGAAGTCATGTAAGCTGCTAGGTCTACTACACGGTTAGAGTAACCAGTTTCGTTATCGTACCAAGAAAGTACTTTAACCATGTTACCTTCCATTACCATTGTAGATAATGCATCGATTGTAGAAGAAGCTGTACATCCGTTATAGTCGATAGATACTAATGGCTCTTCGCTGTATCCAAGGATACCTTTTAATTCGCCTTCAGCTGCTGCTTTGAATGCTGCATTTACTTCTTCAACTGTTACTTCTTTGTCAAGTTCAACAACTAGGTCAACTAGAGAAACGTTAGCAGTTGGAACACGTACAGCGCCACCGTTTAATTTACCTTTAAGTTCTGGTAATACTAATGCTACAGCTTTAGCTGCACCAGTAGATGTTGGGATCATGTTTTCAGCTGCTGCACGAGCACGACGTAAATCTTTGTGTGGTAAGTCTAAGATTTGTTGGTCGTTAGTGTAAGAGTGAATTGTTGTCATCATTCCGCGTTTTACGCCGAATTTTTCGTTTAATACTTTAGCGAATGGAGCTAGACAGTTTGTAGTACAAGAAGCATTAGATACTACGTTGTGGTTAGCTGCATCGTATTGTTCGTGGTTAACACCCATAACTACAGTGATATCTTCGTCAGAAGCTGGAGCTGAGATGATAACTTTCTTAACTGATCCACCTAAGTGTTTTTCAGCGTCTGATTTTTTAGTGAAACGACCAGTAGATTCTACTACTACTTCTACTCCGTAGTCGCTCCATGGTAGTTGAGCTGGGTCACGCTCAGCGATAACTTTAATTTCTTTACCGTTAACAACGATGCTGTTTTCGTTAGCAGATACTTCTGCATTTAAAGTTCCGTGAACTGTGTCATATTTTAAAAGGTGAGCTAATGTTTTAGCATCTGTTAAGTCGTTGATTGCTACTACTTCTACCTCAGAGTTGTTAAGAGCTGCGCGGAATACGTTACGTCCGATACGTCCAAATCCATTAATACCAATTTTAGTCATTTGAATTTCCTCCTTGGGGGATTATATTAAAGGGTAATACCCTTTGTTAACTGTTTTGCTGCACCTTCATCTGTAATTAGAATTGAAGTGTGCCCTTGTTTAATTACAGCCTGTATTGCCTTTGCCTTTGAAGAACCTCCAGCGACTGCAACAACGTGAGATACATGTTGTAAATCCTCTAGTTGCATACCAACTGTTCTTACTTTATGAACAACATTTCCTTGTTCATTAAAGTAGTAACCGAAAGCTTCGCCAACTGCTTCGCTTGCCTGAATCTTTAACCAATCTGCTTCTGAAGTATTTCTGCGACGTGCCATTGTTAACGCATCACCTATTCCATGAATGACGATATTGGAAGATCGAATCAACTCAAGAACTTCTTTCACGGAAGGCTCTGTCACAATAGACGCATATGCTTCGCTACTAACATGGTCTGGAACATACAACAAGCGATAATTACTCATCGTATTTTGCGCCATTTTGGCACAAATGGTATTGGCTTCTAACTCAACACCTTCTCCAATTCCACCACGCGCTGGGACAAATAGCATATGTAAATCTTTGCAATCAAGCTGCATCATGTCCGCAGCAGCAGCTAGCGTAGTTCCTCCAGCCACAGCAACGATATTATTCGCTGTCAGACGGTCTTTTATACAAGTCACACAAGCACGGCCCATCTCCAGTTTGACCCAAGGTGATTCATCACTATCACCAGGGACAACGAAAACTTCATCCAAGTCTAATGTTTCCTTAAGTTGCTTTTCTAAAACCTTTAACCCGGAAATTTCTTTCATAAAGTCTTCCAAAGCAAGAACTAAAGCTGTTCCTTCTTCTGTCAATGTCATTCCAGAAGAAGCGACGTGAACTAAGTTTTGTTCTTTCAAAACTTGAACTTCACTTCGCAATACTCGTTCTGTCATACCGAGACTTGCTGATAAGTTTCTTCTTCCAATCGGCTGCATGAGCCTAATGTATTGAAGAATTTGCATTCTCGTTTGCATAACAGGTAGCAGATCAGGTAATAATTTTTTTGTGTTCTGAATCCATGAGCGCATATCTTTTCTCCTCACTACATTGGTTCATTTTTCCTCGGTGGTCACTTTTCGTCCCGTAGTGACATTTTGTGTCCCACATAGGTTAAAAAAATAATCCCTGCTACGTGTATTATTGTAACAGGAGATAGAAACTTATTCAACTCTTAACTGCATTCTTTATATAGTTTATTATGACACCTTTGTGAATGTTACCATATTCTACTTGTTTTCCGTCTATTTCTACAACCGGAATCATTAAGTGATATTTTTCTAAAAGGTCATTATCTTCATATATATTTATTTCCTCGATTTGAAAAGAATATTCACATTGTACTTCCTGCAAAACTTGTTTTGCCTGCACGCAAAGACCACAATCTTTTTTGGTATACAGTACAACTTTCATCTTCTTCACCTATCCGATCGTTTTTCGTAATGACGAAGCTGGAATATTCATTTGTTCTCTATACTTCGCCACCGTTCTTCGAGAAATAACGATTTCATGCTCTTCTTCTAATAATTTTGAAATCTTTTGATCTGAAAGTGGCTTTTTCTTATTCTCTGCCTCAACAAGCGTTTGAATAAACTGTTTTACACGCTTTGTAGAAACTGCTTCATCTTCAGTCGTTGAAACGGCATTACTAAAGAACGATTTCATCTCAAATAAACCATGTGGTGTTTGCACATATTTATTTCGCGTTGCACGACTAATTGTAGATTCATGCACACTTAACTCTTCCGCCACCTCTTTTAAAGCAAGCGGTTTTAAATACGCTGGACCTTCCCAGAAGAAATCACGTTGTTTTTCCATAATAATAGTCATTACTTGCAGCAATGTCTGTTTTCTCTGTTTCAAACTGCGCATAATCCACTGCACATGCTGATACTTTTCTGATACGTAAGATGCTACTTCACTTTCGCTATTATTAAGAAGCGCACTATACTCAGAATGAATTTCAATTCTTGGCATATTTCTCTCATTCATCTGTAAAACGAGGCGATCGCCCTCTTTTTTCACTGCCATATCAGGCACAATATAAAGTGGTTTATCAGAAGAAAACGCAAGTCCTGGTTTTGGTTGTAATGACGTTATACAATTTACCGCATCCTGCAATTCTTCATTACTACACTTCAGCACTTGAACAAGCTTTCGCCAATCTTTCTTCACGAAATAAGCGAAATGATCTTCCACAACCTCTTCTGCTAATCCATTCCGTCTTTGTAAGCGCTTCAATTGCAAAGTTAGACATTCCTGAATATTACGCGCGCCTACCCCTGCTGGCTCGAGTGATTGGACAAGCTCTACAGAGCGGTCAACTACATGAAGTGGTGCGGAAAGAAGGCTTGCTAACTCCTCGTTGGTTTCTTGTAAATATCCATTTCCATCCATGTTCATAATAATGAAAGAAGCTGCTTTTCGCTCTTCTTCTTCTATTTTATAATATTGTATTTGATTTAATAAATGTTGCTGAATCGTTGTAGAATCCACACTGTAGATTTCCATCTGATTCTCGACTTGTTTGCTGGTACTTTTACTGTTGTTAGAGCTCTTTTTCTTCTCCCTCTCAAAACCACCTAACTCAATAAGGGGATTCTCTAACGATTGCTCATACAAAAACTCCGATAATTCTTGTACATTATACTGGAGCATTGTAATCGCTTGCCTTAACTCTTGTGTCATTGCCAAACGTAAGCTTTGTTCTTGTAAAAGACTTGCCTTCAAACTAATCTCCCCCTTGTTTCTATTGTACAATAAGTTTGGTAAAAGGAGAATGCTATCACAGACACCCATTCCAAAATATTATTAATTTATATGTATTAATGAGATTTACAACTTACAACCGAAATTTGAATAATATTGAAAGAAAATAATAAGTTTAAAAATTATTATCAAGTACTAATAGTAAATCTTATTACCAGATATAACAAGAGGGAAATAAAAAAAGTCCTAACCTACAAAACGTAAGTTAGGACTTTTTGACGCGCCCAGAGGGATTGGAACCCCCGGCAGATGTGGTACCGGAAACCACACGGTAACGGTTATGTAAAATTATCAGTAAAATCAAGGTTTTACCTTGCATGTAATTTAGAAATAAAAATTTTTGACATGAACATACAACGGTATGTATGCTAAACTATTTCGATTACAAATCGCTTACGTACTTTTTTCAAAATTAATTTCATTTCTTCTATTGTTTCACCTTTATCTCAAAATATAAATTAATGTGTAGGTAATTGATGTTTTGAGATCATTGCTAATGGAATTTGAACAGTTCCATAAGATACACCACAAGTAAAAACGTACCCTATCATATTCATTATAGCTTCACGTTTTTCTGTTTCACTTCTAGACTTATTATTCAGTATCGTATCTATCATTTCTTCACATTGTTTATATTTCACCATTGCTTCAGCCTGAATCTGTTCAAAAATTTCTTTCTCATTTCCCTCATAATTTTCTAACATTCTTAGAATTTTTGAAACTTTTGAGTCCATGTTGTTAACTATCAGTTATTTTAGGACTATCTTTTACATGTTTGCTTCTGAATCCCATACCTCTACAAATTCAAAACCTTTTAAATCACTTTCTAAAATTGCATTTCTTAATTCATCCGATACAAAGACGGAAGGAATATGTAATATTTCATTTAAGTAAACTTTAAATATTGTTTGGTTCTTAACCATATTAGATAAGAATGCGTATTTTTTAAAATCTATTACTAAGCCAGAACGTAATTTCTTTAGTATAGCTTTTTCATAGTCAACAGCATCTATTGCATTTAAAACGTTAATTATATAATACACTTCGCCTGTCACATCATGAATTAGGGGAAGAAATTCTACATTATCAACCAGCTTAGGTTCTAGGAATTTTTTAGCTTTCTCACTAACCATTGGTGTACCAACTTCTCCCCAAAAATGAGGGAAATCACTTTGCTTTCCTTCTTCTACACATTTAATACGTATTTCTCCCCATGAATTAGATGCTTTTGCTGCCGAGTCAATTTTTCCTTCAAAATACTTTTTAGAATCTTCTTCTAAATTCAATAATTGAAAGGATTCATAGTCATCAAATGAACTCTTTAATTCCCAAATTTTCATTTTTACTCTCCTTTGCTATTTTTCTAGTATAAATAAGATTACTCTTTCTTCGGTTTATTTAATTTTAATTCACCATCCAATAAACGTTCTCTGATATCATGTAAAGCTTCAACAGCATCTTCTTGCGTACCGCCCCGTTTCTTAACAAGACTTAATACTCTCTCTACTTCAAGTATGTACTCTGAACTATGCTTTCCTATGTGTAAGACTTCAGTAGTCACGTATTCATTAACTTTATAAGGTAAAAATACTCCATTAGCCGCCGAATCATGATCTATCCCAAATTCCCTTAATAATTTTTGTGCCTTTTCTGCCCTACTATCGTTCCAAGGTGTTAGATGATGTGCTGCATTAGAATATGGGGGGGGTTCGATCCCTGCATCCTTAAGTTCTTCACGTAATATTTTAGATGCTGTATACGAATCAGGATACTTATTTTTCACTTCAACTCTATCAAGAACTTTATCCGCATAATCTTTTATTACTTCTTGTACACCTTTAACTCTACTTCTTCCACCAGTTTCAGAAAACATAAATGTATCACGGGCTTCTTGTAAAGCTTCAAAAGTTTTTATCTGATTGCTACCAAAGCCACTAGTACCTGCAAATGCAAATCGTTCTTTCAATGGTAATTGATTCGAAACGGACGAGATACCTTCTGAGAATTTTGTTAGATTGGTGCCTTTTGCAAGTGTAGTTACTTTACTTATTCCTTTATCACCAATCAATCCTAATCCAAGCCCCATAAAAATACTCGTTCCCCATTTTGTACGACTCTCTGCATCACCATGCCAAAAATCATTCATAAATGAATCCGAAATAGTATTCCAAGCAGTAGAAATTGTCTCTATAGGGTGACCTATAGCATACTTAATGTTTTCTTTTGTTACTGTATCGTCTAGTGAATCAAACCCTTCTACAATCCCTCCGATAACTTGCCCAGAACCAATGTATATACCGTCCCAAATTTTTCTAAGCATAGATTTTTCAGAGGGTTTGCCGCACATTGCCCCTTCTTTTACCTTTTCATCTGATAAATTACCTTCATAAAGTTCATCAACATTACGAAATTTTTCAGCAGCGTGCATTAGTTCTTCTGCAATCTTATCAAATTGCCGAAACACATTAAAAATTTGAGGTTTTGTTTCATTAAACATCTGATAAAACCTTTGACTCGTTGCACCATTCCACATTGAAGCTACGTATTCCGTTTGGTTATATAAATCTTTATGTATTTGTTCTAATCTATTTTTAGTTTCAAGAACTAGCTTTGCCGATTGTTCCAACCGTTCAGGTGTTACCTTTATTTGAACCATATAGTCTCTCCTACCCTTAATATTCCACACGAAAATTATACCATGTTAAATTCCCTCACTACCTTAAATATCTGAATTTACTAAACAAAATGAATTGATGAACTTTTACCTTTAAAATATAATTCTCAAACTAATGTTGAGAAATATTGAAATTCAATTCCCATCATATTCCATTCTTGTTATCATTTAATGTAAGACTATTCAGAAAAGGAAGGGATTATATGCGTGTTCCAGTAAAGGAGAATGAAAAGGTTACAAAGTTACTTAATGACTGGTATCAAGCTATACTACAACATAAAAATGTACAAGCGACAAACTTAAAACAAGAAATTGAAGATAAGCTTTCCAGCATAAAAGAAGATAAAAATTTATTATTATACTATTCATTATTAGACTTTAGATATAAAGTACTAACCGATGGACTTAACATTACAAAAGATAGCTTTAATGAAATTAACTCCTTTGATATACCTGATAGTAGTTTTTTATCCTATTATTATCACTTCTTCAAAGCTATTCACAGCACAATTCTTGCAGACTATAATGAAGCAAATGAATACTTTGGAAAAGCAGAGAAACTTTTAATGTATGTGCCTGCCGAAGTAGAAAAAGCAGAATTTAATTATAGGTTGGCATCTTTCTATTACCAAACTTATAAACCACTACCATCTATTTCATATGCTAACAAAGCAAAAGACTTTTTCAGCAAAACTAACTGTTATAACATTAACATTGCTTTATGTGAAAACGTCCTAGGCTTAACATGTATACAGATAAGACAATTTGAACAAGCAGAAGAACATTTACATAAGGCGATTGACATTATTAAAGAAATTAATAGCACCGAACTTCTGTTACGTATTAGAAATAATTTAGGCTGGTTATATGCAAGTCAAAGTCTTTCTGAATTAGCTATCCGTCACTTATCAGAAGTTACAGAACATCTCCCAAACCATTATAAAGCTATATTCTTACAGGCTAGGGAATATTATAAATTGGGTGAACACAATAAGGTTGATACACTCATTGAAAAAGGGCTTGCAGCTTGTACTAAGATAGAAAATAAGGAATACGTACATCGCTTTAATATCTTAAAGGAAATGAATAATGGTTCCGATTCTCTAACGTTGGAAAGTGTTGTTTTAGAAGGAATTTCCTACTTCGAAGAAGAAAATTTAACACGTTGCGTACAAGAATACACGGAAATATTAGCAACTATGTTTTATAAGGAAGCAAACGAAAAGAAGGCAAGTAGGTATTTTTACATGAGTAATGAAGCAAGAAAAAAATATGAAGAAAAAGGGGCGTTAGTATAATGAAAAAGCTTAAAACAGTACTACTATTATCGGTTACGGCATTTAGTTTCTTAGCAATGGCTGAGGGTGACACACCTGCACCACAAAGACCTGACTTAGCGTATAGTCACGGTCATATTGGTGGTTCTCCTGAATATACACATGGAGAAGGTTGGTCCCCATCTTACACACACGGGGAACCTTGGGGTATAACTGATGGTAATACTGGTTCGCCAACTTATAATAAAGGTGACACACCTGCACCAAAAGCTTAACTGTTTCATAAAGAAAGTCATACTACTTGTATGGCTTTTTTGTTTTTTCATAATTCTATACTTCGCTTATTTACTTCTTCATTTAAATTAAAATACCCATAACACGTTCTAACGGCTTATTCACAGTGATAGACGGCTTATATAGAACAATATCTGTATCCACATCACGTCTCTTTCCAACAGCATGCCTTTTGATTCTTTTCATAACAAAACCCCTGTACACGATTATTTCTAATCACATACAAGGGGTTTCCCTAGATTTACTATTAATTTTCAACACGTTCTTCACGCTGTTGAGTGCCGCTTACTTAATACCGTAATTCTTTCCGTTTTGGAATAGAACGTGTCATAGCAACGCTAAATGTATGACGGTTATCCAAATTATTTCTTAAAAGAATGTAGATATAGCAAGACTTTAACGATAAGTAACGCGCCCAGAGGGATTCGAACCCCCGGCAGACGTGGTACCGGAAACCACCGCTCTATCCGACTGAGCTATGGGCGCATGATTATAAAATACACTTCATTTTCTTCTCATAATAATAGCAATAAAATCCATCTAAATCAATAAAAATATCCCCATAATCCTTTATGCACATTAGTTATGATTACATCAACAAAGCACCATCCCCTAAATTTTCCAATCATAAATTCACCCCAACTCACAAATTATAATCTTTGAATTGATATTCCAAAGGGGGCTTCATTCAATGACTGTAATTACGAAATTAAAGCAAACTGTTTCTGGATTAAAAAGTGCACAAGCTAGCTTAGAGGGATTCGCTCTTGATACGGATAACCAACAAGCTAAGCAACTTTTCCAAACAGCTGCGCAGCAAACACAAACGATTATCGATTCTTTAAACCCACGCGTTGAAGAAGTCCAACAAGAAGAACCACAATACTCACAGCAATAACGAATCAGTCTTGCTGTGAAATAGAAAAAGGATGATATGCAGTCATCCTTTTTCTATCACATTACATATTGCAATAGAAATGGAATGATAATTATGCGAAAACTCGGCCTCATAACCGCATTATTTGCACTTCTATTTAGCTCTTTTACCGGATGTGATAATAGTCCTTTAGATAAAAAAGTGAAAGAAGAAGCAAAACGAACAGAGAAAGAAAAAGGTCCAAAGTTAACAAAGACGAGTACGGAATCCTTTAATCAATCTATATCACAAGGAGCGAAGAAAAGAGCTCTCGCTATGGATGAAATTATAAAAAGCACAGCAGTGAATTCAAACTTAGATCTCTACATAGCAGTTACACCTGAGCATCACGAAAGGTTTGGATTAAAACCGCTGCGTAAAAAGCTTCAAAAGCAACTAAGTGATGAGTACCCTACTTTCGATGTTCGTGTCAGTACAGATAAAAAAATCTTTATGTTACTCGAAAAACTCGAAAGAAAAATTAAGGAAAAAAAAGTATCTAAAGATGAAATTAATAAACAGCTAAAATTCATTGGTAAAAAAATGGAGTCTAACACTTAACGCTTTTTTTAAAGAAAAGGAAGGATTGCAATGTCTAGTAAAGATAAAAACTTAACCCCTGTGCAACAGGAGTATAAAAAATTCGAGCAAGAACGAGAACCGAAGCGCCCTGTTTTAAAAAATTGTATAAAAGCCTTTTTCGTCGGTGGTTTTATTTGCTTCATCGGACAACTCATTTCTACGTTTTATATCACATATTTCGATTTCACCGAGCGTTCAGCAGGAAATCCAACAGTCGCAACTCTTATTTTCATCTCCATGTTACTAACTGGATTTGGTATATACGATCGTTTTGGACAGTTTGCTGGAGCAGGCACTGCTGTACCTGTCACTGGATTTGGCAACTCTGTTATTGCCGCATGTATCGAACACCGAACGGAAGGTTTTGTCCTTGGTGTTGGCGGTAATATGTTTAAATTAGCCGGCTCCGTTATTTTGTTTGGTGTATTTTCCGCTTTCGTCATCGCACTTATTAAAACGATTCTTGTTCAATGGGGAGGGCTATAAATGTTACAAGGTCACCGGACTTGGGTATTTGAAAACAAACCAGTTATTATTTCGACAGGAGTCGTTGGCGGGCCGTTTGAAGCAAAGGGGAACATCCCAGAAGACTTTGATATCCTTCATGAAGATTTATGGCTCGGACAAGATTCCTATGAAAAAGCACATAAAATTTTATTCGAAGAAGCTTGTAGCCGCGCTACTGAAAAGGCAGAACTTCGTAAAGACGATATTCAATTCGTACTCGCAGGAGATTTAATTAATCAAATTACTCCTACAAGCTTCGCTTGCCGCACACTTGGCACTCCTTATCTCGGATTATTCGGCGCTTGTTCTACTTCTATGGAAGGTTTAGCACTTGGAGCAAGTATCGTAAATGCAAAAGGCGCCAAATATTTATTAACAGGTGCATCAAGCCATAATACAGCTGTAGAAAAACAATTCCGCTATCCTACCGAATATGGCGGACAAAAGCCACCTACTGCACAGTGGACAGTAACCGGTGCTGGCGCGGCTATTTTAAGCGATACTGGACATGGTCCTAAGGTAACATCTGCCACAATTGGACGAGTGATTGATATGGGGTTAACAGATCCTTTTAATATGGGAGGCGCAATGGCTCCAGCTGCTGTCGATACAATTGAGGCCCATTTGCGCGAACGCCAAATTGATGCCTCTTACTACGATTTAATCGTAACAGGCGACCTCGGACATGTCGGCCGTGAAATTGCTTATGATTTATTACATAAACATGGAACGAAAGTAACGAACGAACAATTCCAAGATTGCGGAACCATCATTTATAGAGAAGGACAGCCTGTCATAGCTGGCGCAAGTGGACCTGGTTGTTCTGCAACTGTCGTATACGGTCACTTATTAAATCGAATGAAAAGAGGAGAATTCAAAAAAATACTTGTCGTTGCGACAGGCGCTTTACTATCTCCACTTACATTCCAACAAGAAGAAACGATTCCGTGTATCGCCCACGCCGTTTCGATTGAATTTGGAGGTGCAACGCAATGATTTTTTTCTGGGCTTTCGTCATTGGCGGACTTATATGTGTAATCGGCCAACTTATGTTTGATGTCGGCAAGCTAACACCAGCTCATACAATGGCAACACTCGTTGTTGCTGGAGCTATATTAGATGGATTCAATTTATATGAACCATTAATTGACTTCGCTGGAGCTGGGGCAACCGTACCTATTACAAGCTTCGGTAACGCCCTCGTTCATGGTGCAATGGAAGAAGCTGCAAAACATGGCATCGTTGGTGTTATTACGGGAATGTTTAAAGTAACAAGCGCTGGTGTATCAGCAGCTATTATTTTCGGCTTCATTGGAGCATTGCTATTCAAACCGAAAGGATAAGGAGTGTTTGTATGACCGTTATCGCTAGCGTAAAAACTTGCCTTGCTAGTGTCAGGGGTGCTCAAGCAAGTTTAAGCTCCCTTTCATTAAATTCACAAGATGAAGAATCAAAATGCGTATTTCATGAATGTATGTTAGAAATGGACAGCGTCATCGCTGATTTAAAGGATAGAATTTCAGTATTAGAACGTGAAGAACCTCAATATAAAGGGTTTTAAGTAGACTGGAGGAAACGACTATGTCTCACCTGCCGGAATGGACACTTGTCATTCTTCGCTCTGTATTCATATTAATTATTTTATTCGCTATTACGAAATGGTTAGGGAAAAGACAAATCTCTCAGCTGTCCTTTTTTGAATACATAGCCGGAATGACAATTGGTGACATCGCTGCCCAAGTATCTACAGGGCTCGATTCAAAATTTTTTCACGGCGTCTTTGCGATACTCATTTTCGCTGTGGTACCTTTTTTAACAGGAATCCTCTCTTTAAAGAACAAAACAGCTCGGGACTTCTTTGAAGGGAAATCTACCGTATTAATAAAAGACGGAAAGATACTCGAAGATAACTTAAAGAAAGAAAAATATACGAGTGACGAATTACTGGAACTTCTCCGTGGAAAAAGTGCGTTCAGCGTAGCTGAAGTCGAATTTGCTGTCTTAGAACCGAGCGGAGAATTAAATGTATTATTAAAGAAAGATTCTCAGCCACTTACAGCAAAAGACATCGGTTTAAAAGTACCAAACGAAAAAGAACCGCAAACTGTTATTATGGATGGAAATGTACTAGATGAACCTCTTTCAGCAAGCGGGCATAACCGCGCTTGGTTACATTCCGAACTAGAAAAGCTCGGTGTTGTTATTGAAAATGTCTTTCTCGGTCAAGTTGACTCGTATGGACAACTTACTATCGACATTTACAATGACAAACTCCAAATGCCTTCTCCTCAAAACAAGCCTTTATTATTGGCATCTTTAAAAAAATGTCATGCTGATCTCGAACTATTTTCTTTAGAAACAAAGTCAAAATCAGCAAGCGAAATGTATAGTAAAAACGCGAAACAAATCGAAAAGATTTTAAATAAAGTAACCTATCTTTTAAAAGAATAACTTCCGGAAGAACGCTCCTGTCAAAAGGCGTTCTTTTCTTTTTTCTACAGCTTTCATAACGTTTAAATTTATGTAATTCGGTTATGATGTTGAAGATACATAAGCAGGGAATTTCAAAAACATATCGAATAATTCATGGTACAACTACATATTTTTTTGATTTAAAGTGGTTTCGTTTGACCTTTATTGACCATAATTGTATTATAAGACTAAGAAAGCTTTAGAAGGAGGAAATAACAGATGAATTTAATTCCTACAGTAATTGAACAAACAAATCGTGGAGAACGCGCTTACGATATTTACTCTCGACTATTAAAAGACCGCATCATTATGCTTGGTAGTGCAATTGATGACAACGTAGCTAACTCAATCGTTTCCCAGCTTTTATTCTTGGAATCTCAAGATCCAGAAAAAGATATTCACATCTACATCAACAGCCCTGGTGGTTCTATCACAGCAGGTATGGCAATTTACGATACAATGCAGTTTATTAAACCACAAGTATCAACAATCTGTATCGGTATGGCTGCATCTATGGGTGCATTCTTACTTGCAGCAGGTGAAAAAGGAAAACGTTATGCACTTCCAAATAGTGAAGTAATGATTCACCAACCACTTGGCGGAGCACAAGGTCAAGCGACTGAAATCGAAATCGCAGCTAAACGTATCCTATTCTTACGTGAAAAACTAAACCAAATTCTTGCTGACCGCACAGGTCAACCACTTGAAGTACTACAACGCGACACAGACCGCGACAACTTCATGACAGCAGAAAAAGCTTTAGAATACGGTTTAATCGATAAAATCTTTACAAATCGTTAATACTTAAAAGCGAAAGCGGCTCGTTTAGAATCGCAGGGCGATGGAGCCCCTGATTCCGAGGCGCTTTTTGCCTCGAATGTAAAAGTGAAACAACCGGAGATTCTAGCCGTTGGAGCTGGATATAACTAAAAGCGGAAGCGCCCTATAATAGGGCGCTTTTTTTACGCATCATGCATACCCCACCTAGTATCCACCTAAATATATCAGCGATTTTTCAAATATATCGACGTTTCGACACAACTTATCGACTTACCGACAATTCTCGACAAGCACATAACCTCTACATACCCCTCCCCCACCAATCCGCGCAAATAACAGCAACAAAAAAGCTATCGCATATGTGCGATAGCTTTTTTACTGTACATATGCAGCTAATGCTTCTAAAGCCTCTTCTGCATCTGAACCTTCTGTTGTAATTGTTATCATGCTACCAGTTCCAATTGCTAAGCTCATAATCCCCATTATGCTCTTTGCATTTACTGTCTTTCCATCTTTCTCAATAAAGATATCTGCATGAAAGCGATTTGCCTCTTGTACAAACAACGCAGCCGGACGTGCTTGTAAACCGTTTTTTAATGAAACCTGAACTCTTTTTTGAACCACAGCTCCATTTCCCCTTTAACCTCTTATTTTTTTGCTACCGTTTCTCCCGCGCGTAATTTCTCTGCAATATCATCGATTTTACGCAAACGATGATTAATACCCGATTTACTAATTTTCCCCCCGGATACCATCTCACCTAACTCTTTCAATGTTACATCTTGATAATCTCTTCGTAGTTGCGCAATTTCTCGTAGTTTATCTGGCAATATATCAAGACCAACCGTCTCATCAATATAGCGGATATTTTCAATCTGCCTTAGCGCTGCACCAATTGTTTTATTTAAATTAGCTGTTTCGCAGTTCACTAAACGATTTACAGAATTACGCATATCACGTACAATTCGAATGTCTTCAAATCTTAAAAGTGCATTATGAGCACCTATAATATTTAAAAACTCTGTAATCTTTTCTGCTTCTTTCAAATACGTAATATACCCTTTTCTTCTTTCCAACGTCTTACTATTTAAATCAAATCCGTTCATCAGTTCACATATAGCATCATTATGTTCCTTATATAACGAAAAGATCTCTAAATGATAAGATGATGTTTCTGGGTTATTTACTGAACCACCTGCTAAAAATGCACCGCGTAAATACGATCGTTTACAACATTTCTTCTCAATTAACTCTTGCGATATATTTCGAATAAATGAAAAGTCGTCGCGAACGATATGAAGATCTGCTAATATTTCACGTGATTTCTCAACAAGCCGCACAATATATACATTATTTTTCTTCAATCGCATTTTTTTACGAACAAGTAATTCTACCGTTACGTCATATCCCTTTTTCAAAAGCGTATAAATCCTTCTTGCAATTGCTGCATTTTCCGTTTGAATATCGATAGATAGACGACGGTTTGAAAAAGAAAGTGATCCGTTCATTCGAAGCAACGCTGATAGTTCTGCTTTCTCACAGCATTCCTTCATCTCAAGATTCGTCAACTCTTTCTTTGTTTCTGATGCAAATGACACAGTCAACACCTCCTTATACGATTATTGTGGAACAAAAATCTTGTCCTATATGAAAGGATGAGCGTTACCTCAAACGAGGCAACGCACATCTACAACAGTGAATATAAAATAGAAGCTAACTTTAATGTATCGTGCCTTACAACACGATCATCATACTTCGCTAATTGATCTTGAATGACATCGATATTGTTTTCGATAAAACGCTCTTCATCTACTACAACTGGCGCCGACATTTCTTCCTCATATAACTGACGTAATTCACAAGGAATATCACGGTTATTTACAATTGCAGTATCGATAAATGGTTTACCTAAATGATCATGTAACGCCTGCACATGGTCAAACGCAGTATATCCCATCGTTTCACCAGCTTGCGTCATAACATTACATACATATACCTTCTTCGCTTTTGCAGCAAGAACAGCGTCCCCGATTTTGTTAACAACTAAATTCGGTAATATACTCGTATACAAACTTCCTGGACCGAAAACAAGTAAATCAGCTCGTTTAATCTCAGCCAACGTTTCATGTAACGGCTCTACATCTTCTGGAGTCAAAAAGACGCGGTTAATCTTCTTTCCGAAATAAGGAATTTTCGATTCACCTGTTACAATTTCTCCATCTTCTAGTTCCGCATGCAATACTGCACTTTGGTTCGCTGCCGGTAACACACGTCCTCTGACGTTTAACACTTTACTCGTTTCAGTAATCGCATGGAAGAAATCTCCTGTAATCGAGGTCATACCCGCCAATAATAAATTCCCTAACGCATGACCTTTCAGCCCATCTCCTGTTGTGAAGCGGTGCTGAAATAAAGCTTCCACCAGTGGCTCTACATCTGATAACGCAACAAGTACGTTACGAATATCACCTGGGGGTGGAATTTCTAGCTCATCACGTAATCTACCTGAACTGCCACCATCATCAGCGATTGTAACAACTGCTGTAATATCAACAGGATACTGTTTTAATCCTCGTAACAAAACAGAAAGTCCAGTTCCGCCTCCCATGATAACAATTTTAGGTTTTCTCTCTTTTTTCATCCCTTAATGGCCCTTTCTCTTCTCCACATCACGATGAGATACATGAACGCTATACTCTGGTTTCAAATGTTTCCCAAGGTATTCTGTAAGCGTAACAGAACGGTGCTGTCCACCTGTACATCCAATTGCAATTACAAGTTGACTCTTGCCCTCTCTTTTATAATGAGGCAGCATGAAAGTGATAAGATCAGTCAATTTCTCTAAAAACTTATGCGTCTCATTAAATTTCAGTACATACGATGAAACTTCTTCATCTAGTCCTGTTAATGGCTTCATATGTGGAATGTAATATGGATTTGGTAAAAAACGAACATCAAATACTAAATCTGCATCAATTGGAATACCGTACTTAAATCCAAATGACATAACATTTACACGAAATGCTTGCTCAGTTTTAGTTGAAAACAGATGAACAATTTTTTCACGTAATTCTTTCGGTTTTAAATCCGATGTATCAAGCACAATATTCGCTCGCGCCTTCATATCAGTTAATAAGCTACGCTCCATTTCGATTCCCTTTAACGGCAAACCAGTTGGTGCAAGTGGATGCGAACGTCTCGTTTCTTTATAACGAGTCACAAGTGTGCTATCCTTCGCATCTAAGAATAAAATATGAGGAATAATCCATGTACGTTCTGATAAATCATCAAGCGCTCCCCATAAATGTTCGAAAAACTCTCGGCCACGTAAATCAACGCCAAGTGCTACTTTATTCATTTTCCCTTTTGAATCCGCCATAAGCTCAATAAACTTTGGCAATAACATCGGTGGTAAATTATCTACACAGAAATATCCTAAATCTTCAAAACTTTGTAAAGCTACTGTCTTTCCAGCTCCAGACATTCCTGTAATAATTACCATTTTTATATCATTATTCTCTGTCATCGTATCCTCTCCTTGACGGTTTAACTCGGATCTAATCGATATGAAAGCAACTCAAAATCTGGGGTATATACAAATGTACCGTAGATTATGCCATTTCCTTTAATTAAATAATCAATAATGTGATAATCTCCTGGTGCCATTGCTAAATCATCAATTTTATCAAATGTATGCCAACCGATGATGCCTTCTTCGCTCTCTAGTTTGTTTTCTCCTGCAAAATCTGTCGCTAAAAAGGAGAACATCATCCATTCAGAAACAACTTTATCACCTTCTTGGATGACAAAGGTGAAGACCCCCTTTAACGCTGGGTTCTTTAAATAAATACCTGTTTCTTCACGATACTCGCGAACAACGGAATCTCTTACAGTCTCACCACGCTCCATTTTCCCGCCTGGTGCAACCCACCAATTCCGGCGAGGTTTTTGGAGTAAGAGTACTTCATTATCTCTAATTAACACACAGTTTGTCACTCTTTGCATGTTTCTTCACCTCAGCTACTTGCAGCAAATTTCTCACTGCATACTCATTTCATTATACTATCAAAAACAGTTTGCTACAACGAAGGAGCCAGTCCTCTTTCGCTAAGCACACGATACTCAACAATTTTAAAAAAGCTTTCTATAACAAGCAATGTAAATGCTTAGAATTTCAATGAATAGCATGAAAAATCCCCTTAACGATTTTTATCGCCAAGGGGATTAAAGCCTTTATTTCTTACCGAAATAAGTAACAATCGCAAATCCTAAAATAAAGGTAATAATTGAACTTATAATTGAAAATCCTCCAGTTGGAATACCAGGGAACACAATTACAATCGAGCCGATAACAAGTCCAATAATTGCCGCAAATGTCATACTTTTATAACGATCTAATAAGAAACTAATTCCTTTACTACTTACAACGAACCCTACCATAACACCAGCACCGATAACTGCGATTAAAGGTAAGTTCAGTGTAGTTAAAGCGTTAATTGCCGTCGGATACACACCAATAATTAATAAAATAAATGATCCGCTAATTCCAGGAAGCAACATAGCCATACTAGCCATCCATCCTGCAAAAAATAAACCAATTGCGTTTAAAATTGTTAACGTCGTAATTGGATCTGCTGCCTTATCTGGTTTAAAGAAAGCTGTGATCGCAACAAGAATTGCTGCAACTATTAGTAACACAATGTGTTTACCTTTAAACGAAGACTTCGCATCAGCTTCTCTCATTAACATTGGTAATATACTAATAATTAAACCGAGGAAGAAAAATTGAGTCGGTTCATAATGATTTGCAAGTAAATATTTAATAACGTGACTTAACGTTAAAAACGCTGCTGCCACACCAGCTGCAAGGGGAATTAAAAATCCTAAATGTTTTTTCCATTCGCGACTAAAGAATCCACTAATTGCCGCAAGCAATTGTTCATAAATCCCTAACACAACAGCGATTGTACCGCCGCTCACACCAGGAATTAAATCACTAACGCCCATACAAAATCCACGATATATATTACGCCATTCCATACTGAATAAATTCCTCATTTCTTATAGTGATTTTTTCCGTAAAGTCCAGTATATCAATAAGAAAGCTTATAATCCCAATATTTTTTGACAAAACTTTGACATTTTCACACAAAAAAAAGAAGAAAGCTCTTATATGTAGCTTTCTTCTCAAAAAGTATAGTATCCCTTATTTTTCTGATACAGTTTTTAGTTCTTCTAATAACTCTTCTACGTAATGTTGTGCGCTTTGCGCCGCAATACTACCGTCACCTGTTGCAGTTACAATTTGACGAAGCATTTTTTCGCGAACATCACCAGCTGCGAAAATACCAGGAACTTTCGTTTCCATACGCTCGTTCGTTTCAACGTAACCATTTTCATTTGTAATACCTAACTCAACAAACGGTTTTGATAGTGGTAACATACCGATATATACGAAAACGCCATCAGTTTTGACTTCTTTCTCTTCTCCACTGTTTACGTCTACAAGCGTTACGCTTCCTACCTTACCATTCGCTTCGTTAATTTCTTTAATAGTGTGATTCCAAATGAAATCTACTTTCTCGTTTTGGAAAGCACGATCTTGTAAAATTTTCTGTGCACGAAGAGTATCACGACGGTGAACGATTGTTACTTTTGATGCGAAGCGTGTTAAGAACACACCCTCTTCAACAGCAGAGTCTCCGCCCCCAATAACAACAAGTTCTTTCTCTTTAAAGAATGCGCCATCACATACCGCACAGTATGATACACCGCGGCCGCCAAGTTCTGTTTCACCTGGTACACCGATTTTTTTATACTCTGCACCACTTGCAACGATAATTGCACGTGTTTTATATTCTTTTTTACCAGCAATAATTGTTTTGTACTCTTTACCATCGATGACTGCTTTCACATCACCATATGCATATTCAGCACCAAATTTCTTCGCATGCTCGAACATTTTATTTGATAAGTCTGGTCCTAAAATCGACTCATAACCTGGGTAGTTTTCTACATCTTCTGTGTTCGCCATTTGTCCGCCTGGAATACCACGCTCAAGCATTAATGTGCTTAAATTCGCACGAGATGTATATACTGCAGCTGTCATACCAGCTGGTCCTGCACCAATAATAATGACATCATAAATTTTTTCTTCTGACACACTATTCACTCCTATCCATTCCTACACAATTAAGTTACCCTCATTATACTGTTAGCATCATTTTTTTCCCAATGATTTGCTTACTTATGTGTGCGTACGTTTCACAGCTTGCACATACTTTCGAACAGTCGCTACAGATACATTATATACATCCCCGAGCTCCGACTGTGTCATCTTATTTCCTTGTTCGCTGCGTACAATATATTCAACCGCAGCTGACCAACCGTATACATTTGTAAAAACTGCTCCAGATGTATATAAACGTATGAACGTACAAAACCAAAATTGTAAACACTCTTCGATTAATTCATCATCTTTTTTCGTATAATTGTATAACGCATCCGCGATTCGCGCGCACTGTTCAAATTGCTGTAAATCAGCTGGAATGCTCTTATGGCTATTAAGTAAAAAGAAATACTTTGCAAGTTGCGATACGATTGGAACACCGTTCTTCGCCTGCGTTACATCAAAGAAGAATCCTACCTTCTCTGGTGTTGACAATTCATTCATTAAATATAAAGCTAGCATTTGTTCCTCTAGCGTCGCACTTTGCTGAAATGATTTTCGTAATTCTTCAAATAACACGTTTTGTCCTTCATCCGCTAAATTCAATGCATTCCACGGTTCTTTTCCCTTTTTATCAGGGTGCAATTCTACAACATGTTGCCACATTTTTTCAGCTACTTGCTGATCTTTCACCATATACGCAGAATATGCAAACCAATAATAAAAACTAACGTCTCCCTCGTATCCTTGACGCTTTAATAATTTGAACCATTTATATGCAGGCTCGAAATGACCAATTGTTGCAAGTGTCGTTCCAAGTTTCAAACGATGTTCAAACGAAATCGGATATACCGAAACTAACTGCGCAGCTAACGCCTCTACTTGTTTATGCTCTCCAATTGAATATAGAAAAATAAGCGTATTACAAAGCGCATGTATATTACCTGGATTTTTCTCTAAAATCATTTCCGTTAACTTCAATGCCTTATCTACATTACCAGATTGAAAATGCGCAATGGCTAAATTATTATGCCCCGACCAAAATTCCGGATAATCTTTCGTAACAATTTCTAATGTAGCAATTGCTTCTTCCAATTGTCCGTTGCGAATATAACGATTCGCTTCTTCCTGCATAACAATTAAATCATCTTCATCCTCAATCTCTTCCGCACCCATCGCTTCTTCTTCCATGATTTCAAGTAATTCTAATGTATCTTCTACGAATTCCTTCTCTTCTGCAACTTCTAAATAGCGATCCGCATACTTCTTCGCCTGCTGAAATAGCCCCATATATGCATAATTATTTGCAATAAAATAATAACACTGTTCAAGTTCTGGATTAGATCTAACAAGCTTAAAGAAGATTTGATTTGACTCTTGATACTCACCAGCCTCAGATAATACTGTTGCTAATTGGCATAAAATAAACGGCTCCTTCTCACTTTGTGCCGCTCTTCGAAAATATTTAATTGCATCTTGCAATTTCTGCCCTTTGTAAGCCCTCATCCCTTTTTTATAAAAGAAGTCCGCTAATTGATTAAAAGAGATAACTTGTCCGTTCTCCTTATATATTCTTTGATTTTTCCCCATATATCCTCCAGTTTTTTGTTTTCTTCGTTCACACATTCTTCTATCTATAAGTATAAACGATTCCGTAAAAAACAAAACAGTATATTATACTCAATTATTTCCTTTTTATTCATTAAAAAAGAAGAGAAATGTTACATTTTTAGTATCAACCTTCTCTAGCATCCATTTCTTCTTTTGTATAAATAACACGCATTGGATTTCCACCTACGAAAGCACCACTTGGTACATCCCTATGAACCAGTGTGCCAGCTGAAACAATCGCGCCATCCCCAATTTTCACACCTGGTAATATAGTCGTATTTGCTCCAATCATCACTTCATTTCCTATGACGATCTCTCCAAGGCGATATTCACGAATTAAATATTCATGTGCTAAAAGCGTTGTATTATAGCCGATAATCGAATTTTCTCCCACAGTTATCTTTTCCGGGAACATAATATCTGGCATTACCATAAGCGCAAATGATGTTTTCTTTCCTACTTTCATACGTAAAAACGTACGATACAGCCAATTCTTCACAGATAAAAATGGTGTATAGCGTGCAATTTGGATAATAATAAAGTTTTTCATTACCTTCCAAAAAGACACTGTTTTATACACATTCCATAATGAATTTTCTCCTGAAACAGGGTAGCGCGTTGTCCGTCGCACTGAACTCTCTCCTCTACTTATACAAAGTAAAACTTTATGAGCGATTCATATCAGACAAAATCGTTAGTAAATCACTCATTTTATCTAACATAAAGTCCGGTTTATAAGCTTCTAAATACGCTCTACCTTTCAATGTCCATGAAACCGCAGCTGTTTTCGTACCCGCATTTTGTCCACCAACAATATCATGATGATTATCCCCAACCATCAATGCTTCTTCTGGTTTTGCATCTAATAACTCAAGCGCTTTTTGAAGTGGCTCTGGATGTGGTTTCACATGCTCTACATCATCAATCGTCACGACAACATCGAAGAACTCATCAAGCTTTGATAACTTTAATCCCATCTCAACGGTTTGTCGTGCTTTCGTTGTAACAATACCAACTTTATAACCTTGTTTCTTCAATTCTTGAACTGTTTCATACACAGTTTCATATTCTTCTACTAATTCATCATGATGATCATGGTTAAATTGACGATAGCTTGTAATCAACTCTTCCACCTTACTTTCATCAACCTTGCTGAAAGTATCATGCAAAGATGGACCGATAAACGGCAATACATCTTCACGCTTATATTGATCTGGATAATATGTATTTAAAGTATGTAAAAAAGAAGAAATAATAAGTTCGTTCGTATTAATTAACGTTCCATCTAAATCAAATAACACTGTATTTATTTTCATTGCCCTAGTCCTTTCTCTTTCCTGAATATGAAAGAAGCAGCATCTTATAATAAGATGCTACTTTTCTCTAATTTTCCGAATATCTTTTATCAGCTTGCCCCATTTTTCGTCTCACAATAATGAAAATAATAGAAATAACAACAAGTCCAATTGACATTACTTGTGCAATACGAAGTGGTCCTAGCATTAAACTATCTGTACGTAACCCTTCTACGAAGAAGCGTCCTACTGAATACCAAATTAAATATGTGAAGAATAGTTCCCCGCGGCGTAAATTCACTTTTCGTAATGCAAGTAATAGAATTACTCCCGCGAAATTCCATAATGATTCATATAAAAATGTCGGGTGATAGTACACACCATCAATATACATTTGATTAATAATGAAATCTGGTAAATGAAGACCTTCTAAAAACTGTCTCGTTACTTCATCACCATGCGCCTCTTGGTTCATAAAGTTTCCCCATCGGCCAATTGCTTGTCCTAGTAAAATACTTGGCGCAGCAATATCAGCCAACTTCCAGAATGAAACCCCGCGGCGTTTCGCAAAAAGAATTCCTGTAATAACAGCCCCGATTAAACCACCATGAATCGCCAAGCCACCTTGACGAATATTAATAATTTGACTCGGGTTTTGCGCGTAATATTCCCATTCAAAAATAACATAGTACATTCTCGCAAATAGAATAGCGATCGGTACTGCAATTAATACAAGGTCAACAAATGTATCTTTTGGAATACCTAGCCTTTCTCCCTCGCGAGTTGCTAGCCAAAGACCTAATAGCACACCTGTACCGATAATAATCCCGTACCAATAAACAGGAAACGGCCCAAGTTGGACAGCTACGCGGTCAAGCTGCGGTACAGAACCTAACAGCATATGTATGACCTCCCTCTCCAAAGTTTACTCCTGATTTCCTAACTCAATCGCACTCATTAATCGTTCTGAGAACTGCTGTGCTGCATTGACTCCCATACGTTTTAAGCGGAAGTTCATCGCTGCTACTTCAATAATAACAGCCAAGTTTCGACCAGGACGAACTGGAAGTGTAATCTTCGTTAGTTCTGTATCAATAATCTTCATCTTCTCTTCATCAAGACCTAATCGATCATAATTTTTCTTTTGATCCCAAATTTCAAGATTAATAACAAGTGTAATACGCTTATAATTTCGCACTGCCCCTGCACCGAATAACGTCATAACGTTAATAATACCTAAGCCACGAATTTCTAATAAATGCTCAATTAAATCTGGAGAGCTTCCTACTAATGTGTCTTCATCTTCTTGGCGAATTTCTACACTATCATCCGCAACAAGGCGGTGGCCACGCTTCACAAGTTCAAGAGCTGTCTCACTTTTACCGACACCACTTTGACCTGTAATTAAAACACCAACACCGTAAATATCTACTAATACACCATGAACAGCAGTTGTTGGCGCTAACTTACCTTCTAAATAGTTTGTTAAACGACTTGATAATCTTGTTGTCGTTTGAGAAGAACGTAATAAAGGCATGCCGGATTCACGTGATGCTTGTAATAACTCATCTGGTACATCTTGATTACGAGTTATAATAATACATGGCGTCTCCTCGGTACAAAGCGCTTTCATTCTCTCTTGTTTTTGCTCTGATGTTAACGTGTCAAAGAACGTAAGCTCCGTCTTTCCAAGAAGCTGTACGCGATCAGCTGGATAGTATGTGAAAAATCCTGCCATTTCAATTCCAGGTCTTGATAAATCACTCGTATCAATCGGACGATGAATTCCATCTTCACCACTTATTAACTCCAATTGAAATTGTTCAATTAAATCTTTTGTCCTTACTTTCGGCATATGTATAAACCTCCACTCCGCTGCGGGTTCAGTCTCGTTTGATGTAAAATTCCATTCTACCGGATATTGTACCATTTTTTTCTGGAAACAAGAAATACGGTTTCTAATAAATAGAAAAAAACATTTCATACACATCATGAAATGTTTTTCTTTTTGTCATTTTCTCTTTTTTTCATATAAAGGTTCCACAATTGCCTTTTCAATAATCATATTAAAAATTGAAATACAAATTGCAGCAACAATCGCTACACCAAATCCTGATATATTAAATGCATCGCCTAATAATGAATCTGCTATTTTTAATGTAATCGCATTAATAACAATTAAGAAGAACCCAAAAGTTACAACCGTAATTGGTAGCGTAATTAAAATTAAAAACGGTTTTACAAACACATTTAAAACGGCCAAGATAATACTCGCAATAATTGCAGTTTGTATATTTGCTACGTAAAACGCGTCTGGTGCAATCCCTTTTAAAAGTCCCGATACAGCGATTAACACAACGCTATTTACAAGAAGTGATACAATCCATCTCATTTCGTTACACATCCTTTAAACATATATATTTCATCATACGCTAATAGATAATAAACGCAAGTATCATGCAAACACTTATACCAACTTATTCTACTCTTCACGCTTGTATACCTACTAACACTTCCTTGCGAAATAAGGGCCATACCATCCATGTTCATGCGTTTTCACAAAGGTCCAAGTGAAATCTTTATCTACAATATAGATATCACCTTTATATGCCGTAGCTATCTCACGCAATATATCATCCATATGTAATAAACTCGCATCCTTTATTAACAATACCTCATCACAGTGTTGATAGAAAATGTAGCATTCCTTTTTCACTTCATTATGAAACGCGTTCTCCGCTTCTTTACCCTCTAAACACTTCTTTTTCTCATAACTAAACATGTGCCAAAGATACCCACATGCATACTTATCTCCGTAAAAAAAATGTCTTCTTTTTCCTCATCACTTACATGATTTGCAAAGTTATCCTCCCAACGCTTGCGAAAATATACACCCCAATTTTGAAACTCTCTTACCTTCATATTTTTCTTTCTTAAGACATCTATAAACTCCATTTTCTCCCCCTATGAATTAAAAACCGAGTGTCATTTCCACTCGGTTTTTAGTCATACACTTATTGTGATAGCTCTACTTCTTTTATCTTCTCTTTCATTCTTGCTTTATCACGATTTAAAATCTCTTTTAAATACTTACCTGTATATGAACGCTCTTCTTTCACTACTTGCTCCGGCGTTCCGGACGCAACGATTTGTCCACCTTTATCTCCGCCTTCTGGTCCAAGGTCAACGATATAATCAGCTGTTTTTATCACATCTAAATTATGTTCAATTACAAGTACCGTCTCACCGCTCTCAACAAGACGTTGCAACACTTCTAGAAGACGCGCGATATCATGCGCGTGTAAACCAGTCGTTGGCTCGTCTAAAATGTATAGTGTACGTCCTGTAGAACGACGGTGTAATTCAGAAGCTAATTTCACACGCTGCGCTTCACCACCAGATAACGTCGTAGCTGGTTGCCCTAATTTCATATAACCAAGCCCAACGTCTACAAGCGTTTGAAGTTTACGCTTAATTTTTGGGATATTAGCGAAGAACTCTACTCCATCTTCAATTGTCATCCCTAACACTTCAGAAATGTTTTTATCTTTATATTTCACTTCTAACGTTTCACGATTATAACGTTTACCATGACAAACTTCACACGGAACGTATACGTCTGGTAAGAAGTGCATTTCGATTTTAATAATTCCATCACCACGGCACGCTTCACAACGTCCACCTTTTACGTTAAAGCTGAAACGTCCTTTTTGATATCCACGCACTTTCGCTTCATTCGTTTGTGCAAACACATCACGAATATCGTCGAATACACCTGTATACGTCGCTGGATTAGAACGTGGTGTACGACCAATTGGCGATTGATCAATATCGATTACTTTATCTAAATGTTCAAGACCTTTAATCTCTTTATGAGTACCTGGCTTCGCTTTCGCTTTATACAACTTTTGAGCTAACGATTTATATAATACTTCATTAATCATCGTACTTTTCCCAGAACCAGATACCCCCGTTACCGCTACAAATGTACCAAGCGGGAATGACATTTTCGCGTTCTTTAAGTTATTCTCTTTTGCGCCGACAATCTCCACTTTACGCCCGTCGCCTTTACGTCTCTCAAGTGGAACTGGAATAAACTCTTTACCGCTTAAATACTTTCCTGTTAATGAATTCTCATCTTGCATTACTTCAGCTGGTGTCCCCGCTGATACGACTTGCCCACCGTGAATACCTGCACCTGGTCCAATATCCAGTAAATAATCAGCAGCCATCATCGTATCTTCATCATGCTCAACAACAATTAATGTATTGCCTAAATCACGCATTTCTTGCAATGTACGAATAAGGCGATCGTTATCACGCTGGTGTAAACCGATAGAAGGCTCATCAAGAATGTAAAGTACGCCAGTAAGACGAGAACCAATTTGCGTTGCTAAACGAATACGTTGCGCCTCACCACCTGATAAAGTTCCTGCGGCACGACTTAACGTTAAATAATCTAAACCAACGTTCACTAAGAACCCAACGCGCTCCTGAATTTCTCTTAAAATTAAATGAGCAATTTTTTGTTGTTTCTCCGTTAGCTCTACATTCGAGAAGAATTCTTGTACTTCTTGAACTGAATACTTCGTTACGTCAGCAATCGTTTTATCACCAACGAAAACAGCTAAACTCTCCGGCTTTAAGCGTCCGCCTTTACACTTCGGACAAGCTTGTTCTGCCATATACTTCTCCATTTGCTCACGAACATAATCAGAACTCGTCTCACGATAACGACGCTCTATATTCGGGATAACACCTTCAAATAAAATCTCATTTTCCTTTACTTGACCAAATTCATTTACATAGCGGAAGTAAACCTTCTCTTCACCGCTTCCATACAACACTTTATCAAATAAATCCTTCGGTATATCTTTCACAGGCATATCCATATCAACGCCGTAATGATTACATACAGATTGTAAAAGCTGTGGGTAATATTGTGAACTTGTCGGTTCCCAAGGAGCAATCGCATGCTCATTTAACGATAAATCCCAGTTCGGAATAACAAGCTCTAAATCCACCTCTAGCTTTGAACCAAGTCCATCACAAGAAGGACATGCCCCGAATGGACTGTTGAATGAGAACATACGCGGCTCTAATTCTCCGATTGAAAAACCACAATGCGGGCAAGCGTGATGTTCACTAAATAGCAGTTCCTCTTCTCCCATAACATCGATTAACACTCGGCCCCCGCCAAGCTTTAATGCACTTTCAAGTGAATCAGCAAGACGGCTTGCGATCCCTTCTTTCACAACAATACGGTCAATCACGACTTCAATGGAATGCTTCTTATTTTTATCTAACGTAATCTCATCAGACACATCAAGCATTTCACCATCAACACGTACACGAACATAACCTTGCTTCTTAATATCTTCCAGCACTTTCACGTGCGCGCCTTTACGCCCTGAAACGATAGGAGCTAAAACTTGTAATTTCGTACGTTCAGGATATTCAAGTACACGGTCTACCATCTGCTCTACTGTTTGTGATGTAATTTCAATGCCATGATTCGGACAAATTGGCGTACCAATTCGTGCAAATAATAAACGTAAATAATCATAAATCTCCGTTACCGTTCCAACAGTTGAACGCGGATTACGACTCGTCGTTTTTTGATCAATCGAAATCGCTGGTGATAATCCTTCAATTGTATCTACATCCGGTTTATCCATTTGTCCTAAAAACTGACGCGCATACGCAGATAACGACTCTACGTATCTGCGCTGCCCTTCTGCATAAATCGTATCAAACGCTAACGATGATTTTCCCGAACCAGACAATCCCGTTACAACGACAAGCTGATTTCTCGGAATGGTTACATCAATATTTTTTAAGTTATGTGCTCTAGCACCTTTTACAACAATACAATCCTTGCTCTTACTCACTCTGTTCACCCTTCCGCTTTTAATTCTAATAGTAAATCTCTTAATTCAGCTGCACGCTCGAAGTCTAACGCTTTTGCTGCTTCTTTCATTTCTGCTTCCATCTTCGCAATTGTCTTTTCACGCTCTTTTTTCGTCATCTTCTTAGCTGGCGTTGCTTCATATGTTTCCGGCTCTTCAGCAGCTGTCGTTGCACGGATTACATCACGCACGCCTTTTTGAATCGTTTTCGGCGTAATACCATGCTCTTCATTGTAAGCTTCTTGTATAGTACGACGACGTTGCGTTTCTTCAATCGCAATTCCCATCGATCTTGTTATACGATCTGCGTACATAATAACGCGGCCGTTTTCATTACGCGCGGCACGACCAATTGTTTGAATTAGTGAACGCTCTGAACGCAAGAACCCTTCCTTATCAGCATCTAAAATAGCTACAAGTGATACTTCTGGAATATCTAATCCTTCCCGTAATAAGTTAATACCGACAAGTACATCAAACTTACCAAGGCGAAGGTCACGGATAATTTCAATACGTTCTAATGTTTTAATTTCAGAGTGAAGATAGTTCACTTTAATTCCTACATCTTTTAAGTAATCCGTTAAATCCTCTGACATTTTTTTCGTTAAAGTCGTAATCAATACACGTTCATTTTTTGCAATGCGATCTTGAATCTCTCCTAATAAATCGTCAATTTGCCCTTCAATTGGTCGTATATCGATTGGTGGATCTAAAAGCCCTGTTGGACGAATAATTTGTTCTATTACTTCTGGCGACTGCTCTAACTCATACGGTCCTGGCGTTGCTGAAACGTAAATAACTTGATTTGTTTTCTCTTCAAACTCATCAAATGTGAGCGGTCTATTATCTAAAGCTGATGGCAGACGGAATCCATGATCCACAAGCACTTGTTTACGTGCTTGGTCACCGTTATACATCGCTCTTACTTGTGGTACTGATACGTGCGACTCATCCATAACGATTAAGAAATCTTTCGGGAAATAGTCTAATAACGTATACGGCGTTGCACCTGCTGGACGAAGTGTTAAATGACGGGAATAGTTTTCAATCCCTGAACAAAAGCCCATCTCGCGCATCATTTCTAAATCATAACGTGTACGTTGCTCTATACGCTGCGCTTCTAATAACTTACCGTTATCATTTAACTCCTTTAAACGTTCTTCTAATTCTTTTTCGATATTTTCAATAGCGACCTTCATTTTCTCTTCACGTGTAACGAAGTGAGATGCTGGGAAGATTGCTACATGATCACGTTCTGCTAATACTTCACCTGTTAACGCATTTACTTCACGAATACGATCGATTTCATCACCGAAGAATTCAATTCGAATACAATGCTCGTCAAGTGATGCCGGGAAGATTTCAACTACATCTCCGCGCACACGGAATGTACCACGCTTGAAATCAATATCATTACGTCCATACTGTACATCAACAAGTTCACGAAGCAATTGATTGCGGTCCTTCTCCATACCAACTCGAAGTGAAACAACTAACTCACGGTATTCTTCCGGAGAACCTAAACCATATATACACGAAACACTCGCAACGATAATTACATCATCCCGTTCAAATAATGCAGACGTTGCCGAGTGACGCAATTTATCAATTTCATCATTAATCTGTGCATCCTTTTCAATAAACGTATCTGTTTGTGGTACATACGCTTCTGGCTGATAATAATCGTAATAACTAACAAAATATTCAACTGCATTATTCGGGAAAAAGTCTTTCAACTCACTATATAACTGCCCTGCTAACGTTTTATTATGAGCCATAACAAGTGTTGGCTTTTGCACTTCTTTAATGACATTTGAAATCGTAAATGTCTTACCCGTTCCTGTCGCTCCAAGCAACACTTGCTTTTTCTTTCCACTATTAATTCCCTCTACAAGCTTCTCTATAGCTACCGGCTGATCACCTTGCGGGGAATACGCTGAGACAATTTCAAATTGATGTTCCAAGGAAAATCCGACCTCCTCATAAAAATCTGTATTATTATTTTACCACGAATGCCCATAAAAAACCTAAAAAAACGAACAGATATTCGGTAAAGTTTTCGACAATATATACATAGAAAAAGGAAGGAGTAAATACTTCCTTCCTCTATTAATTCTATTTTTTAGGTACATATACTAAGTCATATCCATTGCGCCCAGCTTCATTCATACAATCTATTAACCGATAAGTACTTTCTGATTCGCGGTGCTCTTTAACAATACTTTTACAACTATCTTTATGTAACCCTTTATCCTTCCCAGCAAATTTGTCTTTTCTATTATCTGACACATAAAATATATCGTTCCCACTATACTCTAACGTTTGAAAAATCGGGTCCCCTTCAAGGGTATACTGTACAATTCTTATTTTATCAACTTCCCTTTGCTCGACATTCAAAACGAACTTTTCAAATTTATCTAGATTGAGAATTCCTGCTCCCTTTACAATGACATCATTCTTCTTATCAATTGTAGTGTTAGATGGTGAGCATGCCACTAAACTAAAGAGAAATATCCATATAAAACTGGTTCTTTTTCCTACTGTCATCCTCTCCTATACAAACTATTGGTATACTAAAAAAGCTACTTTCCCCTACGAAAGTAGCTTCTTGTTCCCTTTCTCCTTCTTCGGAAAAAGAACATATGAAAATGAAATCGCTGTATCAACTAAAAATATAATCGCCCACACTTGGCTCACGCGACTTGCAGCTTTATTTAAAACGATTCCCGACTCTAACCAATTGCCCCATTGTTCAAATGGAATAAATCCATACGCGAAGAAAAAGAATATGTGCACACCGACGAATAAAACAAGATGCAATAACCAATTTTTCATTTCCTGCTTCGCATAAGCCATACCTGTTAATTCTACCTGTTCTTCTATAATAGGCGCCGGCTCATTCCGCCATTTCGCAACTAATTTTTGCGCAAATATATCAAGCTTCTTCAAATCCTTTTTCCCGTAGAAAACTGCATACAATAAAATAATTACAGTAATGATTTGAAAGTTAGAGAACTTTCCTGTTTGATAGTAATCCACTACTCCTAAAGTTAAAATAAACACTTCATTTACGAGTAGCACAATCCCCATAATAAAACTCGCTTTTTTCAAACGAAATCCGTAACGGAGTAAAAAGAAACCGATAGCCGATAACCAAAATACAATCTCTGCCCCAATTAAAAAATACCAACGATATTCTGCGAGCATACTCATTTATCCCTCTCCTTTTCATCATAAATACGAAACGCTTCATCCATATATAGTAAAAGTTCTTCTTCAATCGGATACAGGCTCATTTTCTGTGAATCTTCCTTCGATTTTCTAACTTCCCATAACTTATCTAAAAACGCTTCATCACCATTAGCCATTTCTAAACATTTCTGCATTAATTTCTTCGTTGCCCCTTGTACCTCATCACTAGCTACTTCTTTACCGTCTTTCATAAAAGTACGGAATTGCTTTAATAAATCTACCCATTCTAAAACATTCGGGTCTTCCTTACTCATGTTTGGTAAATTATGAAGTAATTTTTGTTCTTCCTTTGAAAACACTTCATTTTGAAATATTTCACGTATACGGGAAGACTGCTTCGAAAGCTGAATCAGTTCAAACATAACTTTCCAATCGATTTCTCCTTCCACATCTACCGAATAAACAACTGCTTGTAAAACACTCTCCATTCGATTAAATTTCTTTTGTTCTTCCTGTACAAACCGAAGTTGTTTTTCAAGCGAATTTTTTAAATCGAGCTCACCTTTTACTAACATATTCGCAGTTTCTTTTAATGAAAATCCCATTTCTTTTAAAAATAAAATTTGTTGCAAACGAATAACGTCAGCTTCACTATATAACCGATGTCCACCCTCTGTTTTACCACTCGGCTTCAATAAATCTATTTGATCATAATAACGTAATGTACGTACCGTAACCCCTGTTTCTCTCGTCAATTGTTGTATTGAAATCACTACCATCACCTCTTCCCCTTCATTATAAAAGATGACGTTACGTAACTTTCAAGTGTTTTGTAAAAAAAATACAAAAAGCTGTTTATACTCTTTGTATAAACAGCTTTTACGGAAATAATCCTTTTTGTACAGCACGCCCACAAAATAAAATAATCGCTCCAACAACAACGCTCGTTGCTGTTTTATGATAATGAGCTAATAGTAATAAATAATACGATAAACCTACAGTACCAATCATAATACAAATGCTTGGCACTGGATTACGAGAAAAATTTTGCATTCCCCAAAGAAGCGCAAATATGACTGTAGCGACACATAATACCGGTAATCCCATCCCAGTTCCCCTTTTTCTATCTATTCCTTGTTGCGAAAATACTCGTCGATGCCATACTTATACACGATCAGCCTCTTTACTATTTCTATATTTCCACTTCGGCCAATAGTTCACAAAGAAATAAACAAACTGCCCTAGTACAAATAAAACAAAAGGCATACCAGCATTTCCGTCAACAATTAAATTATATAAACTCCATATTGCTAAACTAATCGTGAAAAATAACCCTACATATTTAAACGCTTTATCCGACTGAAATCTCTCAAACTCATCTTGCATTTTTCATTCCTCCTATCACTATGCTCGTTTGCCTACCATAACTCCTATGATGAGACTACCCGCAAATAAGGAACTACATATTATAAATATCTCTTGCACTGGTATAACAGCCCTGCCTATTGCTTTACTCGCAACAATAGAAACAATAAGCAACAGAAATGCGAATATAAATGAGACGTTTACATGCTTTTTTATATTTTCATTTACTCGCTCATCTATATCGGGAAGTTCTTCTTTTCTGTACTTACGATTTTTGTAATTTGTATACAACACTAGAAATACAATCGCTAAAATATTACTAACTATGAGCGGTAAAATTGGTATAGCCGGATTCATAATATGAACTATAATGTCTCCCAAAAACAATCCAAAAGTCGCACCGATAAACAACTTTTTAGTATCGTTCATTTTTCCTCCCCTTACTCTAGCGTAAAGATTTCCTCCACCTTCATCCCAAAATATTTGGCGATTTTTAAGGATAGCTCTAGACTCGGGTTATAATGATGGTTTTCAATCGCCACGATTGTCTGCCGTGTCACCTGCATCGCCTTTGCCATTTCAACTTGTGTTATATGATGTTGCTTTCTTAATTCTTTAATTTTATTTTTCACACCCATAGGCTCCACCTTCAAAAGTAAAGATATCTTTACTTAAATTATAAATATTTTCCAGTTACAAGTAAAGATATCCTTACAAATTTCAGAAAAATGTTTCACTGAACATCTACTCTAACAAAGTACAAGAGTAATTCAATTTATATCAGCGATTTTTTAATATATCGACAGCCGTAGCGCTATAATCATAAGAAAAAGCTGTCCCCAGATACCTTTGGGAACAGCTTCTTCGTCCTACTACATAAATCCTAACGCATATACAAGAACGTATCCAAGAACCGATAAGCAAACCGAACCGATCAGCCCCGCCACAAATGCTTTGCTTCCTAACTTACGGAACGTTTTAAACTCTACATTTAAACCAAGTCCTGCCATCGCCATTGCGATAAGCATGTAAGCAAGAACAACAATGTATCCCGCAACAACTTCTGGAATCACGCCAAGCGAATGCACTGCACTCATCGCTAAAAATCCGAAAATGAACCATGGAATTGGAAGGTCGCGCCACGATTTTTTTTCTTCGCTTCCTTCGCTCTTTCCAAACCATAATCCAATTAAAATTGCTACTGGTACGAGCATTGCAACGCGCGTTAGCTTCACGATAACTGCGATGTCTACAGCCGTACTTCCTCCTGGCGCCGCAGCTGCGATAACATGAGCAATTTCATGCAGCGTCGCCCCTGAGAAAACTCCGTATCCGTATGGAGATAGGCCAAGCACTGGATATAATAACGTATAAATAAGCGTAAATATTGTACCTAAAATTGCAATAATTGCGGCACCAACTGCCGTTTCATCATCCTTCGCTTTCACTTGCGGCGCAATTGCCACGACCGCAGCCGCGCCGCAAATTGCCGTCCCACACGCTGTTAAAATTCCAAGTTTTTTCTCTACTTTAAATACTTTCGTTAGTCCATATACAACGAAAATCGTAACTGTAATAACAACCGCAGCGATGACCAATACTTTCGGCCCAGCCTTCGCAATATCAACAAGATTTAACCGCATTCCAAGTAAGATGATCCCAAAGCGAAGCAACTTCTTACTCGCAAAGTTTGTCCCTGCAATTGCATCATGAGGAACTCCAATTGCCGCACGCCAAATCATCCCAATTAGAATAGCAATTACTAATTGTCCCATAATATTTAAAAATGGAAGCTCTGCTAAATATTTTGCAGCGATTGCGATTAATAGTGTAATCCCAATCCCTTGCGAAAATCCAAAGCCCTTCTTCTTTTGTATAACAAGTGTTTGTTCCATTTTGAACCACTCCAATAATCGTATTGGAACATGCATGTTCTTTCTACTTACATTATAAGAGAGTTTCTATAATAAGTTTAATACCAATACCGAATCTCTATCATCAGAAATACTTATGATAAGATGAAAGAAAAACGAAAGGAGCTCATCGTATGAACGTAGATATTTTAAAAATTTTTGTTACTGTCGTTGAACAGAAACATTTCTCCCGTGCAGCAGAATTATTAAACCTTTCACAGCCTGGCGTAAGTATGCACATTCGCAATTTAGAAAATGAATTTGGAACTACACTCATTCAGCGCTCTCCGAAACATGTTCAAGTTACCGAAGCAGGAAATATTTTATATATACACGCAAAGCAAATGCTCTCTCTTTATGAAGATGCTAAGCAAGAAATTAATGAACTACATAACGTTGTAACAGGAACTCTTCGCATCGGTGCTAGTTTTACAATTGGTGAATACTTACTTCCAAAAATACTTGCTAACTATGCGAATGAAAATCCACACGTCGAAGTTCATACTTTTATCTCTAATACAGAAGACGTTTTGCAAAGCCTTCGCTCTAATCAAATCGATATCGGCTTAGTGGAAGGGCAAGTCGTATACGCCGACGTTGACGTTGAAACGTTTATGCAAGATGAAATGAAGCTCGTCGTCCCGCCAAATCATCCACTGCTCCGCACAAATGAAGTGAATGAAAGCACACTTCAAGATCAAGTATGGGTATTACGAGAAAATGGTTCTGGTACACGCGCTTATAGTGACCGATTTATTCATCAACACCATTTAAAACTGAAACGATTCTTTACATTTAGTAGTATCCAAAGCGTGAAGGAAGCCGTCGCTGCCGGGCTTGGCATCGCTATACTTTCTGATTGGACTGTACGGAAAGAGCTACTTGCAAAAGAACTATTCCACGTCAAAGTTCCAAATGAACAACTCATCCGTCCATTCTCCATCGTGCGCGGCAAATATTTTATTCCGTCTAAGGCCATTCAAGTGTTTTTAAATCATGTAGATTCTTTTGCGAAAAAACAGCATTGACCTTCACATTAGTGTGAAGGTTTACAATATGTTTAAAAGGAGTGAAACACATTGCGAATTGGGGAATTATCAAAAGAAACTGGCGTTAGCGAAAGGTCACTAAGACATTACGAAGAAAAGGGATTACTCCCTTCGAAGCGCCTCAAAAATGGCTACCGTGATTTTGATGAAAATGCTATCGAAAAAGTGGAGCTTATTCAAATGTACTTGCAAATTGGCTTAAATTTAGAAGAGACGGCAAGGATGCTGCGCTGCCTTGAAATTGAACCGCACCTGTACGACAATCCGTGCAGTAGTATCCTTATGCTTTACGAAGATAAACTCAATGAAGTAACAAAGCAAATCTCATTGCTTTCCAACATTCAAACGAATTTGCAAAAACACGTTTCACTCCTAAAACAAGCAAAAGAAAAGGGATGATTACATGTTTGTTATACATGGCAGTTCAAGACAAAATGGAAATACAGAAGCTTTAACACGTATGATGATAGAGGGCGTTGAAACGGAACAAATTTACTTGCGGGACTATACAGTTCATCCTATTACAGATCAACGTCATGATGCAGAAGGTTTCCAAACTGTACATGATGACTACGAGCAGTTAACGAAACGCATGTTAGAGCACGACACGATTATCTTTGCTACACCATTATATTGGTACGGAATGAGCGGACATATGAAAAACTTCGTCGATCGCTGGTCACAAAGCTTGCGTGATACATCCCTTCATTTCAAAGAAAAAATGAAAGGCAAAAAAATGTATGTTGTCATCGTTGGTGGAGATAATCCAAAACTAAAAGCATTACCGCTTATCTCCCAGTTCCAATACATCTTTGATTTTGTTGGTTCATCATTTGAAGGGTATATTGTTGGAGATGCGAATGGACTAGATGAAATCCAAAATGATGCTGAGGCACTGACAAAAGCAAAAATTTATAATAACGAATTCAAAAATAGTAAATAGAAATTAGTTTGACAAAAACGATGACATCAAATCTCTCGAACAAGAATACGAAACATTATTAGTTCAAATCCAAGAATGTAAAGAAGTGCTCTAATGTCTTCCCTATATATCGACAGGGCCTTCCGCATTTCCCAAGAAATATTGGAACTTCGACATAGAAATATTAGACATAACAACAAAAAGCCGTGCATCAGCACGGCTTTTCATTTTAGATACGGACAGCAGTCCCGCTTACAGCAACCATTAGCATCCCTTCGCGAACTACTTCGTAATCCACGTCGATACCAACAATTGCGTTCGCATTTTTTTGTCTTGCGAAAGTTTTCATTTCTTCCATCGCGATGTCGCGCGCTTCTTTTAATTTACTTTCATAAGCGCCAGCACGACCGCCGACAACGTCACGGACAGAAGCGAAAAGGTCACGAACGATATTCGCGCCCATAATCGCTTCTCCATTGACGATATCGATATACTCAATAATTTCTTTTCCTTGAATTGTAGACGTTGTTGTTACAATCATACTTTATAGCCTCCCATATGAGATTTTCACCTACTTATGGTGCACTAATTCAGTACAAATTATATTTACAAACTAAACTGCGCTTCGTATAACCTACTATATCCTCCGCCACGCTCAATTAATTCATCATGTGAACCTTGCTCTGCAATACCGTCTTTATTTACAACGACGATACGATCTGCATTTTTAATCGTTGCAAGTCTATGCGCAATCACTAATGTTGTACGGCCAACTGCTAATTCTGCAAGCGATTTTTGAATTGCTAGTTCCGTCTCTGTATCTAGTGCAGAAGTCGCTTCATCTAAAATTAAAATTGGCGGGTTTTTCAAGAACATACGGGCAATCGCTAGACGTTGCTTCTGTCCGCCTGAAAGTTTCACGCCGCGCTCACCGATAACAGTATCTAAACCGTCTGGTTGTGAGTAAATTAAGTCTTCTAACTGCGCACGTTTTACCGCCTGCCAAATTTCAGCCTCTGACGCCTTTAAATTTCCGTAAGCAATATTTTCACGTATCGTTCCTGAGAATAAGAACACATCTTGCTGCACAATTCCGATTTGCTTACGAAGTGAAGATAACGTCATATCTTTCGTATCAATACCATCAATTTGAATCGATCCAGATGATTGTTCATAAAAACGTGGTAATAAGCTACATAACGTTGTTTTCCCCGCCCCAGATGGTCCAACGAATGCAACTGTTTCACCTGCATGGATTTTCAAACTAATATCATTTAATATCGGTTCTTTATTTTCATATCCGAACGTAATGTTGTCATATTGAATATCACCATGTACCTGTTTAACTTCTATCGCATCTTTAGAATCTACAATATCTGGCTCTGTTTCAAGAAGCTCTACATATCTCTTAAAACCAGCAATCCCTTTCGGATAGCTTTCGATTACTGCATTAATTTTTTCAATTGGGCGGAAGAAAATATTCGTTAATAGAACGAATCCGATAAATCCACCGTACGTTAATTCACCTTGCAGAACAAACCATGTACCGCATATTAAGACGAAGAGCGTTACGAGACGCATGAGCATATAACTAATTGACGAATTTAACGCCATAATTTTATAAGCCATTAATTTCGTTGTACGGAAACGAGCGTTGTTCACAGCAAATTGCTCCTTCTCAAACTTTTCATTTCCGAATGCTTGTACAACGCGGATACCACCAACGTTGTTCTCAATACATGCATTGAAATCAGCAACGTCTGAGAATAAACGTCTAAACGTACCTGTCATTTTTTTGTTGAAATACAGCGCTAACCATAATAGGAATGGAATGACAAAGAACGTTAATAGCGCTAACTTCCAGTTGATCATCATCATAAATGAGAACGCCCCAACTAAAGTCATAATAGCGATAAATAAATCTTCTGGCCCATGGTGAGCAATTTCCCCAATTTCCATTAAGTCGTTTGTAAGACGTGAAATTAAATGACCTGTTTTATTATTGTCAAAAAATCTGAATGATAGCTTTTGAATGTGATCAAATAATTTCTGCCTCATATCTGTTTCAATGTTAACACCAAGCATATGTCCCCAATATGTAACTACATATTGTAAGCCTGCATTTAACATATAAACTGCAAGTAAACCGAAACAAGCCCATAAAATAAGCGTCCAGTTTTGCCCTGGCAATAACTTATCAATAAATTGATTTACGATAAGCGGGAAGCCAAGTTCTAGTAATCCTGCGACGACTGCACAAGAAAAGTCGAGTATAAATAAACCTTTATACGGTTTATAGTAAGAAAAAAATTTACGCAGCATATCTTACCTCCATTTTCCAAAATTAAAAAGACTCTCTAAATGATAACCATTATCAAATAATTATTCAAGTGATTCGACTATGAAACTGAAAATAAGGTTCACGATAGTCGTCGTTTTTTGCCGAAAAGTCGATATATTTGAATAATCGCTGATATATCCGGATAATCGTCGATATAATTCGATTTGCGCTGATATATTCCAATAATTGCCGATATAAATTTTATTTACTACTAATCCCTCCACAACAAAAAAAGGTATCACCACAAGGTGACACCCTCACTGCTATTACATGGCTTCCGAATCCCACTCATGCTCCTGCTGAACAAATACAACACCTAATTCATGGTGTCCCCCAGCATACAACGCCGTTTGAGCAAGGCGAAGCTCTCCACTTGTATCTAATACTTCTAATTTACAAAATGCTCCTGTCGTCTTCGTTTGAAGCGCATCATAAAATTCCTCAGCGCTTCTTGGAATGACTCCATTTACTTTCGTAATAATTTCTCCAGGCAGTAAATTCAGCTCTGCACCAATTGTATTCGGGATTGTATCTAATACAACAAGCCCATCATTACGTGCAGCGAAGTACGCCGGTCTTGTCTCATCAGCAATTTTTTCTTGCATAGAAATTGTGAAACGCCCAAGCATTGCGACTCCCATTGCGATAATGGCAAGTACGTGCCACCAATAACTTGCGATTCCTAAAACAAGTACAATTCCTGCTAATCCGTAGACACGTCTTCCTGTAAATAATAAAGCTTCCGTCGGCTCATAACTTCTGATCCTTCTCATAAATCCAATTAAAAATGGAACGAGGAATAGAGAATATGTATCAGAACCGATTGAAACGACAGGCCACCATGAAATAAACTGCGTTACCGCATCACCTGGTACAAGAATAAAAATAGGAATGATCCATAAACGCTTGGATTCGTGTAAACCAATCTTTAGCCCACGCTTCCCCTTCCTAACCTTCGGCGTAGAATATCCTACTGCATTTTTAGAAATCAACAAACCCTCTACAACAAGCATGACGCCTAGTAAAATAGCAAGAGATACAATCGTACTCTCCTCACCATCTCGAAGCTGTAAGAAGGAAACTGGTAGCTTAGAAGATAATAGAACACATACCATCGCGATACTAAATGTATAAGCTGCTGATAAATATCGATACATAGCAGTTATTCCAAATAATAACGTCCAAAGTAAGATGACCCATAAGCTCGCTTTAGAAACAACAAGTCCAAGTCCAATTGTAATAATAGATACAACTAATCCGTATTTAACTCCTGCAAATAGAGACGTTCGCAGTTCAAACCAAATATCATAAACTTTAAAGGAAAAATCCTTTCGTTCTCGTAACATACGTAAGTATCCAACGAAGATACTACTTATTAAAAATACATAGACAGCAGGGTGTAAGAAAAAACGTCCAACTGCCCGCATTATTTCAAAAATCCATGCCTCCACGAACCCATTCACCACCATTTATATCATTCTTTCTTTTTATATTATCATAACTGGACAAACGTTTGTTTAACACAAAAAAATACAGGCAGCAAACTGCCTGTATTTTTTTACTTCGCTATTAATTTTAATGCTGATTGTAATTGTAGATCATTTTCTCCAGAACGGATTTTTTCAATAATTTTCGTTTGAATCGCCTCAGCTGTCTTTTTATCTAGCTGTCCTGTCGCTTCCATCTCATTCGCATTTTGGAATGCTTTCAGCGCTGATTCTGTCTCTTTACTAAAGTATCCATCTTCACGTCCTGGTACATATCCTAAGCTCTTAAGCATTTCCTGCGCGTGCTTTACTTGTACATCATTTGAATTGTATGAAAGTGTCTTTTCAATTTGAATTGGTGTCGCATGATAATAATCCGGTTGCTTCACTTCTACGGTTGGCGCGATTCCTTTTTTATGAATCCAGTTTCCATCCGGTGTTAACCATTTAAACATCGTTAATTTGATGTTGCTGCCATCTTTAAATGGAACGGCTTGCTGCACAGTACCTTTACCAAACGTTTTTTCACCAATTAAATCGTATCCTTCTCCCTCTTTTAACGCACCCGCTAAAATCTCTGAAGCAGAAGCACTTCCGTTATCAATTAATACTGAAATTGGATATGGCTTTCTCTCTTTCAGTTCCGTAGAGAATTTCTTCTTCTCACCATTTCGTTGCTCTACTTGTAGCATCGGCTTTTTATCCGTCATAATTTCCCCTAGTATCTCTTCTACACTATTTAAGTAGCCACCAGGATTACCACGCACGTCAATAACTAAGCCTTTTATGTTTTTCTTCTCTAACTCTTTTAACTGATCCTTAAATTCTTTCGCTGTATTTTCAGCAAAGGAAGTGATTTGCATATAACCGATATCTTTTCCGCTCTCTTGTTTCACAGAACTAAACACTGTGAAGATCGGAATTTTTTCACGCTTAATTTTAAATACAATCGGATCAGCTACTCCTGCACGCTTAATTTCAATCGCGACAGTCGTTCCTTTTTTACCACGAATCTTTAATACTGCTTCTTCACGTGATAAATCTTTCACACTATTTCCATCTACAGATAAAATTTGGTCATTCGGTTTAATTCCAATCTTTTCTGCCGGTGAGCCTTTAATTGGTGATACGATAATAAGCTTACCGTCCGTTTTGTTCACCTCAGCCCCAATCCCCTCTAGCTCAGGATCAAGCGATTCACTAAACTGTTTAGCCGTTTCTTTATCCATATACGTGGAATAAGGGTCCTTCAGCGTAGACAACATACCTTGTATTGCACCTTCGACTAACTTGTCATCCTTCACGTCTTCCACATAACGTGAATCAATTAGTGCATACGCCTCATTAATTTTTGCCAAATTCCCTTGCGCAGTGCTAGCGTTTCCACTCGAAATTGTTTGCGTCACTTCTGCTGGGTTAACCCCAAATAAAGACATACCTGCAAACATTCCGCCAGCACCAATTAAAAATGCAACAACCATTCCAATAATTGCAACTCTACGTTTCAATGCGGAATTCCCCTTTCCAAAACACACAGGTGGTGTAGCAAAAGGCATCACACAGCGTGTGATGCCTTTACCTATTTCTACTATATGATAAGCTTGTACGAATTATGTTTGCAACTTTTTATACTTTTAAGAAACGACGAATTGACATTACACTTCCCCACATACCGATTAAAGCCCCAATTAATACTAGTAAACCAGCTAATTGGAATACGAAAGGACTATATGGTAGAAGCTCGAAAATTGTTCCGCCAAGTTTTTCGTTAAACACACTTTGCAGTGAATTATACGTAACAAGAATTAGACCAATTGGAATAATTGATCCCAATACTCCTAGGAATAATCCCTCTAACAAGAACGGCCAACGAATAAACCAGTTTGTTGCACCTACAAGTTTCATAATTTCGATTTCTGTACTACGAGCATAAATTGTAATTTTAATTGTGTTAGAGATTAAGAACATCGCTGTGAATAAAAGACCAGCAATTAGTGCAATCCCGATATTACGTCCTGTTTTTACAGTATCAAATAATTTTTCAACTTGACCTTTACCGTATTGAACGTTACTTACAAACTGCATTTTTTCAATCTTTTTCGCAATTGTTGCTGTATCTGTTGGTTCTTTTGCTTTTACAATGAATACGTTTTTCAGTGGGTTATCTTGTTCAAATAACTCAAACGCTTTTCCGCTATCGCCTAAGCTTTTAATTAAGGTTTTTAGCTCTTCCTCTTTAGAAGAATATTTAATAGAGTCTACTTTTGCAATCTTACTCATATCATCTTCTAATTTCTTTTGATCAGCTTCTTTTGCTGCTGGATCAATGTGTACACGAATCTCAACATCTTGCTCTACCTTCGTAGCAAAATGGTTCATATTCATAATGGCTGTTAAAAAGACACCTACAAGTAATAATGTAACTGTTACTGCACTAACAGAAGCAAACGTCATCCATCCGTTACGGGATAGATTTTTTACACCTTCTCGCAAATGTCGACTAAGGGTCTTAGCCTTCATATCCGTATCCTCCCTCAATCTCGTCTCGAACAATTTTTCCGCCTTCAATCGCGATTACACGATGACGAATTGTATTTACGATATCTGCATTATGCGTCGCCATAACAATTGTTGTACCGCGCTCATTAATGCGAGTAAAAATCTTCATAATATCTAGAGCTGTTTCAATATCTAAGTTACCTGTTGGCTCATCGGCAATTACAACCTTTGGTCGATTTACAATCGCTCTCGCAATCGCAACACGTTGTTGCTCTCCACCTGAAAGTTCACCTGGAAGTGCGTCTGCACGATCTTCAAGACCTACAAGACCTAAAACTTCTGTTACACGCTCACGAATTGCATCTGGTTCTTCTTCAATTACTTCTAAGGCAAACGCAACATTCTCATATACCGTTAATTTAGGTAGTAATTTAAAATCTTGGAAAATTACGCCTAATTGACGACGGAAATATGGAACATCTCTTTCTGCCAATGTTTCAATGACAAGTCCATTTACATTAATTGATCCTGTAGATGGCTTCTCTTCACGATACATCATTTTAATAAATGTAGATTTTCCGGCTCCACTCGGTCCAACTACGTATACAAACTCACCTTGTTTAATGTTAACTGTGAGACCAGCAATGGCTTTCATACCATTCGGGTACTCCTTATAAACATTCGTCATTTTTATCATTATTTATCACCCAATACTTAATGATTTTTTTCGAAATACTTTTCTGTACATTTGAAAATAGAAGATAGCCTTTTATTCCCGCTTAACCATTCTTGTTGAAGGTAGTCTACTTATACTCTGTTTCTAAGCAATACTACTCTTATGTAATATATTTCAGCAAAATTCTACAAACCCCATTGTAACATCAAACGGTTTCCAATTCGGATACATTTTTGTTACAGTTATGTTACATCCCCAAAAAGGGAAACGAGTTGACTATATGAATCAACTCGTCCATTTTACCCTTCTTATTTATGTTCAGCTAACCATTCAGCTACTTTTTTCGCATCTTCACCTTGAATGATTCCTGGTGACATAGAACCGCGGCCTTTTTCAATAATCTTTTCAATCTCTGCTGCGTCATATTTCTGTCCTACTTTTCGTAAATCCGGTCCAGTTGCTCCTGATAAATCTTTCGCGTGACAACCTATACAACTTTTTTGATAAATTTGCTCTGGGCTATCTGTGCTTGCAGATTGTTTCGAAGGCTTACTCTCTTCTTTATTTCCACACGCTCCTAAAGCAAAAACGACTGATGTTCCTAGCGCAATAGCCAACAATTTCTTTTTCACTTCTATCGCTCCCCATTGTTGATATTCTTTTCATTCCTAACACACTCATTTTCATTATAAGCATTATCTTTATATAGAAAAACTAAGGTATATTTCATATTCTTCAAAAATACAGTGAGAACCCTAATAATATAAAGCTTTTATAAGATGTTTCAATTCTGTGAACAACTTATAAACTTCTATAAAGAATCCTTTTTGAACGGGAAATCAGAAAAGTTCTGTATAAAGTATTACTCTATTGCCGCTCTGTTTTACTATTCTCTACTTTTTACAAAACAATATACAACATTGTATGCTACATATAATCCCATCAAAAAGAGAAGTTGTCGTTTCCAACTCCTCTTCCTCTGTACTTCATCCATATAAATAAAATAATACGCTTTATATCCTCTATATCCTCAGCATGTGCCAACAATTTTGTTGGCTTTTTTTCGCTTATTAAATGCGAGAACGTAAGTAAGCATCAATAAACGGATCAATTTCTCCATCCATAACTGCTTGCACGTTACCAACCTCTGTATTTGTACGGTGGTCTTTCACAAGAGAATATGGGTGGAATACGTAAGAACGGATTTGGCTACCCCATCCGATTTCTTTTTGCTCTCCACGAATCTCATCTAATTGTGCCTGTTGCTCTTCCAATTTCTTTTGATATAATTTCGCTTTTAACATTTTCATCGCGTGCTCACGGTTTTTAATTTGAGAACGCTCTGACTGACACGTTACAACCGTATTTGTCGGTGTATGCGTAATACGAACTGCTGAATCTGTCGTATTAACGTGCTGTCCACCAGCTCCACTTGCGCGGTACGTATCAATTTTCAAGTCTTCCGTACGCACTTCAATTTCAACTTCATCATTGAATTCAGGTACAACTTCACAAGATACGAACGATGTATGACGACGGCCTGAAGAATCGAATGGTGAAATACGTACAAGACGATGTACACCTTTCTCTGCCTTTAAGTAACCGTAAGCGTTATGACCTTTAATTAATAAAGTAACACTCTTAATACCAGCTTCGTCACCTGGTAAGTAGTCAACTGTTTCAACTTTAAAGCCACGTTTTTCAGCCCAACGTGTGTACATACGTAGTAACATAGAACCCCAATCCTGTGACTCTGTTCCACCAGCACCTGGGTGTAATTCTAAAATCGCGTTATTTTTATCATACGGATCGCTTAATAATAACTGAAGTTCATACTCATTCATTTCTTGAATTAAGCCTTTTACTTCTGATTCAAGCTCCTCATGTAAATCTTCATCATACTCTTCTTTTAAAAGCTCATGCGTGATTTCTAAGTTTTCGAATGTCTCATCTAACTGACGGAACTTTCCAACCATATCTTTCAGTGCATTTGCTTCGTTAATTACAGCTTGTGCGCCTTGTTGGTCATCCCAAAATCCTGCGCCCATCATTTTCTCTTCGAATTCTGCAATTTGTTTCTCCTTAGTAGGGAGGTCAAAGAGACCCCCTAAAAGCCGCTAATCTCTTAGCCATTTTCTCTAATTCCTGTCTAATTTCTACTAATTCCATTTCCTTCACCTCTATGTAATTGCTGTTACTTTCGTATGAAAACAAGGGAAACTCTCTCCACTTATGACGGAGAGAGTTTAATCCTTCTTAATTATACATTTTTGATATAAAAGTTTGCAAAGCGGCCTGAACTAATGCCCTATATTACTTCCCGATACCACAGCAGTTTTTATATTTTTTACCGCTACCACATTTACATAAATCGTTGCGGCCCACTTGGTCACCTTTTACAACTGGCTTTTTCTTCGCTTCTTCGCCATCGCTAGATGGGTGAACTGCTTCACCTTGAACAACTTCTTGACGCTCTAAGTTTTGTTCAATTTCAGCTTTCATAATGTAACGAGCGATTTCTTCTTCAATAGAAGCAATCATTGATTCGAACATTGCGAATCCTTCCATTTGATATTCACGAAGTGGATCGATTTGACCGTAAGCACGTAAATGAATACCTTCACGAAGATGATCCATCGCATCAATATGCTCTGTCCATTTCGTATCTACAACACGGAATACAACAACTTTTTCGAACTCACGCATTTGCTCTTCTGGCATAAGCTTTTCTTTGTCATTGTAACGCTCTATTAATTTCGCGATAATCGGCTCACTCATTTCCTCTGGAGCAAGACGACGTAACTCTTCTTCTTTCACATCTCCTTCTTGCAGAAGGTTTGTATTTAAGTAGTCAACAAGACCTTTAATGTTCCAATCTTCTTCAATTTCTTCTTGTGTATGAAGTGCAACCGCACGCTCTACTGTAGATTTCATCATACCTTCAATAATGCCGCGTAAGTTCTCAGACTCCATTACTTCTTGACGCTGTTTGTAAATAACTTCACGTTGCTGACGAAGTACATCATCGTATTGTAGTAACTGCTTACGTGCATCATAGTTATTTCCTTCTACACGTTTTTGCGCAGATTCTACTGCACGAGAAACCATTTTACTTTCGATTGGCTGAGAATCATCCATACCAAGACGATCCATCATTGCTTTCATGTTATCTGAACCGAAGCGGCGCATTAATTCATCTTCCATCGATAAGTAGAACTGCGTAACACCAGGGTCCCCTTGACGACCAGCACGACCACGTAACTGATTATCAATACGACGACTTTCGTGACGCTCTGTACCGATAACTGCTAAACCAACGTTTTTAATATCTTCTCCAAGCTTAATATCCGTACCACGACCCGCCATGTTCGTCGCAATCGTTACAGCGCCTTTCATACCAGCTTCTGCAATGATATCTGCTTCACGCGCATGGTTTTTCGCATTTAAAATGTTATGACGTACACCTTTACGCGTTAACATTTTTGAAATAAGCTCTGATGTTTCAATTGCAACTGTACCGACAAGAACAGGTTGTCCTTGTTTATGACGATTTACAATATCCTCAACAACAGCATTAAATTTACCCTCCATTGATTTGAAGATTAAATCAGCACGGTCATCACGGACAATCGGTTTATTTGTTGGAATTACGATAACGTTCATATTATAAATGCTACGGAATTCTTCTTCCTCTGTTTTCGCTGTACCAGTCATACCAGATAACTTTTCGTACATACGGAAGTAGTTCTGGAACGTAATTGTCGCAAGCGTCATACTTTCATTTTGAATTTCTACGCCTTCTTTTGCCTCGATAGCTTGGTGTAAACCTTCACTATAACGACGACCTTTCATAAGACGACCAGTAAATTGGTCTACAATTACAATTTCGCCTTCTTGTACAACATAATCTGTATCACGATGCATAACAACGTGTGCACGAAGCGCCTGATTAATGTGGTGAAGAAGTGCTACATGTTTTAAATCAAATAAGTTTTCAATATGGAAAGCTTTCTCAGCTTTCGTAATACCATCTTCTGTTAACATTACATTTTTCGTCTTCACATCAAATGAATATTCTTTTTCATTTTCTAATGTACGAACGAATGCATTTGCAAACATGTATAGCTCTGTTGATTTTTGAGCTTGTCCAGAAATAATAAGTGGCGTACGTGCTTCATCGACTAAGATAGAATCGACTTCATCGATAATAGCAAAGTGAAGTGGACGTTGAACGCACTGCTCTTTATATAACACCATGTTATCACGTAAGTAATCGAATCCAAGCTCGTTATTCGTGCTATACGTAATATCAGCAGCATAAGCTTCTTGTTTCTCTTCTCGTGACATATGATTTAAGTTAATTCCTACTGTTAAGCCTAGGAACTCATGAAGTTGTCCCATTTCGCTCGCATCACGTTGCGCTAAGTATTCATTGACTGTAACAACGTGAACACCTTTTCCTGTTAAAGCATTTAAATATACAGGTAATGTAGATGTTAACGTTTTACCTTCACCCGTTTTCATCTCAGAGATATTCCCTTCATGTAAGGCAATACCACCCATTAACTGTACGCCATACGGACGCATTCCAAGAACACGAGTCGCAGCTTCACGAACAACCGCAAAAGCTTCAGGTAGTAGATCATCTACTGTTTCACCTTTTGTTAGACGTTCTTTAAATTCAAGCGTCTTCCCTTTTAATTGTTCATCAGTTAATGGCTTAATAGATGGCTCTAATGCATCAATTTGCTCAACTGTCTTCTGCATACGTTTAATTTGGCGTTGATTTACATCAAATACCTTTTTTAAAATACCGATCATAGGAAATACGCTCCTCTTTTTATTAAAATAAAACTTCCGATTGTTTTTCTTTTTCTCTATTACAATCAGTCGTTATAAAAATCAAATGTATGTTATGCCAATTTTTCTCCTAATTAAAAAAACTAAAATGTATATACCTAATGATAATTGTAACACTTGTCTTATAACTATGACAACAATCGGCCGAATGTCTCGTTCTAAATTAAGAAAACTTTTTTTAAAAATCTATTTTCAGCAAAAAAAGCGCAGCCATTTCGGCTGCGCTTTTGAATTATTATTTAGTTTCGATTAAACCATATTTCCCATCTTTACGGCCATATACAACATTAGTTTCATTTGTATCAGCATTTGTGAAGACGAAGAAATTATGTCCTAGCATATCCATTTGTAGGATCGCTTCTTCAACATCCATCGGTTTTAAATCGAATCGTTTTGTACGTACAAGTTCTAGTTCATCCTCTTCTACCGCATCCAGGACAGCTACTGCTTCTGGAAGGATAAAGTTCGTTTTTATAGAACCTTTCTCACGTAACTTACGATTTACTTTTGTTTTATGTTTACGAATTTGTCGCTCAAGTTTATCAACTACTAAATCGATAGCAGCATACATATCGCTATTAGTTTCTTCTGCACGAAGTAATAAATCAGTAAATGGGATTGTTACCTCGACACGTTGCTTGTCAGAGTATACTTTTAAATTAACTTTAATCTCTGGGAATGTATCAAAATAACGCTCTAACTTACTTAGCTTTTTCTCTACATATTCCTTTAATGCTGGAGTTACTTCAATATTTTCACCACGAATGTTGAATTTCATAGATGAATTCCTCCTTTCAAGCCTATGTACTATAATTTCGACACTGGCTTAAAAACTCCTTCTAACTTTTTTAAAAAAATTAGTGGAATTGCGATTTTTTTATCGTTTTTTGTTGAAATGAAAAGATGCATCGTTTCTATCTTTATTTTATCCTATTAGCATCGTGAATAACGAATATAACTGTGGACAATTCGTTACAGAAAAGAAACAACTTTTTGACAACTTAATTTATAACAAAAACCCCTTGCAAAAAACAAGAGGTTCTACATATATATAACGTTGCCACAAACGCAGCTTTCTCTTCCCAAAAACGATATTCCTACAGTTTTACAACATTAGCTGCTTGTGGCCCACGTGCTCCATCTACAATGTCAAATTCAACTTGTTGCCCTTCTTCTAACGACTTATATCCATCTTGTTGAATAGCAGAAAAATGAACAAACACATCATCACCATCTTCACGCTCAATAAACCCAAATCCCTTTTCTGCATTGAACCATTTCACTCTTCCTTGCATGTTCATTCCATTCCCTTCACTCTAAAAATCAGGGCATTCACCCCATGATTTCACTATAACGAATGACAACATACGAAGTCAAAGAAGACTTATCGCCTTTTTATTATCCCTTTCGACAGTTACAGATCAACTTCTACAAAGCGTCAAACTAGAAACTTCTCTTGCTCCTCTATCGTATAAAAGAATTCCAATTTGTCTAACTGTAATTCCTGTCGTATATACATCATCAACAAGTAAAATATGTTGGTCATGAAACATCTCTTCTCCCTGAAAATAAAAAGGATTACTTCCTGAAAGCCTTTCTTTACGCGATTTCTTACTTTGCTTTTCTGTTTCCCTTCTTCTTAATGATGGATAAGAAACTTTGACAGGCAAACAAGTTGCTAATAACTCTGCCTGATTAAAACCACGTTCATATTCCCGTTCCCTACTAAGCGGAACAGCAATAACAGTTGAAACGACCGAAAAATACTTTTGAAATAGCTCCCGAAAAGATCGGTGAAAAATATGAACTAATTCCGCATCCCCCCGAAACTTAAACTGTGCTACTATTTCTTTCATCTCATCATCGTATACGTACAACGAACGATTTTTAAAAGGCCGATACTTCTCATCGCCCCTCCATCTTATACAATCCATGCAAATATCATCTTTTTTAAACGAATTAGAAATAACTTCTAAAGGTCGCCCACACTCCATGCAAATTTCTCCTATTATATAGGAAAGTTTCCGCTCACATCTGTCACATATATATTTTTTATGAGACTTTACGAAAAAGGTACACCAACTAACTGTTTCTAAAATATACGCATCGCAAAGTAGACAATGCATTAATCGATTAGCCCTTGTTCTTTCGCAATTTTGTTCATACGTTGAATATGTTTTTTCGCACGTACCATCGCCTCTGTCTTGCCGTAATGAAAATAAACAACCTCACCATAAGGTTCTTCAAAACTACGACCTGCTCGGCCTGCAATTTGTACGAGCGCACTTTCCGAAAAGATTTCTTCTTCAGCCCCTAACACAGCCACTTGTAAGTTCTTCACAGTTACTCCCCTTTCTAAAATTGTCGTTGTAACTAATAACGGAATGTCTCCCTTTCTGAAAGATGCCACTTTTTCTTTTCTCATCGGATCTTCTGCATGTACGCCATCGATTCTATTATCCGACCCTTTCAATAACAAGCTCATTTCTTCTATATATCGCACATGAGGAACAAATAAAAAAATAGGATGTTTTTTGTTTAAGTGCATTTTTAACCATTGTAGTAACACGCGAGGAATTTTTTTATGATGAAGACTTTTCTTCCAACTTCCGCACCAACTAAATAGAGGAACTGGTAACGGATGACGATGGTATCGTCCTGAGACAATGATACCTTTTTGTTTCCCCCTTCTGAAGTTGCGCTTCCACTTTTCATCAGGGGTTGCAGTTAAATAAATACGCGCTGCTTTCTCTTTCATCGCTTGTTTCACCGCATACTGTAACATTTGATCCGCATGATACGGGAAAGCATCAATCTCATCTACAACCATGACATGAAACGCTCTATAGTAGCGTAACAGTTGATGAGTCGTTGCAACGACTAACGCTGCATCCTTTTCACGATCTACGCTCCCTCCGTATAAAGCAGCTACATTTATATGCGGAAACACTTCTTGCAATCTTGGTGCTAATTCCAGTACAATATCTGTCCTTGGCGTTGCGATACAAACTCTTTCTCCTTTTTGAAGTGCCTCTGCAATACCGTAAAATAACATTTCTGTTTTTCCAGCCCCGCACACAGCCCAGATAAAAAAAGATTCTTTCTGCTTAACAGCTTCTATAACACCTTGCGCCGCCAACTCCTGACCAGCAGATAGCATTCCTTTCCAATGTAACGGATTCTTACTACACTTACCTTTCCTTTCAGCGATTCCTCGAACAAGTACAGTACATTCACTAACTCTCCCCAGCGTTATACACCTCCGGCAATACGTACATACTTTACTGCACCTTTTGCATAAAAATGATGCGAATAGCCGCTGCTCTATATTTCCACACCGCTGACACGTATATTTAGAAGCTTTCTTTTTTATACCTTGTACACATACGACCTCTCCCTTCTTTTTCAAGTTATTTAAGTCCTTAAGTAGATCTGAAGAAAGTTCTTCTAATAGCAACTGCTTTCCAGCGAGCATCAGCAACCACCCCCAGCACCACTATAAACCTTTCTCATAATCTCGTAAAAACGCAAAAAAGCCGATAACCTACTTATAAAATAGTAAGCTATCGACTTTATACACATGTTTTATTCGATTATAAATCCTAGAATCTACCGTATCCTAAGAAATGTTTTTGGTTGTAGCTACTGCTTAAGCTAGAGTAAGCAATCCCTTTATCACCAGCATGAATCATTTGGCCATTACCAACGTAAATACCGATATGAGATGGACCTGGTTTATAAGTACCTTGGAAGAATACTAAATCTCCAGGTTGTGGGCTACTTACTTTAGAAACTGAATTCCAGTAACCTGCAACGTCTTGACGTCCTACACCATAGATGTAAGAAATGAATCCACTACAGTCAAAACCACCGTTTGATGGAGATGCACTTCCCCAAACATATGGCATACCTAAGTATTGTTGTGCTTTACCAATTACGCCAGGAGCCGGAGCTGGGCCTGGTGCCGGTTCTGATTTTTTCTCTTCTTTTTTAGGTGCTTCTTTTTTAGGTTCTTCCTTTTTAGGCTCTTCTTTTTGAGCTTGTCCACCATTGTTTGCTGGTGCAGCTGGTGCAGTTTGCTCTGCTGGTGCTGGCTGAGCTTGCGTAGCTTTAGCAGCTTGCTCTGCTTGTTTTTGAGCAGCAGCTTCTTGTGCCGCTTTCTCTTGTGCTTCTTGTTCAGCAATACGTTGTAATTGTAATGCTTGTTTTTCAAGATCTTTCAATTGACTTTCCGTACTTGTCATTGAAGTCACAACTGTGTCCATTTTACCGCTTAAATCGTTTACTGCTGTTGCTTTTTTCGCTTTTTCAGCGTCAAGTTCTTTCTTAGCAGTTTCAATTTGAGCTTGTGCTTCTTTTAATTCTTTTTGCTTTGTTTTTACCGTTTCAACATCTTTTTTCACGTTCGCTTGATCTTCTTGTTGTGTTTTCATGATATCTTCGTCAGACTCAAGAATTTTAGAAACAGAAGTTAAACGATCAACTAAATCTGCAACGTTTTTAGAGTTTACAAGAACTTCTGTTACAACATTTGTGTTTGGTTGTTCTTGAAGTGCAACTAAACGCTTTCTTAATAATTCTTCACGTTTTGCAATTTTCGTTTGTAGTTCTGCAATGTCTTTATTTTTCTTTTCGATTAATTGCTCAGTATCTGCAACTTTTTTCGTTGTTTCATCAAGTTTTGAAGCGTTCTCTTGAACAGACTTATCCAAACCTTGAATTGTTTTGTTTAAGTCATTCATTTGCTTTTGTAATTCATCACGTTCTTGTTGTTGTTTATGTAAAGTGTCATTTTGTGTATTAATTTGTGATTTCACGTCAGAAATTTTATCTTCTGCAAATACATTTGGTGTTAGTCCTGAAAACATTAACCCTGCAACTAATGCGCAAGATGCCATTTTTAGCTTTTTCATTTTATTTTTTACACCGCTTTCTTTTTTCTTTTTCCGTATATAACCTATAAAATTTATACCATAATTCGGGATTTTTTTTGCTAATGTTACGCTTTTGTAAAACAAATGTAATATTATATGTAACACTATCGCAAAATATGCATATTTTTGTATGTATGTGTAGAAATTTAAAAGCTTTTTATAAGCAAAGAAAAAACGCAAGGTTTCCCTTACGTTTTGTTAAATATACTAATACGGATGAAATCAAAACGTTATTTCATCCATTTTTCAGCCCAATTTTGGACTTCATCCATAACACTTTCTAACGCTTTTCCCTTGTCCGTTAAACCGTACTCGATTCGAACTGGTACTTCTGGATAAACATTACGAACTACAATGCCTTCGCTTTCCAATTCCTTTAAACGCTCTGACAACATACGATCGCTCATATTCGGTATAATATCTGCGATTTCTCTAAAACGTTTTGACTCTTCAAGCAAAGATTTAATAATTAAGCCAGTCCATTTCTTACTAAGCAAAGTAAAAGCTGACTCAAACTTTGGACATAAACAAGAATTATGCTCCATATGTTTCACCTCTCTTCTATTATAATATAGTTTCTTGTAAAAAGTAAGTTATAAAACTTTCCTCATTATTTTATTTTACGTACATTTTACCATTTCCAAATATTAACTTGTCAACTTCACGTAAAATATCCGTAAAAAAACCCTCTTCCAAAAGAGAGCTTTTTATATCTTTATTACTTCGTATACCATCCAAGACCTAATGCACCTTCACCTAAATGCGTACCAATTACAGCACCGAAATAACCTGTACGGATTGTAACATGAGGATATTTTTCTTCTAATTCTTTCTTCCATTCAATCGCTTCCTCTTCACGTTGCGCATGAATGATAACTGCTTCCATAGGTACACCTTTACTTGCTTGCTCATCAAAAATTTCGATGATACGTTTTAATGCTTTTTTACGCGTACGGATTTTTTCAAACGGAATAATGATTTTTTCTCTAAAATATAAAACCGGCTTCACTTGTAACAGACTACCAATGAAAGCTTGCGCACTATTTAATCGTCCTCCACGTTGTAAATGGTGTAAATCATCTACTACAAAATAAGCGTCCATCGTTTTCTTCATTTCATCAAAACGGGCGATAATCTCTTTTGGATCCTTTCCTTCGCTTGCTAGCCTTGCACCTTCACGCACATAGAATCCTTGTACTTCACAACTAATTTCAGAATCGTACGTATATACATCAATACCCTCAACCATCTGTCCAGCTGTCGTTGCCGTTTGATATGTACCACTAATTCCACTTGAAAGATGAATGCTAATAACTGCATCGTAATCTTTAGATAATTGTTCATATAGCTCAACAAACTTTCCGATTGCTGGTTGAGAAGTTTTTGGAAGTTCTTCTTGCTCACGTACTTTTACATAAAAATCATCTGCTGAAATTTCAGCTTCTTCTTGATAAGATTCCGTTCCAAACACAACGTTTAAAGGAATCATATATATATTGAGTTCATCACGAATATGCTTCGGTATATATGCTGTACTATCAGTAACAATAGCTGTTTTCATTTGCGTACCTGCCTTATAAAAAAGTTTTTATTTCCTAATTTTACACGAAAACTAAAAATGGTGCATCCATACATGAAAATGCCGGTTTGAAATTATACTCATCATCTCGACAAATTACAACAAAAAGGTAAAATACTCACCAAAAATTTCAACTTATTTATAAAAAATGTTTGAATATAAAAACGCCCGCTTTTAAAATGTAAAGTACTAGTCATTTTGATGGATAGGGGCGTATACAAGTGTTATTACAATATTTAACAATAAAAGACTACGGTGAACACGAAATTGTTATTCAAAAATCAAGATTCATCTGTTATGTTAGTCGTGCTACAACCGAAGAAGAGGCTCAAGAATTCATACAAAAAATTAAAAAACAAAACTGGAATGCCACACATAATTGTTCCGCGTATTTGATTGGTGAACAAGATCAAATCCAAAAAGCAAATGATGATGGCGAACCTAGTGGTACAGCTGGTGTACCTATGTTAGAGGTACTAAAAAAACGCGGTTTAAAAGATACCGTCGTTGTCGTTACCCGCTATTTTGGTGGCATCAAACTGGGCGCTGGTGGTTTAATTCGCGCATATGGAAAATGTACAAGCGAAGGCATTAATCATGTCGGTGTTGTCGAGCGAAAACTAATGCGTGTTATGCAGACCGAGATTGATTACACATTACTTGGCAAAATTGAAAATGAATTGCGTAATTCAAAATATGCCATTAAAGATATACATTATCTCGAAAATGTCACATTTGATACGTATGTAGAAGAAGATGGAAAACAAGCATTCACAGATTGGATGATTGAATTAACAAATGGGAAATGTACAATTACAGAAGGAGATATGTTGTACTTAGAACAAGATGTTATCTAAGAATAACTACATCATCACCTTTAAATATTAATGTAGTGAATTACTTTCCTACAAATGAACTAAGGAGATTATATATGGAAGAACGTTATTATCATCTCCAAAATAGCAGAATAAAAAAGAAACGAAGAAGAAAGTTTTTCTACTTCCTCATTTTCTTATTTTTATTTGTTAGTGTAGGACTTTATATATTAAATTCCTACTCTTCTCTCATGGGGATGTATAGTGGTTTTACTCGTGAAAAATCGGATTTGAGAACCGCAGATGTAGAAATTACAAAAGAGCCTTTTACAATCCTTATTATGGGTATAGAAGATTATGCAACAGACGGTCAAAACGGTCGTACAGATTCATTAATGTTTGCGACAGTCAATCCAAAAACGCAAAAGATTTCACTTATGAGTATCCCTCGTGATAGTCGTGTTCCAATTGTCGGAAAGAATAAAGAGGACAAAATTAATGCTGCGCATGCTTACGGCGGAGAAGAAATGGCAATCAAAACGGTCGAAGGTTTTCTAAAAGTGCCTGTAGACCATTATCTTAAAATTGATTTCCAAGGCTTTAAAGGTATTGTTGATGCTGTTGGCGGTGTTACTGTTGATGTCCCCTTCGATTTTTGGGAGCGTTCAGACGTGGATTACTACAAAAAAATTGAATTTAAGCAAGGGCAACAAGAATTAAATGGTGAAGAAGCACTCGCTTACGTTCGTATGCGAAAGCAAGATCCAAATGGCGATTATGGTCGGGCCGCTAGACAAAGACAATTACTAGCTGCTGTTGCTCAAAAACTGAATTCCACCTCTACCGTATTTAAAATTAAAGATTTGACAGAAGTCGTTGGAAAATATATAAAAACTGACATTCCTATTTCAGATGGCCTTGCTCTTTACAATAAACTCTCTGGGTTTGATCCTTCTACAATGCAAACGTTCAAACTTGAAGGAGAAGACAAAAAAATAGGTGGTATTTATTACTTCCTTCCAGATCCAATCGGTGTTGAGACAGTACGTAACGAAATAAAAAAAGAATTAGGAGAAACAGCAAACTCTCACGAAAATTCAACAACAAAAACCGAATCAAATCCTTCTTCAAATTCTAACTCTAACGAAAAGGCAAAGAAAGAAACGGGCCAAAATCAGAACAAGACACAAACTGAGCCCCCTCCTTCTACGAATGCTCATGCAGAGTGGATTATGAGAAATCAGCAATAAAAAAAGAGCCGAATCAAATGATTTGGCTCTTTTTTATTTACTTATTAAAGTGTTGTAAAATCGCTTCTACAATACGCTCTGATGCACGACCATCACCGTATGGGTTAGATGCTTTCGACATCTCATCATGAGCTTCTTTATTCGATAACAATTCATCAGCAAGACTAAAGATTGTCTCTTCGTCTGTTCCTGCTAATTTCAATGTCCCTGCTTCAATACCTTCTGGGCGCTCTGTTGTATCACGAAGAACAAGAACCGGTACACCTAATGACGGTGCTTCCTCTTGTACCCCACCAGAATCAGTTAACATTAAGTATGAACGAGCTGCAACATTGTGGAAATCAATTACATCTAACGGCTCAATTAAATGAATGCGGCCATGATCGCCTAAAATATCATTCGCTGTTTCACGAACAACAGGGTTCATATGAACAGGATACACAACTTGTACGTCTTCATGCTTATCAACAAGACGCTTAATTGCACGGAACATGTTACGCATTGGCTCTCCTAAGTTTTCACGACGGTGAGCTGTCATAAGTACAAGACGATCATTCCCAAGTTTCTCTAGTACAGGATGACTATATGTTTCTTTTACAGTCGTTTTTAGTGCGTCAATCGCTGTATTTCCTGTTATGAAAATGCTTGACTCATCTTTATTTTCTTTCTGTAAGTTCGTTGCCGATTTTGCTGTAGGTGAGAAATGAAGATCTGCCATTACACCTGTTAATTGGCGATTCATCTCTTCTGGGTATGGAGAATATTTATCCCATGTACGAAGTCCTGCCTCGACATGACCTACTGGAATTTGATTATAGAAAGCAGCCAAGCTTGCAATAAACGTTGTCGTCGTATCACCATGTACAAGTACGATATCCGGCTTTGCTTCTTTCATTACTTTATCCAAACCTTCTAAACCACGTGTTGTAATATCAATTAAAGTTTGGCGATCCTTCATAATATTTAAATCGAAATCTGGCGTAATTCCAAAGATACTTAATACTTGATCTAACATTTGACGATGTTGTGCTGTTACAGTCACAATCGATTCAATTTTATCTGGATGCTTTTGCAACTCTAATACAAGAGGTGCCATTTTAATTGCTTCTGGACGTGTCCCGAAAATTGTCATTACTTTTAAACGTTCAGTCATTTCATTGCCTCTTTTCTTTCACTAGTTACAACTTCTATTATGACATATAAGAATATACATGAATACATACCTTTTTAACGAATAACGGAAAAGTCCCTCTTACAAATACTTTCTCTTCCAACAGAATAATAATCTATCTCTTGCTTCTTGACATCCTCATCAGTATAACAATTTCTTCCATCAAATAAAATAGGTTCTCTCATAAGTTGGGCGTACCGTTCTAACGGATAAGCTCGGATAGCCTCCCATTCTGTCATGATAAAAGCCGCACTCGCTCCTCTAATCGATTCATCTATACATTCACTATATTGTATAGTCTCCCCAAAGATATTTTTCATATTTTGAATCGCCTTCGGGTCATATAGAACTACATCCGCACCTATATTAATTAATTCTTGTATCATAATAAGGGATGGTGCATCTCTTATATCATCAGTATTCGGTTTAAATGACGCTCCCAGCACCGCAATCCGCTTCTTATTCATATTTATTACTTTCTTTGCTTTCTCAATCAATAACAACTGTTGTTTATTATTCACTTCAATAACTGCTTTTAACAAGCGAAAATCATGCGCCACATTCCCTGCAATTTGCACAAGAGCTTTCGTATCTTTCGGAAAACACGATCCCCCGTAACCAATGCCCGCATTTAAAAAAGACGCACCAATTCTCTTATCCATTCCCATTCCTTGTGCAACGTCTAATACATTCGCTCCTACCTTCTCACATATATTTGAAATTTCATTGATAAAACTAATTTTTGTCGCTAAAAAAGCATTCGATGCATATTTAATCATCTCTGCACTTTTTATATCTGTAACATACGTTTTTAAGCGTAATTCACTATATAAATTCTCCACTTTTCGTGCCGTTTCCTCATTATCTGCTCCAATTACAATACGATCTCCTCGAAAAAAATCGTAAATACCTGAACCCTCCCGTAAAAATTCTGGATTCGATGCAATATGTAATTCATGTCTCCCCTGTAACTCCTCCTCAATCCATCCTCTAATCGTACCATTCGTCCCTACAGGAACAGTACTTTTTGTAACAACAATAATGTCGTTAGTCGCATATGTTCCAATATCAACACATGCACTTTGAATATATGTTAAATCCGCTGTCCCATCTAATAAAGATGGTGTTCCAACTGCAATAAATATAAACTCTGCATCGTTAAATGCTTCTTCTTTACTTGTTGTAAAAGTTAAACAGTTATTCTCATATGCTTCATTTATTAATTCATATAAACCAGCTTCATAAATAGGCAGATCCCCTTGTTTTATCCGTTCAATTTTCTCATCATTTATATCAAAACATGTAACCGAATGTCCCAATACTGCCAGTCCTACTCCTGTAATCAATCCAACGTATCCGGTACCTATTATCGTAATTTTCATTTCCTTTTCGCACAGGAATATACAATAGAAAATATACGAATACATAGAATTCTCCCTGTGCTTCCCCCTCTCACATTAAAAATGAGAAAACTCTTTTACTTCTTTATTATATGAATTACTTTTTTCATTCTTTTTTAAGTTTTTGTAAAATTAAATAACTTTCATTAATTATTCGTTAAACCAATCGATATTTTACAGAAATTAAGGCTCCCCGTTCGTTCGGGATAAATTCCCACATTTTAACACGGAACTTACTCATTTCTACGTGTAACACTTATAATATTGAAATAAAAGTATTCACTATTAAAGAAAAAGAGAAAATGTCATATTCCAAAGCCCAATACGATTAACCTTCTCAAATGATTCAACATTCTGTATACAATTGTCATATATTCTATCCGCTTCCATTTACCGTAAAAACAAAAAAAGATTGAATTCTAATCTTTTTGTGATACCATATGTTATGAGCCTGTAAATAAACATCATAATTTTCAGATAAATATATTAAAAAAAATTACGTTAGACTATAAAAGGGTGGGGTATTAATGGACTCACAAGTGATTTATGCCATTTTGGCATCTTTCATCACTGTACTCGTCGTTACTCCTTTAGTTATTAAGTTAGCTTTTAAAATAGGAGCAACAGATAAGCCAAACGCGCGTAAAGTACATCAAAAGATCATGCCTCGTCTTGGCGGGTTAGCGATATTTATTGGTGTAGCTGTAGGATTTGTTGTCGGTGGCTTATATGAACAAAGAATGTTATCGATAACGCTAGGTGCGATTATCATTGTAATCATCGGTATTTTAGATGATATGTACGAGTTATCTGCGAAGGTAAAATTCGGTGGACAACTATTAGTTGCCATTATGATTGTAAAAAGTGGATTATTAGTGCAAGTATTATATATTCCAATCCTCGGGGATACTGAACTTGGATGGCTTGCTTACCCAATTACAGTATTTTGGATTGTAGGTATTACAAATGCCATCAACTTAATTGACGGCTTAGATGGATTATCCGCTGGTATTTCATCTATCGTACTGGCAACGCTAGCATATATGGCCTTCACTAGCCCATGGGGTACTGGAACAGCTATTATTTTACCGCTAGCACTAATTGCACTTGCAAGTACAATTGGATTTTTATTCTACAACTTCCATCCAGCAAAAATTTTCATGGGAGATACAGGCGCACTATTTTTAGGATACTGTATTTCTGTTATATCGTTACTTGGATTATACAAAAGTGTAACGTTATTCAGCTTTATCGTTCCAGTTATCATTTTAGGCGTACCTGTATTTGATACGACATTTGCAATTATACGTCGTATCGTAAATAAAAAACCTATTTCAGCACCAGATAAGTCGCATTTACATCACCGTTTACTTGCAATGGGCTTCTCTCATCGTAAAACGGTACTAATTATATACGCTTTCGGTATTTTCTTTAGTGTAAATGCAATCATTTTCTCTAGTGCGACATTATGGTTATCCATTATTCTTCTTTTCGTTTTAATCTTCTTTACAGAAATTATTGCTGAAGTAATCGGGCTTGTACACGAACGTTACAAACCACTTATTTCCTTTTATAAAAAAGTGAAAAAACGCGAAGACTAATTGTAGTATAGCCTGTACAATTATGAAATATTCAAATAGCCTCCTCTTTCTTATAAGAGGAGGCTATTTTTTATTCATTATTTTACATTTCCAAAATATAGATTGTTTGAGAGTGTCGCTATTGGAGAAAGATATACATTATAAGAAAAGGATTATATTTTCTTTTTTACATCTTGATTGGCAAACTGAGGGTGAATGTTATGATCAAGCGAGTATTTCAATACATTATTTTATTTTTAATGATTACTATGTACGCGTCATCTCATGCAGGAGCAACTACTATTCCCCCTGCTGAACATCATCCAAATACTGAGACGACTTCTCCTACCAAAAAAATCGCGTACTTAACATTTGATGACGGACCAAACAAATATACTACACAAATTTTAAACATCTTAAAAGAAAAGAACGGAAAAGCAACTTTCTTTGTTATTGGTGGAAAAGTGCCACATTATAAAAAGACAATGCAAAGATTAATTAAAGATGGACATTATATCGGACTTCACAGTATGTCACACGATGTAAAACGTCTTTACACTGGTGATCCATCTGCTTTAATTACAGAAATGGAACAAACACAAAACATTGTTCAGCAAGTTACAAAATTAAATACACATCTCGTTCGTGTCCCGTATGGTAGCATGCCTTACTTAAAAAAGAATTACCGTGATGCACTCGTATCAGCCCAGTATAAAATGTGGGATTGGACAATCGATACATACGACTGGAAAAGCTATGACAATCCTTCTGCCATACTAGAAAGGGTACGTAATCAGAGCGATGAACAAGTCGAAGTGATTTTAATGCATGATTCGAGTGTCACTGTACAAATACTGCCAAAAGTAATTGATTATTTACAGTCACAAGGATACAAACTTCTTCCCTATAATCCATCTTCTCATCTCGAAGTTAATTTTTGGAAAGACACAAGATTGTAACAGCTTTAGTGCCTATGTGCTAAAGCTGTTTTATTTTTCTCTTCCCACCCTTCCCATTTTTGTGTAAAATTTTAAATAGTGATGAAGTTTCGAGGTGAATAGAAATGAAACGAATAGATCTCATTTTTGACGCAATACAAAAAGGCAATTATACAGAAGGTGTAACCGCATCAGAACTCGCTACCCTGTTGCAACTAGATCGCGCCAATGTAAGTAGTGACTTAAACAAACTTGTAAAAGATACACGTTTATTAAAAACAAATACGCGTCCTGTTCGTTTTTATATAGAAACGAACACTTCGTTGGAAACGCATTCAAAAGAAGTGACTTCATTAGATACATTTGCTCTTGAAAATACAAGCCTTAAAATCGCAATCGAAAAAGCGAAAGCTTCTATTCTCTATCCTCCAAACGGTATGCACACTTTACTGCTGGGAGAAACAGGAGTCGGAAAGTCTATGTTCGCTTCTTTAATGCACGAATATGCAATTGAAGTTGAACAGCTTCCTAAAAACGCACCATTTATCGTCTTTAACTGTGCTGATTATGCAAATAATCCACAGCTACTACTGGGGCAGTTATTTGGGATTAAAAAAGGAGCTTATACAGGGGCAAGTGATCAAAAAGGGTTAATTGAAAAAGCACATGAAGGGATTGTTTTCTTAGATGAAGTACATCGCCTTCCTCCAGAAGGACAAGAAATGCTTTTCACCTTTATTGACCGCGGAGTATATCGCCGCCTTGGTGAAACAGAAAACGAGCGTAGAGCACAAGTATTAATTATTACTGCTACAACCGAAGAACCAAATTCATTTTTATTAAAAACATTTACAAGACGTATACCGATGACTGTCACACTGCCACCACTTCGTGAGCGTACACATAAAGAACGCTTTGCTTTATTACAACTATTTTTCACAAATGAAGCAATCCGCCTGCGAAAAGAAATTCACGTTAGCCCGAATGCAATGCGCGCTTTTGTCTTTTACAATTGTCCCAATAACATCGGTCAATTAAAAACGGATGTACAAATTGCCTGCGCGAAAGCCTACTCTGACTTCGTGACAAAAAAACGTGATTCTGTCTACGTTTCAAGTACAGATTTACCTTGGTATATGAAAGAAGGGCTATTCATTGAAAGAAAAAGCCGTCATCTATACCAAATACCAAATGAAACATTTATATTTACAGTAGATGAAGGTTGGAGTAATCATAAAATAGAGAATGAAAAACAGTCTTCTATTTACGATTATATTGATTATAAATACGAAGAACTTCAAGCTCGCGGTATTGAAGAGGACGAATTAGAATTACTAATAGAAAATGATATTCAAAGCTTTTTCGTACAATATTTTAACCAAATGTCCAAAAAGACAAGTCATGAAAATGTTTTTAAAATTGTGGATCGTAATATCGTTTCCGTATGTGAAAAAATTGCGGAACTTGCTGAAAAGCATTTATCTAAGACGTTTGATGAAAAAGTATTTCTCGCTTTAAGTTTACATGTACAGACAACTCTACAACGTTTACAAGCTGGAAAACAAATTCATCACCCACAATTAAATCAAATTCGTACGAAATATAAAGAAGCTTTTTCCGTAGCTATGCAATGCATTCAACTACTGGAAGACGAATTACAAATAACAATGCCTATCGATGAAGCAGGCTTTTTAACAATGTTCTTCGTTGTTGATCCAATTCCTGCCTCACAAACAGAAGTAAAAGTATTAATATTAGCGCACGGCAACGGCATTGCAACAGAAATGGCAAACGTGGCAAACGAACTTCTCGGCATTGAGGAAGTAACCGGTATTGATATGCCGCTACATGAATCGCCGAAAGATTTCTTAGAGCGCGTGAAAGTGTATATGAAAACACTCCAAAATGTAAACGGGCTTCTCTTACTCGTTGATATGGGATCGCTCGCTTATATTGGTGATATATTAGAAACTGAGTTCAAAATTCCAGTACGTGTTCTTTCCATGACGAGCACTCCACATGCACTAGAAGCAGCTCGAAAAGCTCAGCTTGGCTACTCGTTAGATGCATTATATGAAACAGTGAAGAACTTAACGCCGTTTTACTTAAACGTACAAGAAGAAAAGAAAAAGCCACTATCACCAATGAAATCTGTTATTTTAACAGCTTGTTTAACTGGTGAGGGCAGTGCTTTAGCTATTCAAAAAATGTTAGAGAACTATTTGCGATTTGACAAAGACTTAATTGAAATTATTCCGATTAGTATTGTCCATGAAAAAGATTTAACGAAAATGATTGAGAACATAAAAAAAGAGCGGAATATCATTTGTATCGTCACAAATTTCGATGTGCAAGTCCCATGCTTAACATATCATTTTCAAGATATCGTAAACTACACAGCAATTCAGCCAATTCAAGAATTAATTACGTATGAAGAAACATATGCAAAAATGGCTGACATTCTTGAACAACAAATGCAGCGTAACGACGGAGCATTACTTATTAAAACAATTCGTTACGCATTAAATACAATTCAAGAATTAATTTCCTTACAGCTAACTCCTGACAGCTTAATGGGTGTTATTCTGCATATGAGCTGTATGGTTGACCGTCTTCAAAAAGGAGAAAGCCTCCTCCCTCATCCAGATAAAGAGAAACGAAGACAAGATGAATACTGGATGTATATGAAAGTGAAAAAAGCATTACAACCGATTGAAAATACATTTGAAATACAAATACCCGATGACGAAGTGTTTTATATCATGGACTTCTTCATAAAAAATCAATCTGTAAAAAATTAATCGAGACAGTTTTTTAGTATATTGATCTTAACTCAGATTTTATCAGCGATTTTCAAAATATATCAGCGCAACTCGAGTTTTATCAGCGGTTTTTCTAATATATCGATTTACCAACAATAATCGATAAAATTTGCACCTTATAGCAAAAAAGGCTGTTCCAAAATATGGACAGCCTTTTTTCTACTTCTTTACTTTCCTAATTCTCCCCCTGATTTCCCCCTTCTTATTGGACTTCGTATAAACATTTACATATACGTTCGCCTGAATGATTTCTTGAAGTAAGCTATCAAACGCTCTCCCCTGTAAAGGCCCTTCAAAATCCACCACATTGACTACACCCGTCACGGCTCCTTCATTTACACTAATACCTTGCTTTAATGGACCAAATAGGCTTAAAACAATTGGACCAATTTGATCTGCTTTCCCTAAATGAATTTGGCATGATGTAACTTTTTCGATGTTTTTCAATATGACCCGATATTGCAACTTCTTTAAATCATCACTAAATATAAACTCTGCTACGCCATAAGCTTCTGTATTTACAGGAGGTATTTCCCTCTTACCTGTTAACCTCGCAAAGAAATGTGTTGTCATACGGGCATTCTCCTTATATAAATTTCCCAGCACTACTTCTACTACTTTATGGTTTATACATAATCATTTATGACTTTTTCAATTTTAATTACAAAGAAAAGATTCACACAATCTTTACATTAGAATCGTTCCTTTTTCTTTACTACCTCTTGTATAATGCACTTAGAAAAACATTCTCGGAGGTCATTTTGGAAAACAACAAATACACTTTTCACACATTATTAGAGATTTTTCTCGTTTCATTTAAATTAGGACTTACTTCATTTGGTGGTCCTGTCGCCCATCTTGGGTATTTCCACCACGAATATGTGCAAAAAAGAAAATGGATGGATGAACGAAGCTATGGAGATTTAGTAGCACTATGTCAATTCCTTCCTGGCCCTGCTAGCAGTCAAGTCGGTATGGGGGTTGGATTATTAAGGGGCGGGGTATTAGGAGCTATTATTTCATGGATTGGATTCACACTGCCATCTGTGCTTGTTTTAGTTTTCTTCGCCTCATTCCTTAATCAGTTCGATCTTGGAAGTGCTGGCTGGATTCATGGACTAAAAGTTGTAGCAGTCGCTATTGTCGCTCATGCAATCTGGGGAATGGCGCAAAAATTAACGCCAGACCGAAATCGTGCGACGATTGCTATTGTAACTGCCGCAATTGCCTTACTATGGCCAAATAGCTGGACACAAGTCATTCTCATTATAGTATCTGGCTTTATCGGCTGGGTTTTATATCGCAACCAAACAATTAGCCAATCTCAACATATAAAAATACCTATTTCAAAAAAGATAGCAATTTCTTGTCTCGTCTTATTCTTCGGACTATTACTACTGCTACCAATATTAAGACCGTTTTCTTATTACATCGCTCTATTCGATAGTTTCTATCGCTCTGGCGCACTTGTATTTGGAGGCGGACACGTCGTACTGCCCCTTCTTGAAGGTGAGTTCGTACAAAACGGAATGATGACGCAAGAACAATTCCTAGCTGGATACGGATTAACACAAGCAGTACCAGGACCACTATTTACATTCGCCTCTTATATAGGAGCAGTGCTAAATGGGACGCTTGGGGCAATACTCGCAACAATTGCAATCTTTCTTCCTGCTTTCTTGCTCGTTATTGGTGTTTTACCATTTTGGAACAGTGTAAGAAAAATATCTTTCATACAAGGCGCACTACTTGGAGTCAATGCAGCCGTTGTCGGTATTTTACTAGCAGCTTTTTATGACCCTATTTGGACAAGCACAATTATGAATGCTGTAGATTTTGTTTTTGCGTCTCTTCTATTTTGCTTGCTCGCTTTTTGGAAAACACCACCTTGGGTTATCGTTATCCTTGGAGCCTTCGGCGGATATATTCTATCCATTTTGTAAATAAAAAACGACGGCATTATATAGCCGTCGTTTTTTTATTAGAACTTCACAAGCTCCATTCCTTCTGGTAACTCGCTCTCTGTTAAAATACGCAATTCTTTCACACGATCCATTACGTAGGAGGAACGCTTCACAAGCTCTGGATCAATATAAGCTGGATGAACCATAATTTCTACCGTTTGCTCACTTTGTACTCTTTCTTTTAACTTCACAAAGTAATCTTCCGTCACACCATCCGCGTAAAAGTCACTGTAAAACACATCAGAAAATGGGCGTACTGCTCGCTCTTCCTCACAACGACGAATTGGAACATTATATTTAGCAGCTAATCTCTCAAGAACATCGTGCAAAATCGGCAAGCCATGCACGTGATGATGACTATCTAAATGAGTTGGTGTTAATCCGTAAGATAAGAATTTCTCAATTTGGGCAGTCCATTCCCTCTCAACTTCTTCTGGACTTACCTTCCCTTCCCATACGACGCTTTGTTTATGAAACGATCCATCGCTACTTACAAGTGATGGTACGTCTCCAAGAAGCGGTTTCCCTGCCGTTAATACGAGATGTACTCCTAACCCTAACGTTTTATACTCTTTTGCTAAGCATACCGCATGCTCTGTTCCTGGCATATTCATCATCATCGTCGTTGAATTGACAAGTCCATTTATATGTCCATCAATAATGCCGTAATTTGTGCCTTCTGTAAGACCGAAATCATCTGCATTTACAATTAATTTAATCATCGTAATACCTCCTATTGAAATAAAAAAAGCGGGCTAAATAGCGCCGCTTTTATTTCTCTACCTTTTTGAAGAACTGCGGAAGATGTTCTTTATGTGCTTCCAACATTTCATCTAAAATTTGTTTTGCAATTTTATCTGATGGTACAAGTGGGTTAATTGTCATAGCAAGCAGCGCTTTATGATAATCCCCTGTAACAGCAGCTTCAATTGTTGTGCGCTCAAATGATTTAATTTGTTGCACTAAACCGCGAACTGGTACTGGAAGATCTCCAACTGCAATTGGTTTTGGACCTTCTTTCGTAATAATACAGTTTACTTCAACAGCAGAATCATGTGGTAAGCTTGCAATTGTTCCGTTGTTTCGTGTATTAACAGGCTGGATATCACCTTTATTATTGTAAATAGACGTAATTAAGCTACATGCTGCGTCACTATAATAAGCGCCGCCACGTTTTTCTAATTGTGGTGGTTTAATATCTAAGTTCGGGTCTTTATATAACTCGAATAAATCATCTTCTAATTGTTTTACTACTTCTGCACGTGTACCTTTTTCAACCGAAGCTTCTTTCTCTTCTTCTAGCATTTCACGTGTTTTGTAGTAGTAACGATGGTATGGACATGGAATTGCATGAAGGCCGCGAATAAAGTCTGGCTCCCAGTTAAGCGCAGCGATATTTTCCATCGTAATTTGCTTTTCTGGATCTGTTACAAGTTCTAACACACGATCCATTACACTTACGCCATCTAAATATACGTCTAGTCCGTATACCATATGGTTTAAACCTGCGAAGTCAACATGTACACGACTTGCATCTACTTCAAGTAATCTCGCAAGACCCATACGGATTCCGATCGGAACGTTACATAGACCAACTACTCTTTGGATATTTGTATAACGAAGAACAGCTTCTGTTACCATACCAGCTGGGTTTGCAAAGTTAATTAACCATGCATTCGGACAAAGCTCCTCCATATCCTTACAAATATCTAAAATAACAGGAATCGTTCTCAACGCTTTGAATAAACCACCAGGACCATTTGTTTCCTGACCGATTACATCATATTTTAAAGGTATTGCTTCATCTTTTGCACGTGCTTCTAATAAACCAACGCGAAGCTGTGTTGTTACAAAATCAGCATCCTTCAATGCCTCACGGCGATCAAGTGTTAAATGAATCTCGATTGGTAAACCAGACTTTTTCACCATACGTTTCGCTAAGTTACCGACAATTTTCAATTTTTCTTTTCCTGCCTCAATATCTACTAACCAAATTTCACGGACAGGAAGCTCATCATAACGTTTAATAAATCCTTCAATTAACTCTGGTGTATAACTAGATCCACCGCCGATTGTAGCAATTTTAATTCCAGTCATGCTTTATTCCCCTTTCGCTTCAAGCTTTTTATAAAGATCGATAAACTCTGCTGCTAATTCTTTTACTGTAATCGCATTCATTAAATGATCTTGTGCATGAATTAAAAGAACACTAATCTCTGTTTTTTCTCCTCTTGCTTCTGATTGTATGAGCTCTGTTTGGAAATGATGCGCTTCATTAATCGCTTCTTTCGCCTTTACCATCGCTTCATCAGCTTCTGCCATTTTCCCCTGTTTGGCAAATTGAAGTGCCTCCATTGCAAAGCTTCGTGCATTACCACTATTTAAAATCAATTGGAATGGAATTTGTTCTGCTGTAGTCATCATAATTATCGCCCTCTCTATTATGGTTCAACCGATTTAAATACCCCTTCAGTTTGAACATTTCTATTAAAATATTAATTTATAAATGATAGTTTGGTGTTCTTGTAGATGGGTCTCATCTTTCTGAACATGATATAAAGGTAATTGTTCTCACAGATAATATTATCTGTGAGAACAATCTTTATGTTACATAGGTACAGAGTTGTTATTTCCTTGCGCTGCTGCTTTTTCAGTACGAACAACTGAACGGTCACATAACACAACGAATGGATAATAGATTACCATCGCAATTACAAAGTTGAATAACTGTAGAATTGCACCTGAAAGATGTCCACCTGTTACAAGATAACCACTAATAATTGGTGGTGTTGCCCATGGAATCATCACAACTGTTTTTGGTACCCAGCCAATAGATATAGCTGTATAGGAAGTAATTACTAATACAATTGGTGTTATGATAAACGGTAAGAATAAAATTGGATTTAAAATAATTGGTGTACCAAAGATTACTGGTTCGTTAATGTTAAATGCACCAGGCCCAATTGATAAGCGAGATACACCACGTAATTGTGCACTTTTTGCTACGAGTAATACCACTATTAAGAATGCTAATGTCGCACCAGAACCACCAAGGTATACGAAAGTATCAAAGAATGGTTTTGTAATAATATTTGGAACATCAAATGCAGATGTACCACCTTTGAATAAATTCATATTTTTCTCTAATGCTGGTAAGTATAATGGCTCAATAATACCACCAACGATATTTGGCCCATGTAAACCGAAGAACCAAAGAAGATGAACAAGGATTACAATGATAATTGCACTTGGTAATGTCCCTGCTAAACTTTGCAGTGGTGATTGAATCGTATTAAAAATAAATTCATGAACACTTGTACCAGATAATTTCACTGCTAATTGAATACCTGCAACTACTGTTAAGATAACAAATGCTGGAACTATAGCTGCGAAAGATCTTAAAACTGCTGGTGGTACTCCATCAGGCATTTTAAAAGTAATGTTTCTTTGTACAAAGAAACGGAATACTTCAGTAACAAGGAGTGCCACAATAATTGCTACGAATAACCCTTGTGCACCTGTCCAAGCTAAGTTCAATCCGCCTTCTTTCGGTGTTGTTGGTGTAAGAATAATTAACGCACCAAATGAAATAATACCTGCTGACAAACCATCAACGCCGTAAGATTTTGCTAAGTTATAACTTGTTGTAAATGCTATGATTAGTGCTAGAATCGCGAAAGAACCAGTCCACATTCCGCCGCCGACTTGTTTCCACGTTTCACCAAACAAACCTTTCATGAAATCTTGGAAAACTTCAGATGGAAAACCATTAATTAGTGATGCCAGTGCACCAACTAAAATAAGTGGCATAACTGCAATAAATCCGTCACGGATCGCAGCTAAGTGACGTTGCGATCCGATTTTACCAGCGACAGGAACAATATATTTCTCCATAAATGCAATAAATTTTTGCATTTCGCTTCCCCCCTAATTATTTTTTAAGTGTTAACGCGTGATCTAAAACTGCTTCTCCATTCATCATGCCGTAGTGCATCGGATTGATAACATCGATTCCAACGTTTCTCTCATCAGCAAGCGTTTTCATTGAAGAAAGCATATAACGAACTTGTGGTCCTAGTAATAATACATCTGCTTGATCGATATTCGTTTTTACTGCATCCCCAGATACAGCCCAAATCTTTCCTTCTAGACCGCGAGCTTTTGCAGCCGCTTCCATTTTTGTAACTAGTAAACTTGTAGACATCCCTGCTGAGCAACATAATAAAATATTCATTTGAAAATCCCCCTTGTGTAGTATAAAAAATTTATGTTTTATTTATTTTTCTTTACGCTATTTATTAATGCAATTAGCGTGCCAACTTTTTAAAACCACTAAAAATCAGCACTTTTTCGACTGTTTTCTTTGTGTGTTAACGCTTTCAATTAGTGTGTCACTCAAAAAACACACAGTGTGTTATAAAACAACATGCTTTTAACACATAACTGTATGAAAATAGATTAGTGTTTAGTTGTCTAGTTGTGTTTAAAACAAAAAAACACTAAAAAAATTTTTTAGCGTGCAAATCTAGTAAAAAAATAAACCTTTCTTAAACACACTCTTCTATCTATTGTCCAAGCAAACTCTACTAAATTACATAGAATAGAGTAAAATAACACAGTTCGAAAGGGGATTCCTATGCCAAAACATAGAAAAAAGAGCAAAATAAAGATTTATAGAATAACAAGCTATAAAAAAGACAAGCGTTCTGAATTAGACTCTGACAAATTTGAACTAGAACAGCAGGAAATAGAAAATAAGCACGACAAACAGGGCAAACAAGATAAGCAGGATAAACTGGACAAGCACGACAAACAAGACAAGCAAGGTAATCAAGATAATCAAGTACAATCGGCAAATGTAGTCATAGTACCCACAGATTCACACAACTTAGATATATGGGATGAAATTTCTCTAAAGGAAATACAAGCTGGTGAACATACAAATTTATTTGCGAAACAAAGTAATTATCAAAATATTAACTTGTTACAAGTTAGCGATATCCGTTTATATTTGGACAAGCAACTACAATTCAGTTCCGTTGATGAGCAAATTTATCATGAAGCACTTGTGCATCCAATTATGTCAAAAGTAATTAATCCAAAACGCGTTCTCATATTAGGCGGTGGCGATGGTCTTGCCCTGCGAGAAGTTTTAAAATATGAAACTGTACTACATGTAGACCTTGTTGACTTAGATGGATCGATGATTGATATGGCTCGTAATGTTCCTGAATTAGTTTCTTTAAACAAAAGTGCATTTTTTGATAATCGTGTAAATACACACGTATGTGATGCAAAGGAATTTTTAAGCTCTCCTTCTTCTTTATACGATGTAATCATTATTGATTTCCCAGACCCAGCGACAGAGTTGTTAAGTACTTTATATACAAGCGAACTTTTTGCTCAGATAGCTACATTCTTAACAGAAGATGGTGCATTCGTCTGCCAATCTAATTCACCTGCTGATGCACCTCTTGTATATTGGAGTATCGGTAACACAATTGAACATGCGGGATTAACTGTGAAAAGTTATCATACAATCGTTCCTTCTTTCGGAACTGACTGGGGATTTCATATTGCCGCTAATTCTCCCTATGTACTCGATCAAATTGAGCAATTATACGTAGTACCAACTCCTCGAACATTACCTTCCCTTCTTTTTCCTTTATTTCAATTTAAAGAAGAACATTTAGAGCAACGTAATTTCTCTCTTCTAAACTCCGAATCGAACCTTATCCTACACCAATGTTACAAAAAGGAAATGGAGTTTTAACGATACTATAGTAAGGAGTGCTACCTTATGGAATATTCTACTTTCGGTAAGCATATAATAGTAGATTTATGGGGAATAGATTTTTCCCTATTAGATGATATTCACTTTTTAGAATATCATCTAGTTAACGCTGCCGATCGCTCTGGTGCCCATGTTTTAAACGTAAGTACAAAAGAATTCGATCCGCATGGTGTTACTGTTTTAGTTTTACTATCAGAAAGCCACCTTTCTATTCACACTTATCCAGAAAAAAACTTTGCAGCCATTGACTGTTATACTTGTGGTACGACCGTTGAACCGCAAATAGCGATTGATTATATCGTAAGTTTATTAAAACCAAATGAGATGCATATAAAGAAACTAATTCGTGGTATAGGAGAAATTGTTACTACCGATTAAATATCACTCTTACTCATTTGTAAAAAGGAGGATTGTAAATACCATCAGTGGAACGAACACTCCACTGATGGTACAGACACATACATAAAAAAACCTTGCATACGCAAGGTTCATTCAGATACTGACATCTTCCTATATAATTCTACAAATTCACTCGCTAATTCCTTCACCGTAATTGCATTCATTAAATGATCTTGCGCGTGCACCATCAGAAGGGTAACTTCGGTCTTTTCACCACCAGCTTCTTTCTGTATGAGCTCCGTTTGTACACGGTGCGCCTCTTTTAATTCCTCTAACGCTTCTTGTAATTTCGCTTCTGCTTCTGTAAATTCTCCACGCTTTGCGCAATCAATTGCTTCCATTGAACAACTTCTCGCATTTCCCCCATGCAAAATTAAGTGAAAAGCCTTCGTTTCTATCGTATCCATTTTAGTTCTTTACTCCCCCTTTTCTTCCGCTAACTTTTGTTTATCCCATATTTTTAAGAACGGTAAATAAATGAAGAATGCTAGTGCAAAGTTAACGAGTTGCAAAATAACACCTGAAATTTTTCCGCCTGATCCTAAATATCCACTAAACAGAATCGGTGTCGTCCAAGGTACAGCAGCTCCGCTCGGACGGGCAACTAGCCCCCATTCCATCGCAAAGTAAGAAACAATCGTTAATACAACCGGAACTACTATAAATGGAATAAGTAAAAGTGGATTCATGACAATTGGCATACCGAAAGTCACCATTTCATTAATATTAAAAATACCAGGTGCAATCGACAATCGACCTATACTTTTTAATTGCTGACTTCGCGCAAACAATAACATTCCGACAACTAAAGCTAGTGTTGCACCTGAACCGCCCATATAAATCCATAAATCAAAAAACTGTGCGGTAATCGTATTCGGTACATCTTGACCCGCTTGAAAAGCAACTCGGTTTTGATCCATTAACGATAACCAAATTGGGCTCATTACACCACCAACAATTGCAGCACCATGAATTCCGCACGCCCAAAGAACATGGACAATGATAACTGCAATTACTGCACCCCAAAGACTAGCTCCCAGTACACTAAGCGGCTCTTGCAGTAACTTCCCTACAACATTATGAATACTACCGAAAGTCGTTTGTTCAAAAATCAGTCTAATGATCCAAACAACTGTCACAACAATAAATCCCGGAATAAGTGCTGCAAATGAACGCGTTACTGCTGGTGGAACTGTCTCAGGCATTTTTATAATCATCTTTTTCTGCACAATAAATCGGTAAATTTCAGTAGATATGATTGCAATAATCATCGCCACAAACAGTCCTTGGCTTCCCATTAATGCAGCTGGGATTGCTCCGTCTACAATTACACTTTCCTTCGTGCTTGGTATGATATATGCAACTTGAAAGGGAGTTGCAAGTAAAAACGTCACAAGCGACAATGCCCCGGATGCTAAAGCATCCACTTTATAATATTCTCCAAGCCTGTAAGCGATTCCAAAAACAGCTATTAAAGCCATTATATTAAAAGTTGCACTAACTGGATACCCCAAAGCCCTCTGCCAATTCTCCCCAAACAACCCTGCCATAAAATCATTATACCCTGGTATTGGTAGCGCACTAATGATAAGGAAAAATGATCCAATAATTAAGAACGGCATCGTCAAAATAATTCCATCACGAATTGCTTGCAAATGCCTCTGTTCTGCAACCTTTCCCGCTACTGGCATTACATATTTCTCTAAAAACCGTATCATCTATCCCACTCTCCTCATGGTTTCATTGACAAAGCTGCTTGTAAGATAGCTTCTCCATTACAAAGCCCGTAATGGACGGATTGAATGACATCCACAGGTACTCCCTTCTCCTTACATAACTCTTTCATTTTCGGTAATAAATAACGTACTTGCGGTCCAAGTAAAAGTACATCAGCTTCATCTATGTGACTATTTACTTCAGAACCTGATACAGCCCAAATCTTTACCTCTATCCCTCTTGCCTCTGCTGCTTTCTCCATTTTTGTAACAATCAAACTGGAAGACATTCCCGCTGCACAGCAAAGTAAAATATTCATCTCTTTTCCCTCCCCCTTTTTCCAAACCTAAGTTACGGTGCATCCGTTGCCACCACTAGGTTACAAATATATATGTCTAGATTTCCTGCTGTATGCCGAGCTTAAAAACAAAAATTTCTCGGTTTTCACGCTATTCCATCTATCACTATTCTCCTAGTAAAGAGGACTCTAACTCGCTATAATAATTCAGTATGATTTTTTTAATTGATAGGAGGATATATTTATGAAGGCATATCGCTTTCCACTTATTTTATTATCTTCTATCCTAATTGGTGGTTTCATTGGTTATTTCATGGGTGCCGATGCAGTTGCTTTAAAGCCGCTTGGTGACATTTTCTTAAACTTAATGTTTACGATTGTTGTACCTCTAGTGTTCTTTAGCATCGCGTCATCTATTGCTAATATGGATGGATTAAAACGTTTCGGTAAAATTATGTCTAGTATGGCTGGGACTTTCTTATTTACAAGTATTTTAGCTGCTATTTTTATGATTATTGTCGTGAAAGTATTCCCGCCAGCACAAGGTGTTGTATTAGAACTAACACAACCTGACAAAGCTGAAAAAGCAGTTAGTGTTGCAGATCAAATCGTCGGTATTCTAACAGTATCTGACTTCTCGAAGTTACTATCTCGTGAAAATATGTTAGCTCTTATTTTCTTCTCTATCTTAATGGGAGTTGCAACTTCAGCAGTTGGTGAAAAAGGAAAACCATTCGCTACATTCCTACAAGCTGGTGCAGAAATTTCAATGAAAGTTGTATCTTTCATTATGTACTACGCTCCAATCGGACTTGCTGCTTACTTCGCAGCATTAGTTGGTGAATTCGGACCACAACTTCTTGGAACTTACTTCCGAGCAGCAATGGTATACTATCCAGCGTCTCTCATTTACTTCTTTGTATTCTTCACGTTTTATGCATACCTTGCAGGTCGCAAACAAGGTGTTCAAATCTTTTGGAAGAACATGGTCTCTCCTACAGTTACATCACTTGCAACTTGTAGTAGTGCTGCTAGTATTCCAGCAAACTTAGAAGCAACAAAGAAAATGGGTATCTCTTCTGACGTTCGTGAAACAGTTGTCCTTCTTGGATCTACACTTCATAAAGACGGCTCTGTTTTAGGCGGCGTATTAAAAATTGCTTTCTTATTTGGTATTTTCAACATGGAATTCGAAGGACCGAAAACATTAGCAATCGCACTTGTTGTTTCTCTATTAGTCGGAACAGTAATGGGCGCTATTCCAGGCGGCGGTATGATTGGTGAAATGTTAATCGTTTCTCTATACGGCTTCCCGCCAGAAGCATTACCAATTATCGCAGCAATTAGTACAATCATTGATCCTCCTGCAACGATGTTAAACGTAACAGCAGATAACGCTTGTGCCGTAATGACAGCTCGCCTTGTAGAAGGTAAGAACTGGATCAAAAACAAATTTGCTTAATAAATAGAAAGAGGATGCTCCAAACGAGCATCCTCTTTTTTGTTGTGATACATATATTTCGAAATAATCCATTCCGCCACAAATTTGTTATAATCTTCACAAATATTCCACATCCATTATCCATTCTCCGTACTATAATCATGTATGGAAAAGGAGATGGACATAATGACTCAAAGCGCACCAGAATTTAAAGTTTTGCAAAGCATTGCATTCCTTGCTGTCGTTTTGCAAAGTTCCTTATTATATACAATGAATCAAGGAAATGTCTTACTTGAGCAATCCCTTATTATGGGTATGCTATTCAACCTTGCAAAATTTTCAGCACCTGCATTCATATTTATCGTCGGCTTTCACTTAATTCGGCAATATACAAAGCAACTAGCCTACACAGAATATATTTATGAAAAAGCCGCACATTTACTCATTCCTTATTTCTTCTGGTCTATTCTTTACTTATTAACAACAAACGATATGATTACACTACAAAGCGGAATAAAAAGTTTATTACTCGGAACAGCCGCACCACATCTTTGGTACGTGATTATGATGTTCCAAATTCACATATTGTTCCCTTTGCTGTGCACACTATTTTATTGGTTTCAAAAACGAACAGAAAATAAAAAAGACATATATAAATATATGACCATCTTTGCTTGTCTATATTTCCTATTAATGTGGTATTCTTCGCACTACATTTTTAATGGAGAGAAATTGACTAGCTCAACCATTTTACATTATACAGATCGTTCCTTCTTCTTCTACTCATTTTATTTCGTCATGGGAGGAATCGCTGCTGTCGCATTAAAAACGTGGCGTTTATTTGTCATGAAGCATATCCCGCTTATCACAATATTATTTTTCATCTTATTTTTATTTATCAATTATGAGTTATTTAGTTTTTACGGAGCAAACTCTATTCATTTAACCGTTTCGACTTATTTAAAACCATCTATGTTTTTATATATCGTATGCGAAATTATCATACTTTACGTGCTATCTATTACAATCGTACAGCGACGTGGTTTCTTGTATAAAGCTTTACGATTTATCGGGAATTACACGTATGGTGCTTATTTAGCTCACTTTTTCTTCCTGCAACTATGTACAAAATTTCTTTCTTTATTCACACTGCACGAAAACACAGTATTATATAGCCTATTATTATTTACAATAACAGCCACAATCTCGATTTCAGCAATGGTCATTTGCAGTACACTACCACTTCATACGTGGATTACAGGACCTTCTCCTACAACAAATATGAAATGGGCGAAGATCGTACTTCGGAAACATCACGAAAAAGTATTCAAACCATATCTTTGATATAATAGAATTCCATACAAGAAAAGAAAGTAGGACACACCTATGATTAATCAAATTGGACAAATTATGTTATATGTAAATAATCAAGATGAAGCAGTACAATTTTGGACTGAGACAGTAGGATTCCAAATTATTGCGGAAGAAAATAACGGACAAGGGTTTCGCTGGATTGAAATCGCGCCGGCAAAAGAAGCAGGAACAAGCATCGTCCTTCACGATAAAGCACTAATTGCGAAGATGCAACCTGAATTAAACTTACATACACCTTCACTTATGTTCTTCTCTAACAACTTAGATCAACTGTATAAAGATCTTTCTGAGAAAAACGTTACTGTTGGACAAGTTGTAAATTTACCTACAGGTAGAGCATTTAACTTCGCTGATCATGAAAACAATTACTTTGCGGTAATGGAACGCAAATAAAAAAGAAGCTATCCGAAAAAAATCGGATAGCTTCTTTCATTTTAAGAAACTTGTTCTGCCTTCGTTTCCCTATGTTGTATATGACTCGTGATCCAAGCAATTCCACCAGCAACAACGAGATAGCATAACAATATTAAAATTTGCATTTGTAATTGCGACCAATCTCCTAAAGAAATCACATCTTGTAATCCTCTCAGAGAATGGGACATTGGGAGAAATTGTCCAATCTTGCTAAGAACAGCTATATTTAATTCTCCTGGGAAAGTCCCACCGCTCGTCGCTAATTGCAAGACGAGAAGCGTTACCGCTAAGAACTTTCCAACAAGACCAAACACCGTTACTAACATAAGAATAAACGTCATGAACGTAAAGGAAATAACGATACTTGATAAAACAAAGAGTGGCACACTTGCAACTTCTAATTTCATAACTCCTAGCACAACCACATCAACAAGTAATGCTTGAATAAGTCCAATTAAATATACTAACCCTAATTTATTAATAAAATGTACCGTTCCGCTTACTTTTATATTTTGTCTACGGCCAAGCGGTAAAATATTCGATGCCATAATTCCGCCAACATAAAATGCAAGGGATAAGAAATATGGCGCAATACCTGAACCGTAGTTAGGTACGTCAGAAACTGTTGACTTCACTAATTGAACCGGCTCTGAGAACATCGTATTACGTGCATCATCATTGCGAACATCTGCTATCTTCTCTGCGCCCTCTCCTAATTTCGTAGAAAGTTCTTTCGCACCATCGTCAAGTTTAACAAGTCCGTTCGTTAACTTACCAGCACCGTTATTTAGCTCCGTTCCACCATTCGCAAGTTGATTTACACCTTCTTGTAATGATGTAAATCCATTTCCCCATTTCGTAAATCCATCAGCTAAATTCGAAGCACCATCTGCTATCTTTTTCGTTCCAGCAGTAGCTTCATTTAACTTCACTCCGAATGTATGCATACCTTCTTCAACCTTATGCTGACCATCTGCAAGCTTCTGCGCACCTTGTGTCAATTGTTGCTGGCTAGTATTTAAAGTGTTTGTTGCTTGAGCTAATCCATTAGAAGTAGCGATAATCTTTTGAAAAGCAGGATCTTGCTGCACTTCTGGATGACTTTTCACGTACTCTTCTAATTGTTGTTTTACACTATTTGCTGCATTGTCCGCTTTCACTTGCCCTTCAGCAAGTTTCTCACTTCCGTTCAACCATTCATTTGTACCAGCACTTAATTCACTAACCCCTGATTGTAAAGTTTTTTCACCTTGTGCTAGTAACTCCATACCGGTATGAAGTGAGGTTGCTCCTTGACTCAGCTCATTGACTCCGCCAGTTAAAGCTGATTGGCTAGAAGCAAGTTTTTCACTTCCCTCTTTCACTTTTGATGTCCCGTCACTTAAACGCTGAATACCATCTGCAAGCTGATTTGCCCCATTTTTTGCATCTGTCGTTCCTTCATGTAACTTTCCAGCACCATCACTTGCATCACTCAACCCTTGTGCTAAGTCTTGAAACTTTGAAAAGACACCTTCTGTATAAGATTTCGTAATACTATTTGAGATTTTTGTTTTCATATTTTCAACAGCAGTCGTTCCAATTTGCGCTGCTACAAAGTTTTTGCCTGGATTTACTTTGTACTGCAGCTGCGCTGGTTCTGGTTTCTCATCCATAAGTGTGCTTACCTTTTTAGAGAAATCCGGTGGGATCGTAACGACCATATAATACTTATCTTCTTTTAGCCCTTCATCAGCATTTTTTTCTGATACGAAATGAAAAGCCAGTTCTTTATTCTCTTTTAAATTTTTTACAAAATCGTCTCCTGCATGAATTGTTTTCTCATCCATTGCAGCACCCTTATCTAAATTTACAATCGCAACAGGTAATTTATCTAATTTTCCATATGGATCCCAATATCCAGCTAAAAAGAATCCTGAATAAATTAAAGGAACGATCAATAAAAAAATTAAAGCGATACGTCCATGTTTATGGTGCCACATCGCTTTCCAATCTTTAAATATAAGTTGAATTCCTTTCATGAAACATACTCCTTCTCCTAATTTAACACCATTAGAATGGTTTAACAGATTTACTATACACGTCCATTTTCATACTGTATAATACATCTTTAATTATCAATCCATTCCTTTTGGTCTATAGAAAGGAGAGTCAAAATGGAACTTCTTCAACTAAAATACTTTCAAACAGTTGCACGATTAGAACATATGACAAAAGCCGCTGAAGAATTGCATATCGCACAGCCTTCGCTCAGCAAAACAATTGCTAGATTAGAAAAGGACTTAGGCGTCCCGTTATTTGATCGCCAAGGTCGACAAATTACATTAAACTCTTTCGGGAAAGTATTCTTAAAACGAGTAGAGCGCATTTTTCATGAATTAAATGAAGGCGAACGAGAAATTAAAGATTTAGCTGACTTACAACAAAGCTCTATTACGCTGGCCGTTTCTATTCCAAGAATATTACCAGAACTACTCGGTTCTTTTTTACTAGAACACCCTAATGTTAGATTCCAACAGTTTCTCGCATCTACTCCTTCTATGAAACGACAACTAGATAATATAGAAATTGACTTTTGCATTTCTTCTGTGCCAATTGAAGGCGAGGAGATTATTTGGGAACCACTTATTACAGAAGAAATTTTCTTAGTCGTCCCTTCAGGCCACCGTTTATCAGAACGTGAAAGTGTATATCTGCATGAAGTAAAGGACGAACCGTTTATTAGTATGAACACTGGTTATGGATTTCGGCACTTAACAGATGAATTTTGTGAAGAAGCTGGCTTCACTCCACATATCGCTTTTGAAGTAGATGAACCAACCGTGATTAGCGACCTTATTAAGCAAGGCCTCGGCATCGCTTTTGTCCCAAGTTTAACTTTATTAAAAAACTCTACTTTAGCATTAAATAAGTTACGTATTATTGAACCCATTTGTAAGCGAACGATTGGCTTAAGCTGGTCAAAAAAACGTTACTTATCGAAAACTGCTCAGCAATTCCGTGAATTCGTGATTGATTACTTCTCCAATATTAGGACGTAAAATGATATCAAAAAATAAAAGGTGCCATCCCCATAGGGTGGCACCTTTTATTTTTCACTCTTCTCTAATTCTATTTCAGCTAAAAGCGGCAAAACATTATCAAAAATATGCGTATTATTATTTTCGCCTGTTACGTATCCACCGTAATATCTACTAAATACGTTATCATTTCGGAATGTGGACATATGATCATACAATTCCTTCGCAAACTTCGTATCACCTGTTTGTAGTACGTACAAAACCGTTAATCCGTAAGCGGCTGGCGATTCATACTTCACAGTTTGTTTTCCCGTTTCTAAATTGTAACGACCATATAACTTTCCATCCTCCTGAAATTTCTTCTTTATAAATTCCATATAAGCATCGGATGAAAGGCCACCTAAACTACGATGATATGCAACGTATGATTGATCAATAAGATTCACTTCTTTATCGTACGTAAAAGTACCGTCTTCTTTATACTCTTTTGGGAACGCCCAGCCATGCCTTGGGTAATCCGCTAAAAATTGAACAACGTCCTGATATTGCTGATCAGAAACTTTGCCGTACTTTTTCATATACGAAAATGCGTGTGGATTCATATATGATGTAGTTGCAAAATTATTTTGTTTCCCTGCATCTGCATCATAATAATCAACGTAATAATTATCTTTCCTATTATAACGAAGTACAGCATCACTCAATTGATCTGCAAGATTTTTATAGCGCTCTTCCTTATACATATCATAAGCACGATATAATTGTTCTATAATACGAAGATCATCTATAAGTGCATTTGTAGCTGACTGCATTTCTCCCTTTTCAGAGATTTTCCATAAAACAATTTGATCCTTATGTACAAAGTTATTTTGAATAACCTTAACTTGTTCATCGAATAACGCTTGATCGTCTTTATCCAATGTATATTGTAGCCACAGTCCTGCCGATTCTGATAAAGCTTCACGGCCCTTCGCTTCACCCGTACCTGCCTTTGTATCCCCTAAACGATATGTAGCAAGCGTCCCATTTTCATTCACCATATGTCTTAAAATAAAATGTTCCGTACGGTTTCCTTGCAAAGCTGACCAAAATACAATTCCACCTAAAGCGATTAAGAGAATAACTCCAATCCCTATATATACACGTTTCCGCAATCTTTTCACCTCCCTAATAAGGCTAGCCTTAATTTTACCAGAACATACGTAAAATTAAAAAAGACAATCTATTAGATTGTCTCCCATACCTCTATCCCTCACAAGTCTCTTTAGAAGGTCTATATAGCGATTCCACGAGTCGATCATACTCACGACGCGTAATCTCTTTATTATACAGCTTCAATAATAAATCTCTATGCTCTTTTGAAAATGCCATCTTTTTAATGACTTCAGGATACATAAAACATCCTCTCCATTTCACATAAACTTCTTCATCTCGAAAACAGAACTTATGTTCGCATAAAAGATTATAAAATATTCCTCGCCAAAAAACAAACAAAATATTATTAAACATTAACTTCTTTCTATTTAGAATATTCAAACATTATATTACCATATCCACTTTTTAAATACATATATATTTTTGGTAGTTTTTTTGAATAAATCTTCCAATTCAATCAGAAAATAATGGCAAAAAAGAAGAGGAGTTTACATATGGATACGGTAACATTAGCAAGAGCATTTTTTGGTTCTTCACTAGCATTCCACATTATCTTTGCAACACTTGGTGTCGGGCTTTCATTAATGATTTTTATAAGTGAAATACTCTTTCACTGGAAGAAAGATTCCGACTACGCTATTATGGCGAAAAGATGGACAAAAGCATTTGCCATCCTTCTCGGTGTAGCAATTCCAACTGGAACAATTGTTGGTGTGCAAATCTCACTTCTTTGGCCTGGTTTTGCCAAAATTGTTGGTCAGGTTATTTCTGTTCCTTTTCAAATTGAGATTTTCGCCTTCTTTTTAGAAGCTTTGTTCATGTCCATTTATGTATATGCAGCTGACAAACTACCTCCATTCATGAGATTAATCTCGCTATTCTTCGTCATGATTGGTGCCACGGCATCCGCCGTGCTTATTACATCAGCAAATACATGGATGAATACACCCGCGGGCTTTTCAATGGGGCCAGACGGATCAGTTTTTAACGTTGATCCGTGGAAAGCTTTCTTTAATCCGAGTTTTGGCACAAGCGCATTTCATGTTGTTATTACTGCCTACGCAACTGGAGCTGCTGTCATTGCCTCTATCGCTGGATTTAAATTATTAAAGAAGAATTTAAGTAAACGCGAAATTGCTTATCATAAAAAAGGGCTACTGTTAGGACTCGTCGTGACATTTATTACAGGTGCTACAATGTGGCTTTCGGGACACGAATCGGCAATTGCCTTACATAAGCATTCTCCTGAAAAACTTGCATCTGCTGAAGCTTTATTTGAAACGACATCACATGCACCGTTATCAATTGGCGGAGTTGTAGATCCTAGCACACTTGAACTAAACTATGCACTAGAAATTCCGAACATGCTTAGCCTACTAGTGGGACTAGACCCTAGCACCGTCGTAAAAGGGCTAAAAGAATTCCCACAAGAAACATGGCCACCATTTTACACACATACACTATTCAATTTAATGGTCGGCACCGCTGCCTTTACCTTTGCAGTTGCAGCCATCGCTCTCTTATATTGGTACTTTGTTTACCGAAAAAAAGGAACAGAATTACCGAAGTGGCTTCTCTGGGGAGCTGCTGCATGTGGACCAGTTATGATGCTCGGTATTGAATTCGGATGGGTTTTCAGTTGTAGCGGTCGTCAACCGTGGACCATTTATGGTATGCAACGTACAGTCGACGCTTCTACACGCGCTGATTTCGTCGGTCCTTTATTTATTCTATTCATCATTTTATATATTGGACTCGGTATTTTAACTGTTTTTGTGCTACGGACATTCTTTAAGAAACATCCGCTTACAAATGATTTACATCACGAAGGAGGCGATTCTCGTGCATGAGGAAAGTATTGCAATCATCATCTTATGGGCTCTTATTTTCGTATACAGTATATTAGGGTCCATCGATTTTGGAGCAGGTTTTTGGGGCATGGTATACGCAAAACATCCAACGCTCGCTGCCAAGCTTGCCAATCGATACTTATCACCAACTTGGGAAGTAACAAATACGTTTCTTGTCTTTGTCGTTGTCGCATTCCTTGGTTTTTTTCCTAAAGCAGCCTTTACCCTTGCAACAGTAATGTTCGTACCCGTTATGTTAATTTTAATACTCGTGGCAATTCGCAGTACATTTATGGTATTTGCTTATTCTCTGCCGAAGTACCAACACCTTCTTCGTATTATTTCAGGGATTACAGGGCTCTTAATTCCAGCCCTATTAATTACCGTTTTACCCGTTACAGAAGGTGCCTATATTACAATGTCTGAAGGAAAAGAAGTACTCCTTTATGGAAAACTTCTTTCTAGTCCTGTTATTTATTGTTATATGCTCTTCGGCCTAACTTCGGAACTATTTCTATCCTCTCTCTTTCTTGCTGATTTTGCGAGAGAACAAGGTTCAGAAGATGCATATAAAATTTATAGAAGAAACGCGATCATCCTTGGTCCTGCAACGCTCGTTACGGCGATTATCGCCCTCGTTGTAATGGATCCGGAAACACACTGGCTTATGCAAGGACTAATAAAGCAATTCCCATGGTTTACAGTTTCTATCATTTTATTCGTTATCGGGTACTCTTCTCTTTGGTGGACCAACAAGAAGTATGACACACTAGGATACCCTCGTATTGCCGTTTTAGCAGTCGTCGCTCAATATGCATTTGCAAGTTACGCTTACGGCGTGGCGCATTTACCGTATATTATTTATCCTGATGTAACTGTATTTACAAGCTTTACAACGGTCGAAACATTCTATGCATTGCTTATTTTATATGCAATTGGAATTGCAATTTTATTACCAGGATTTATTTTCTTCTGGAATCTATTCTTGAAGGATCGAACTTTTTTGAAGGAAAAATAATATAGTGGAGTCTGTTCCAAAAGGTATTTTGGGACAGACTCCTTTTGTCATGTTTTGGCGGTAAATTGATATATTTGAAAAATCGCTGATATATTTTGAGTTACGCCGATATACTTCAATAATCGCTGATATATTTCAATGATTGCCTATATAAATTTCATTTACTATCCTACCGCCCCACAAATTTATAGACTCCTATCACAATAGTTATTTCACTATTCATGACACTTGTCCTTTAGCTTGAAAAACACATATTCGCTTTATTCCATTATACGTCTAGTTCCTCTTATTTTTTGCTGAATATACTACCAATACAGACCTTGAGACAAGCTACATTGGTTTAAGGAAAAGTAGAAAGGTAGGTAAAATATGAGCATTGAAATATGGATTACTATTATTGTATTCTTCTTTACGATGATTGTTATCTTTTGGCGGCCTCGTGGTTTAAATGAGGCATGGCCAGCAGCAATTGGTGCTGGCATTATCCTGATTACTGGACTTGTATCAAAACCAGACGTCATGGACATTATCAGTAAAATTGGCGGTGCCTCCATAACAATATTAGCGACCATCGTTATGGCGGTTATATTAGAAAGCTTCGGCTTCTTCCACTGGTCCGCAGCGAAACTTGCAAATTTAGCAAAAGGCTCCGGTCGCCGTTTATACTGGTATATTCAATTATTATGTTTTCTTATGACTCTTTTATTTAATAACGACGGTAGTATTTTAATTACAACTCCAATTTTAATTCTTCTTCTAAAAAACCTTCGATTGAAACCACATCAACAAATTCCTTATTTGTTAAGCGGTGCTTTAATTGCTACTGCATCTAGTGCACCAATTGGTGTAAGTAATATCGTAAACTTAATCGCATTAAATATCGTGAATATGACTCTTTATATGCATACTGCTATGATGTTTGTACCTGCAACATTAGGACTATTGTTTATGTCATGGCTTATGTACACAGTTTTAAAGAAAAAACTACCAGAAAGATTACCTGTTTCTTCATATGATATCGAAGAAATATTCTTCACAAAAAACTTCCATCCGTTAAAAGGAAAAAATTCTGTTGATACGAAACAAAAACGGACAAGATTTATGTTGAAAGTATTAGGCTTCGTATTCCTTATGCGCTGTCTTCTATTCGTCGCATCCTTCTTATCTATTCCAATTGAAATTGTTGCAGTACTCGGCTCACTCGTTCTTCTCATCTGGAGATGGTACTACTTACGAACAAATCCTGTCGACATTTTGAAAAAGACACCGTGGCACATTTTAATTTTCGCCTTCTCTATGTACGTCATTATTTACGGGCTTCACAACGCAGGATTAACAACAGCACTTGTAAATTGGCTTGAACCAGTTGTAAGTCAACATCTACTCTATGCTAGCTTTACGATGGGCGGGCTCGTTTCCCTCCTCTCTAACGTCTTCAATAACCACCCTGCACTTATGATTGGTACAATTACATTAACAGAAATGGGACTAGACCCAGTCACATTAAAAACTATCTACCTCGCAAATATTATTGGTAGTGACATCGGTTCACTATTATTACCAATCGGTACGCTAGCTTCCCTCATTTGGATGTATATACTGAAACAAAACAAAATTAAAGTAAAATGGAAAGACTATTTAAGTGTATCCCTTATCGTTATTCCTCTCACAACAGTCGTCACATTATTCCTCTTATACTACTGGGTACACCTCTTCTTCACCCTATAAACGACAGAAGCCCCTTTTGCTACCGTCTTAGCAAAGGGGGCTTCTTCTATATTTAAGTTAGGTACTACATTGTGATCAATCAAGTAAAGAGGTGTAACGTGTTATTGGTATAAATGACTACCAGTGTCTTTAAATTCTTTCGCTTTCTCTTTCATCCCCTTTTCAATTGCTTCTGTCGTTTCTAAATCATTTTCTTTCGCATATTCACGAATATCATGTGAAATTCTCATACTACAAAACTTCGGTCCACACATGGAGCAGAAATGAGCCGTTTTCGCGCCTTCTGCTGGCAGTGTTTCATCGTGATACTCCATCGCACGCTCAGGATCTAAAGATAAATTAAATTGATCGCGCCAACGGAATTCAAAACGAGCTTTTGAAAGTGCATCATCACGCTGATGAGCTGTTTTGTGCCCTTTCGCAAGATCAGCTGCATGTGCAGCGATCTTGTACGTAATAACCCCCGTGCGAACATCATCTTTATTTGGCAATCCTAAATGTTCTTTCGGCGTTACATAACAAAGCATCGCCGTTCCAAACCAGCCAATCATCGCAGCTCCAATCGCCGATGTAATATGGTCATAACCTGGTGCAATATCTGTCGTTAACGGCCCAAGTGTATAGAACGGCGCACCCTGACAAATATCAAGCTCTTTTTCCATATTCTCTTTAATTAAATGCATCGGTACATGTCCAGGTCCTTCAATCATCACTTGCACATCATGTTTCCAAGCAATTTTCGTTAATTCACCAAGTGTTTCAAGCTCAGAGAATTGTGCCTCGTCATTTGCATCTGCAATCGAACCTGGACGTAATCCATCTCCAAGAGAGAACGAAACATCGTACTGCTTCATAATTTCACAAATCTCTTCAAAATGAGTATATAGGAAGTTTTCTTTATGATGGAATAAACACCACTGCGCCATAATCGAACCACCACGCGAAACGATACCTGTCGTACGCTTTGCCGTAATTGGAATGTAACGAAGTAATACACCAGCGTGAATCGTAAAGTAATCCACGCCTTGCTCCGCTTGCTCAATTAACGTATCACGATACACTTCCCACGTTAAATCTTCTGCAATTCCATTTACCTTTTCCAGCGCCTGATAAATCGGCACAGTTCCAACTGGTACAGGCGCATTACGAATAATCCACTCACGCGTCGTATGAATGTTTTTACCTGTAGATAAATCCATAATCGTATCTGCCCCCCAGCGAGTAGCCCACGTCATCTTCTCTACTTCTTCCGCAATAGAAGAAGATACAGCAGAGTTTCCGATATTTGCATTTACCTTCACGTGGAAATTACGCCCGATAATCATCGGTTCTGCTTCCGGATGATTAATATTCGCTGGTAAAATGGCACGACCTTCCGCAATTTCCTTACGAACAAACTCAGGCTCTACGCCTTCACGAATCGCAACGTATTCCATCTCAGACGTAATAATGCCATTACGCGCATAATGCATTTGCGTAACATTTGCACCTTGCTTCGCTCTAAGCGGCTGGCGATCCATTTGCGGGAAAATAGGTGTATGTTTCGAAGCCACTTTCACACCGTCATCCTCTGGTTTCACCTCGCGCCCTTCATATGCCTCTACATCCCCGCGCTCTAGAACCCAAGAGTGGCGCGGCGCCTGCAACCCCTTTTCCAGCTCCACTGTATACGCCGGATCCGTATAAGGACCGCTCGTATCATACACACGGATTGGTGGATTTGAGACGCCGTTCGTTTCGCTTTGTTCAATCTCACGCATCGGCACTTTCATACCTGCGCGTGGTCCATCCACATATACTTTCTTACTCCCTGGTAAACTCGATTTCAATTCAATTTGCTCAGCTGAAACAGATTGTTTCATAACCTTTGTTGCCTCCCCTGTTCGTGACAAGGACGAGATATGGCCAGCGTATGCCAAAATAAAAAGAGCCAGGTCCATAAAAAAATAAGGACCTGGCTCATAAAAGACATCATTATGTAAAGCCGTTAACTTCCCTACGCTGGTACGAGCCAGATCAGGTCCAAAGGGTTAAGAAGATCACGCGCTTCTCTCTCAGCCTACGCATACGTTAGGCACCCCTAGTTTATCACTGATTTAATTTTCAATACTTTCCCATCATACACGATAATCTGAAAAATGCAAAGTTTAATTCTTTTGCTTTTTACGGAATCATCCACGTTAAATAATATGCCTGTACATACGTCATAATACCAACAATAATTACGAAGAATAAACTATGCTTCACTGTAAAGCGGAATAAATCTGATTCTTTTCCAGCAAGTCCAACTGCCGCACAAGCAATCGCAATTGATTGCGGAGAAATCATTTTACCTGTTACACCGCCCGTTGTATTTGCTGCAACGAGAAGCACTTCAGATACGCCAACTTGTTGTGCTGTAATTGCTTGTAGATTTGAGAATAATGCATTCGCTGACGTATCGGAACCTGTTAAGAATACGCCAATCCAGCCTAGGAATGGTGAGAAGAACGGGAATAATCCGCCAGTTCCTGCTAGTGCTAACGCTAAAGTAGAAGATAGACCAGAATAGTTTGCGATAAATGCAAATCCTAATACGAATCCAATAGATAGAATTGGCATTTTTAATTCGCTTAACGTTTCTTTAAATGTCACTACTGCATCTTTTACATTCATTTTCAAAATAAACATGGAAATGATGCAAGCAATTAAAATCGCTGTTCCAGTTGCTGATAATACATCAAGCTTCAAAATCGCCTCATAAGGCGTCGGTTTATTTACGATTGGCTCTGCTTTCATTACCAAATTGTGCAATCCTGGAATTTCAAACTTAAATACAAGACTTTCTAACGCGCCTCCTGAAGCAAATAATGCTTTAAAGAAACTTTGGCTCCAAATGACTACCATAACCGTTAATACGATAAATGGAGACCATGCCTTCACTACCTTTCCAAACGTTAATTTCGGCATCGATGCTGCTGTCGTTGTTGCTGCTACTTCACTATTTGCTTGCCCGGATTGATAAATTTCTTTCGGTTGCCATACTTTTAAGAACAGCGCCAAACTAACTAAACTTACAAGTGCCGATGTAATATCCGGAAGTTCCGGCCCTAAAAATGTCGCTGTAATGAACTGTGTAATTGCAAATGAGCTACCTGCTACAAGTAAAGCAGGCCACGTTTGTCTTACCCCTTTCAACCCGTCCATTAAAAATACGATAAAGAATGGAACAAATAATGATAAGAACGGTAATTGATGTCCAGCCATTTGTCCGATTTTATGTGGATCAATACCTGTTACTTGTCCAGCAACGGTAATCGGAATTCCCATCGCTCCGAACGCTACTGGTGCCGTATTTGCAATCAAACAAAGACCCGCTGCATATAAAGGATTTAATCCAAGCCCTGCAAGAAGTGCTGCCGTAATCGCTACTGGTGCACCAAATCCTGCTGCCCCTTCTAAAAATGCTCCGAATGAAAAACCGATTAAAATAACGAGTAAACGATGGTCATTCGTAATGGATAATACAGATGCACGAATCACATCGAATTGACCTGTTTTCACAGAAATTTTATATAAAAATACCGACATAATGATAATCCAAGCAATTGGCCATAGTCCGTATAAGAAACCATATCCAGTCGCTGCCATCGCCATCGTGAACGGCATCTTATAAGCGAATAACGCCACTAAAATTGTAAGTACAACTGTAATAAATCCTGCCACATACCCCTTCATGCGGAAAACTGCTAAAGCTAAGAAAAAAAAGATAATCGGAATAAGTGCGACCGCTGCCGAAATCCAAATGTTTCCGAACGGATCATAAATTTGTGTCCATGTGTTCATTGTTCTCTCCCCCTAAAGAATCCCCTTTTAAATAGAATAACCTCATCAATAGACTATCAGGTCATCATACCTTTCAGCCTAAAAATAAAAAACGTTTAAGAAAACGTTTTCAATAACTTTCATTTATACTGTACCATAACAATTTCCATTTAAAAAGATTTTTTCGAAAATTTTATCATTTAACAAAAAATCTTACAAAATCGTCATGTTCCTGTAATGTTCATCGATAGAAAGCTTGCCAAGACTATTGCATAATAATAGTATAACAACAGATATTATTCATGAGGTGATATATATGAACGGAAACAAAATATTAGCTGCTTTATCATACTTTAGTGTACTATTTGCCCCTATCTTATTCCCTATTATCGTTTGGATTGTAGGCGATGCTGAAACAAAACCACATGCAAAACGTGCTCTATGGACACACATCATTCCAAGTATCGCTACATTCATCGGCGTAACTATTTTAGGAATTATGGGGCTTGGATCTGATCAAGCAGATGTAACACTTGGAATCGGTGCAATGATTGTCTTATGTATTTGCGGAATCATCAGCTTATACTACTTCATTTGGAACATTGTGAAAGGCATTAAAGTACTGAAAGCTTAATTTCTTTTTTAAACAAACGTTTGATTAAAAAGAAAAACCGTCCCAAAATACCTTTTGGGACGGTTTTTTTATCTTCTGCGTTTCTTCTTTTTTCTCATCATTTTTTTGCGGCGCGTATTCACTTTATCCGCTATAATGTGAAGCGTGCTTGCCACAACAATTCCCATTACGAACGTTACAATTTCAACCTCATGTTTCTCCGCAATTTCTATTAAATTCCCGTCAAGTGCGATTACATTTAATAGGAATAAAAACGGAGAAAATACAATTAACATGTATGCAATACGAATCACATCACCAAGTATAATTGTATGTGTAAAGAAGGAGCGATGCGGCATGACCTTCTTATACGGATACCAAAATATACGCAGGAATCCCCATTTATTATACGCATTACTATACGTATCCAAATCCGGCGTTAGAAATGAAGTACCTACTAAAAAGCCAATTGCAAAAGTTAATAAAAAATCAAAATTTGTTAATCCATACGAAAAGAGCAGAAACAAAACAACCGGAAGGGATATTAAGTTTATTTTCGTATGCGTTCTTCCTGATGGCATAATGCACTTCCTCGCTTACGTTCGCCCTGTCACCATATGACAGTTCTCACCTATTGATCTAATTTCTGATCGATAAAGGATGTGTCTATATCCGAACCAAACCATTCTGCCAACTTCACTCGTGCCTTATCTTTTACATCTTCATTGACGTATAACGACGCTTGTAATAGTGCAGCCATTAACGCCCCTAAATCATCCGTATAACCAATTCCAGCAACGAAATCTGGAATCGCATCAATCGGTGCAATAAAATAAGCAAGCGCCCCAATTACAATAATTTTCACTCGTTTTGGAACATCCGGTTTCTGCAAAACGTAAAACAATAATAAACTTGCATAAATGACCGACTGCCCTGCTTGCTTTGCAACATGTTTTACTTTCTTCCAAAACGCTTCAACTGAAAATTTTTGTTCCATGTAAAAGCCTCCCTATTTTTTAAAAGAAATAAGCTACAATATGTTATCAGTAAAAGTTCATCAAAATTACACATAATCTATCAATGAACTTTCATTGTAACAAACAAACTAAAAAAGAACAAGTGTTCGTTAATTTTTACATACTTCCCTTCATATAATAGGTTTCTAGATAACCACTTACCCATTGTCATTTCTTATTTCTCAACAATGAAAATTTTCACTTTCACTTAACATTCTGCTCTACCTTTGTTATATTTTCTAGTTGACGGACATATAAACGAATGTTAAAGTTTTCTCTGGTAGTGACAAATCTCATACAAAAAATGTAAAATGTTATAGTGTTTCTCAGAAATGAATTTTGTTGTATAATACAGAAATGACGTTATGCTTATGAGCAACACAAGAAACCAAAAGGGTATGCATAGTTATAGTCGTATATGGGTGAATATAGAACCTCTAATTATGGCCAAGAAAACTATGTATTTTTTATTTTAGCATTTTTCGCTCCAAAATCGACCAAGCCTGATAGAGAAAGGGTGGAAATGAATGAAAGAAACCTTGAAATCACAATTTCAAAATGTGCGTTTCACTGTATTCGTAGCTTTAGCCTTATGGTTGAAGACATACCTTATTACACGCACAAGCTTTGATTTAAAACTTGAATCTTTCATGCAAGAATTCATTTTATTCCTTAGCCCATTAGCAGCATCATTACTGCTTGTTGGTCTTGCATTATTTGCAAAAGGGAAAAAACGTAACTATATAGCACTTGGAATTAGTTTTGTTTTAACAATCGTTCTTGTTGGTAACGTAATGTTCTACGGATTCTACAATGACTTCGTTACTTTACCAGTACTAGGACAAACATCTAACTTCGGAAGTTTAGGTTCTAGTGTAAAAGAATTGTTTAACTACAAAATTATCCTTGCATTTGCTGATATTATCGTATTCTTTATTTTATTGAAGAAGATGAAGAATTTTGCACCGACAGAACGTGTAGCACGCCCAATGCGTTCCCTATACTTCGTGTCAACAATTGCTATTTTCTTCGCAAACTTAGGACTGGCAGAAGCTGAACGTCCAGAACTATTAACTCGTTCATTCGACCGCGTTATGCTTGTTAAAAACTTAGGTTTATATGTACACCAAGTATATGATCTTGGCTTACAAGCAAAATCAAGTTCACAAAAAGCATTTGCTGACGGTAGTAAATTACAGGAAACAGAGAACTACGTAAAAACAACGCAAAGCAAACCAGATCCAAATATGTTTGGTACTGCAAAAGGGAAAAACGTAATTGTCGTCTCTCTTGAGTCATTACAAACATTCTTAATTGGTGCAACAGTTAACGGACAAGAAGTTACACCATTCTTAAACCAATTTACGAAAGAAAGTTATTACTTTGATAACTTCTTCCATCAAACTGGTCAAGGAAAAACATCTGACGCTGAATTCTTAGTAGATACTTCAATGTATCCACTAGACCGTGGTGCTGTATTCTTCACACATGGTAATAACGAATATACAGCAACTCCAGAAATTTTACGTGAGCAAGGATATCACACATCGGTATTCCACGCGAACAACGCAACGTTCTGGAACCGTAACATTATGTATCCGGCACTTGGTTATGATCGTTACTACAACGAACTTGACTACAAGATTACACCAGAAACAAAATTAAATTGGGGATTAAAAGATATCGAATACTTCGATCAATCTATCGATATGTTAAAAGAAGTGAAGCAACCGTTCTATACTCGCTTCCTTACTTTAACAAACCATTACCCATTCACTTATGATGAAAGTACGAAATTAATCGATGAATACAATTCTGGTGATGGCGTATTTGACCGTTACATGGTAACTGCTCGCTATTTAGACGAAGCAATGAAACACTTTATTGAGCGTCTAAAAGCAGAAGGTATTTACGACAACTCAGTTATCGTATTCTACGGTGATCACTATGGTATTTCTGAAAACCATAACCGTGCAATGGCACAGTTCTTAGGAAAAGAAGAAATTACGGCATTTGACCATATGAACTTACAAAAAACACCGATGTTTATTCACGTTCCTGGTCAAAAAGAAGGTAAAACAATTTCAAAACCAACTGGTGAAATTGACATTAAACCAACTATTCTAAACTTACTTGGTGTAGATTCTACGAATCAAATTCAATTTGGTCATGATGTATTCTCACCAGAAAATAAAGGATTTGTTGTTCTTCGTGACGGTAGCTTCGTTACAGATAAGTACATGTACACGAACAGTACATTCTACGATCGTAATACTGGCGAAGTTGTACAATTACCAAAAGAAGAATCTCAACCACTCATTGATCGTGCCCAAAATGAATTAAACATGTCTGACAAAATCATTGAAGGTGACTTACTTCGCTTCTCTGAAAGCAACAAGACCAAAACTGGTGAAGTAAAGACAGCTATTAAAGAAGAAAAGAAGAGCGCTGAGTAATCTCAGCCTCTTTTTTTATATTTCTCCATACAATCACTTATATTCATTAACTTTAACATTACATAACCTTTACCAAATATTCACATAGAGTTAATGAAACATCTCTATAATAAAATACGTAAACGAGATTCTATATATTTCTTATCTCTCATCTGTAATAAGATCCCTTAAAGAAATATGTGAATCTTTTTATTTCTACTTTCTTATAATTGTCTTTCAATATGTTTTGTTTCCATACACAAAACATTCAATAAGACGATGTCCCTATGAAAGATAGCTACCCTCCTTGTGCAGCATTCCATAAGAATGTTGCTTTTTTTTATTTAAAAGCAGGATTCTTATTTCTTATTTTCGAATTTGTATATACAAAATGCTATAAATCACCACTACTTCTCTACCATTTACAAATACATATACGTCATATGTAAAGAGTTACCCACATAAAAATTACTATAGTGATTTTTATGAATTAAAGTTTCACTTTACTTATGCACTTACGAAAGGATGGGACGAAAATTGGCATATGAAAGATTTGTACTTTGGAATGAGGCAGTTATTGATACAACGAAACAAAAAACTTACATAGAACTTGAAGAAAGAGGCTTACAGTTTGGAGATGGTGTCTATGAGGTTATTCGCCTATACAAAGGAAACTTTCACTTATTAGATCCGCATATCACAAGATTATATCGCTCCATGGAAGAAATAGAATTAACACTCCCTTTCTCAAAAGCAGAACTTATTACCCTACTTTATAAACTAATTGAAAATAATAATTTCCACGAAGATGGCACTATTTATTTACAAGTATCTCGTGGTGTACAAGCTCGTACCCATACATTCTCATATGACGTCCCTCCAACAATCTATGCCTATATTACAAAGAAAGAAAGACCAGCATTATGGATTGAATATGGTGTACGCGCTATATCAGAACCAGATACGCGCTGGCTACGCTGTGATATCAAATCATTAAATTTATTACCAAATATATTAGCTGCTACGAAAGCCGAGCGCAAAGGTTGTAAGGAGGCACTTTTCGTACGAAATGGTACTGTAACTGAGGGCAGCTGTTCTAACTTCTTTCTAATCAAAAACGGAACTCTTTACACACATCCAGCTAATCACCTTATTTTAAATGGCATTATTCGTCAATATGTCCTTTCTTTAGCGAAAACCCTTCGCATTCCTGTACAAGAAGAGCTTTTCAGCGTTCGGGATGTTTATCAAGCCGATGAATGTTTCTTTACAGGAACGACGATTGAAATTTTGCCGATGACTCATCTTGATGGAACGGCAATCCAAGATGGTCAAGTTGGCCCTATTACTAAAATGCTACAAAGATCCTTTTCTCAAAGCTTGTTACAATCCAATATGTCATCTTCTTAAACACGAATAATTTCTATCCTTTCTACATTCAATATATGTATTTAAATGGAAATCAAGGTATAGATTTATGCCTTGATTTTTTCTTGTAATCTTTTTGTCATATTCAGATTCCCGCATAAGTCTTGACAGTAATCGACATGCTCTTTAGAATTTTTAACAGTTGGTAAATATTTCTTCACTACATTACAGACAGAAAGGAATCGACAAATTATGAAAAAATACCTTGCCGGTCTTGCGGCAGTGTCTGTAGCAGGAGGAGCAGCACCTACACTTGATAGTGTTCAAGCTGCCCCAGAACAAAATTCACAAAAAGCTGCTACAACTGTCCAAGCTTCTGCATCAAACAGCTCATCTTATACGGTAAACGCTAGCGTATTACATGTTCGTGCAGGATCAAGCACTTCTCACGACATCATCTCACGCGTTTATAACGGTCAATCTTTAAACGTGATTGGCCAAGAAAATGGTTGGTTCAAAATTAACATTAATGGACAAACCGGCTTTGTTAGCGGCGAATTTGTATCAAAAAATGGAGCAAACAATTCTAATGTAAGTACAACAGGTGGAAACAATAAAGTTACTGCCGATGTATTACGTGTACGTACAGCTCCTAACACTTCTAGTTCTGTTTCTGGACGTGTATATGAAGGACAAGCTTTAAACGTAATTGGTCAAGAAAATGGTTGGGTGAAAATCAACCATAATGGACAAGTTGGCTACGTAAGTGGCGAATTCGTATCTGGCGTTTCTTCTAATGCAGGTTCTTCAAACAACAATACGAATAATAACAACCAAGAATCTGTAAAACCAGCAAGCGGAAACTATACAGTAAATGTATCTTCCCTTCGTGTTCGTACAGGTCCTAGTACTTCTCATACAACTGTAGGTTCTGTTACAAAAGGACAAGTAGTTCAAGTTGTTGGCGAAGTGCAAGATTGGTTCAAAATCAACTATGCGGGACAAACTGCTTACGTAAGCAAAGACTATGTAACAAAAGGCGGTTCTAACGACAACGTTGCACAAGGAAACAACCAAGATAACAAACAAGAACAAAACAATAATGTAACTGTACAAACTGGCGGCACTTACGTTGTTAACGCAACATCTCTACGCGTTCGTACAGGCCCTGCTACTTACCATAGCGTAATTGGTGGCGTATTGAATGGTACGACATTAAACGTAATTGGATCTGAAGGTAGCTGGTTTAAAGTTAACTATCAAGGAAAAACAGGCTACGTTAGTAGCGAATTCATGAAATTCGTTAAAGGTGGCACTACTACTCCTGAGCAACCAAAGCAACCTGAACAACCTAATCAAGGTGCAATTGGTGACTACTACATCAATGCTTCTGCATTAAACGTACGTAGCGGCGAAGGTACAAATTATAGAATCATAGGCGCACTTCCACAAGGACAGAAGGTTCAAGTAATCTCTGAAAACTCTGGATGGAGCAAAATTAACTACAACGGCCAAACTGGTTACATCGGAACACGTTATCTTTCTAAAACACCAGTTGGTGGCGCAGTAGATAATAAGCCTAACAACAACCAAAATAACAATCAAAACAATAACAACAATAATACAGGTAATAATAGCGGTGACAGTTCTTCCATACTTGCATATGCAAAAGGAATGCAAGGTGTACCGTACGTTTGGGGCGGTACTTCTGCTAACGGTGTTGACTGTAGTGGTTACATTTACCACGTATTTAAGAAATTTGGTCATAACATTAGCCGTCAAAGTGTTGCGGGATATTGGGGTAGCCTACCACAAACTTCAAATCCACAACCAGGCGACTTAATTTATTTCCAAAATACTTATAAATCAGGTCCTTCTCATATGGGTATTTACCTTGGGGGCGGATCATTTATCCAAGCTGGAGATAAAGGTGTAGCAATCGCTTCATTAAGTAACTCTTATTGGAAGAGCCATTTCTTAGGATACACAAAAGCACCTTAAGTTATATTGTTTGAGCCTTCTAGATTACTAGAAGGCTCTTTTTAATATGTTTCACCTATATCCACGAACAAATAATGTATCTATTTCCCTATTTCATACACCATATTCTACAAAAACAATCCATAACGTTATCACAATGTATATATTTACATAAAAAACATAACCTATTTCATGTCCATTTATTTTATATGTGTTTTTTCAAAGAATTTTCTTTTTATTTAAACTTTTCGTTAGACGTTTGACCTCCGATGTCCATTATGATAAGTTACTTAAGATGTTATATTCGCAAAAGTATAGACAACTGGTTTATACACTTTTTTACTATGAGGAAGGAGCATACACTGCATGAATCTTTTATGGGGAATTGGCGGCGTGATTGGAGTATTAGCAATTGCTTTCTTACTATCTTCCAACCGCAAAGCTATTAATTGGCGCACGATTTTAATCGCGCTAGCATTACAAATGTCATTTTCATTTATCGTATTACGATGGGATGCCGGAAAAGCAGGTTTAAAACACGCTGCAGATGGCGTTCAAGGATTAATTAATTTTTCTTACGAGGGAATTAAGTTCGTTGCTGGGGATTTAGTCAACGCAAAAGGCCCTTGGGGATTTGTATTCTTTATTCAAGCACTACTTCCAATTGTATTTATTAGTTCATTAGTAGCAATCTTATATCATTTCGGTATTATGCAAAGATTTGTTAGTGTCGTTGGTGGTGCATTAAGCAAACTTCTTGGAACTTCTAAAGCAGAAAGTTTAAACTCAGTAACAACTGTATTTTTAGGACAAACTGAAGCTCCAATCTTAATCAAACCTTACTTAGCACGTTTAACTAATAGTGAATTCTTCACTATTATGGTAAGCGGTATGACAGCTGTTGCCGGATCAGTTCTTGTCGGCTATGCAGCAATGGGCATTCCGTTAGAACACTTATTAGCAGCAGCAATTATGGCAGCTCCATCAAGTTTATTAATTGCGAAACTAATTATGCCAGAAACAGAAAAAGTAGATAATAACGTTGAGCTTTCTACAGAACGTGAAGATGCAAACGTTATTGATGCAGCGGCACGTGGTGCATCTGAAGGTATGCAACTTGTTATTAACGTAGCAGCAATGTTAATGGCTTTCATCGCATTAATCGCTTTATTAAACGGTTTATTAGGATGGGTTGGTTCTTGGTTCGATATTAAACTTAGCCTTGATTTAATCTTCGGTTACTTACTATCACCATTTGCAATCTTAATCGGGGTTTCTCCTGGTGAAGCTGTACAAGCAGCAAGCTTTATCGGTCAAAAACTTGCAATCAACGAGTTCGTTGCATACGCAAACTTAGGACCACACATGGCAGAGTTCTCTGACAAAACAAATCTAATTTTAACATTCGCAATCTGTGGATTCGCAAACTTCTCTTCTATCGCAATTCAGTTAGGTGTGACTGGAACACTAGCTCCTACTCGCCGTAAACAAATTGCACAATTAGGGATTAAAGCAGTTATCGCTGGTACACTAGCGAACTTCTTAAATGCAGCAGTTGCAGGTATGATGTTCCTATAAAATAAATCAAAGCCCCCTCTTTTTAAAGAGGGGGGCTTTTTATTATGCTCCTTATTTTTTCGGTATATATTAAATACTTTATGTCGAAATATAAAAACATTATGATAAAATAATTAGTAAGTCTGTTTATTTTTTCTTACAAAAGAGGGATACTACTTGTTGTTGCTCTCTTCAAAAGAATCTAGTCATCCGGTCTATTTCTTAATAATTGCGCATACTACAAATATCCTTGCATGAATTATCTTTAAGGAGGAAAGTTTTGTGAAAGATAACTTCTATAAAGTCCTCTCTATGTGGATTTTACAAATTTTATTTTATTTTACAACTGTACATGTAACGCAATATGAGCATGCTCTCATTTTTACAATTATCTATGTAATTGTTAATGTACTATTTCTATTTTTGGCTGATAAAACTGCATTTGTTTTCTTCATATTAGGAACCATTATTTCGGTGTTCTACCTATTCTACCAAGCATGGCTTTACTTATGGAGTACATCAGAACAATGGGAATACATTATTACTCACTTCCTAATGGCAGCGAACTTCTTCATCGTATATATCTCCACTCATTTATTAAAGAAGGTTATTCATGAAAATAAAGAATTAACCGAACGTGTGAGAACGTTAGAACAATACATTGGAGAATCAAAATTATTAACAAGACAAGAATTCGAAAGACGACAAGCATTATTAATAAATGCAATGAATCGTCGTAATGAAACAGGCGTTATGATTTACTTTGACTTCGCTTCCTTTAGTAAATATACGAAGGAAAGTGTTATGGACCGTGTAGCTTCATTATTAGTTGAAACGGTAAGAGCTGACTTTGACCTTGTTGCTGAGTATGATAACAACACATTAGTCATTTTATTACAAAATACAAATGAAGCTGGTGCCGATATTGTAATGAACCGTCTACAGCCTAAAATGGAAAAATGGCTTGCAGCTGAGGCAATTCAGGACATTAAGATTAAACGAGAACAAATAGCTACAAAAGGACCGACAGTATTATGATGACACTCGTTATACTCCTTTTATTCCTCCTGTTTTGCGTACTTGTTTTTTGGATCAGCATCACATTTTCAATTAAATATGTACTTATTTTTACAGCTTTTCTGTTCTCTGGCTTACTCGTTTACTATTCTTTCTTAACACTTGCGGGCTTAGTTCACCGAAATAGGAAACGAAAAGATCGTACGCTAGAACATTATCCAAGTGTCGATATTTTAATACCTGCCCACAATGAAGGCGTAGTTATTAAAGATACTTTAGAGGCGATGGCGAAGATTGAATATCCAGGCAAACTAACGGTTTATTTATTAAACGATAACTCTCAAGATGAAACACCTGAAATCGGTGACGATTTTGACAAAGCTTATGCTCATATTCGTCATATTCGTGTTCCGGCGGGTGAACCAAAAGGGAAATCACGTGTATTAAACTATGGTCTTAGTATTTCAGATGGTGAATACTTCTGTGTTTATGATGCAGATAACCAGCCTGAACCACATGCTCTGCGAATGCTTGTGGAACACGCTGAAACAACCGAGGATGCTGTTGGAGCAGTTGGACACGTTCGTACTGTAAATGAAAAAAGAAACTGGTTAACACGAATGATTTCGTTAGAATTTCAAATCTTTCAGCTCCTTATGCAATCCGGACGCTGGTTACTATTCCAAACAGGTTCACTAACAGGAACAAACATGCTTCTTCGTCGCTCTGCATTAGAAGAGCTTGGCGGCTATGATCCCTATGCAATTGCAGAAGATGCTGAATTAACATTACGAATTACACAAAAGGGCTATCTCTTACCAATCGTTCCAGAATCGGTTACATGGGAACAAGAACCTGAGCATTTAAAAATTCTTATTAAGCAACGTACACGTTGGCTCCAAGGGAACTTGTACATTTTAGAAAAAATGTTTTCTTCATTGAGTTTCTTTAAAGGAAAACTTCTCGTCCATTCCTTACAACAAGTTTTAGTGTATGTTGTATTTTGGCTATTCTTAATCATTTCGAACGTTTGGTTTGTAATTGGATTACTCGGGATATTCCAAATTCAATATAGCATACCACTACTATTTATGTGGTATGTCGCATATATTACATATGTTTCTCAATTATTTAGTGCCCAGAGTGTGGAACGAACCTTTACACCAACTAATATTTTCATTAGTGTTATCATGTACTTTACGTACGCACAGCTCTTTACGTACTTATTCATTCGTAGCTTAATTTTATACTTACGTGCAAAGAGCAAGAAACAAGTCATTGGCTGGGATAAAACAGTTCGATTCAAAAAAGATAAATAAAAATAAGCACAGAGCGCCGTATGCTCTGTGCTTATTTATTGCCGTATAAATTATATATCAGACAATACCCCTTAGCTGAAAGTAATTTCACGTCCATCCCCCAACGAACGATCGACCTTCATTTATATACGAAAAAGTGATTGCTATTTTTGTAGAACCAATTGCTTCTCTTGCTGTTCTTTGCGCGTTTCAGTCTTAGGTTCCGTGCTTTCTTGGACACTACGATGTGCCACACGTTTCAAACAAATATGCTTCCACTTTCTTTCGTAACGTTTCATTATTCTAGATGTCCCCCTTGAATGCGCTTTAAAACTATTTGAAATCGCTTACAGGAAATAATATAGCACATATACATAAACGTGACAACACATTTCCGACAATTTTTTGTCAAAAATACGAATAGAATTTGTAGAATATCGAATATTGTCGAAATTCATCGTTTTTTCTTCGTATAAAAGGCATACTACTTATATAGTAAAGTATTTTATTTCCCTTACTTGCAGTTCAAATTCCTTCTATATAAAAAAGAGCTGATATGAAATCAGCTCTTTTCCTTCTATTATTTATGTCGCTTCATACGTCCTTCTTTTTGTAACTCTTTAAACAATGCTGCCATCATAAAGAAAATAACAAAGACGAATGGGAATGCCGCAATGATAGCTGCCGTTTGCAAGGCTTCTAATCCGCCGATATATAATAAGGTAGAAGCTATAGCGGCTAGAACGATACCCCAAATCATTTTAATACGGTTTGGTGGATTTAAACTACCATGTGTCGTTAACATCCCTAAAACAAATGTTGCAGAATCTGCAGATGTAATAAAGAATGTTGCAATAAGTAAAATACCTAAAACCGATAAAGCTGATCCAAAGCTACCCATCTGATCGAACATAGCAAATAGTCCTACTTCTGTTCCCATTTCTTTTACTTTGTCGAAAATATGCGCATTACCAAACAGCTCCATATGAATACCAGTCCCGCCGAAAACGGAGAACCAAAGTGCACCAATTACGGTTGGTACGAGTAATACACCAATAACAAACTCACGAATGGTACGCCCTCGTGAAACACGTGCAATAAATGTACCTACGAATGGTGACCATGCAATCCACCATGCCCAATAGAAAATGGTCCATGACTGAATCCATTGATTTCCGCCTTCATCTAAAGGACTTAAACGGAAACTCATACTTGGCAATTCCTGAATATAAGAACCAATCGTTGAAGTGAAGTAATTCATAATAAAATTTGTTGGACCTGCAAATAATACAATTATCATAAGTGCAAATGCCAAAATAATGTTCGTATTACTTAAATATTTTATTCCTTTATCAAGACCTGTCTGCGCAGATAACATGAAAAGAACGGTTACGATTGCAATAATAACTAACTGTGTCGTTAATGAATTCGGGATAGATGTTAAATAACTAACACCACCTGCAATTTGTTTCGCACCAAGACCTAATGATGTCGCAACACCAAACACCGTCGCGAAAACAGCTAACACATCAAATGAGTGAGCAATACGCCCATGTTCCCCGCCCTTAAATAACGGACCTACTGTCGCACTAATCGTACTTGCTTTTCCTTTTCTAAAAGTAAAGTAAGCAATACATAACGCTACAAACGCATATAGTCCCCACGGATGTAATCCCCAATGGAAAAATGAAAAACGCAGTGCAAGACGCGCACTTTCCTCAGTTGCCCCTTCTCCAAACGGAGGTGCGTATAAATGGTTTAATGGTTCGGCAACGCCCCAGAAAACTAAACCGATACCCATACCAGCACTAAATAACATAGCAAACCATGTCATATAACTATAATCAGGTTCGTCATCATCTTTACCTAAACGAATAGAACCGTACTTCGAAACAATTAAAAAGATAGACACACCTAAAATAATAGAAACAGAAATAATATAAAACCATCCAAACTTACTAACTAATGCAGTTTGAATTGCGGTTGTTACATTTCCTAGGCTACCTTTTCCAATAATAGATTCGGGAATAATCCCCCAAAGTGTAAATGCAATACATAATGTTAATGAAACGATGAATGTTTTTGTCAGTTTCCTCATCAAATCCCCCTTCGTAGGTTTCACTTTTGTAAATAACATAAATTCCGATATGTAAAATCGGATAGAAAACTATAATTTTTGTGGTGATTTTCTTACCTTCACCTTCACCAATTCGAATTCTTATGGACAGCCTTACCTTCCGTATAACCTTTTCACTCTGCAAGAGCTACGAGATAGAAATACTGCTGTCAAATTGTGCGAGAAAAATGCGGATAGGAATGTGTTTTCCCAAAAAAGGATGTGTTACAGATGTAAAAAAGGGCAAATTTCTTCCTTGCAACCCTTTCTTTTTGTAACAATTATGCGGTTTTTTTGCTAGTATATAGCACGTGTTTATAGTTTCACAAACGAAATGTTTATGTTTATATAACTATATTACCCATAAAACGGTAAAATACTCAAGGAATGTAATCGTTTAGTAAAAATCTTGTAACACTCTTGCAATATTTTTATTTACGCCGAAAACAATATGTTGTATTAAATATTTTGAATATAAGTAGAAACCTACTAATCATATAGAATGAAAAACGCTTTCCTATATCTTTTGTTATATTACAGGATGTTAACGACTTATTACGAATGGTTTGTAATTGTGTGTTTTCCCGAAATCCGAAAAAATCTGTTGCTATAATGAGGACACGAAAACAAACGCAATGGAGGCTATCATGAAAAAATTAATTGGAATAGCAACAGCAGCAGTTTTTGGTCTTGGGATTTTCACATCATCTGCTAATGCAGAAACTGTTGTAACAACAGACGTACTAAATGTACGCGAAAACCCTACTACTGAATCAAAAGTTGTCGGTAAATTACTAAACGGTAATAAAATAGATGTACAAAATACAGAGAACGGATGGTCAAAAATCACTTTAGATGGTAAAGACGCATTCGTAAGTGCAGAGTTCACAAAAAGCATCTACTACGTAACAGCTAACGTATTAAACGTACGTGCTGAAGCGAACACAAACTCAGAAATTCTTGGGACGCTTAAGAAAGACGATATGATTGAAACAACGAACCAAGTACAAAATGAGTGGTTACAATTCGAATATAACGGGAAAACTGCTTATGTTCACGTTCCTTTCTTAACAGGTACAGCACCTGTTATTGAGAAACAAGAACAACCTGCTCCTGCTAAAACTGTAGCACCAGCTAAAGCACCTGTAGCACAAGCAAAACCAGCTGCTAAGCCTGCTGTGAAAGCTGCTGAAACTAGCACACCTTCTGGTGGTCGTGAGTTAACAGTTGTAGCTACAGCATATACAGCTCATCCGAGTGAAAACGGTGGCACATATGGCGGCCGTGTATTAACTGCAATGGGTCATGACTTAACAGCGAACCCAAACATGAAAATGATCGCTGTTGACCCGAAAGTAATCCCATTAGGATCTAAAGTATGGGTAGAAGGTTACGGAGAAGCTATCGCTGGAGATACTGGCGGTGCAATTAAAGGTAACCGTATCGATATCCTACTTGGATCAGATAGTGCTGCCCAAAAATGGGGACGCAAAACTGTTAAAGTGAAAATTTTAAAATAACCAATGACTGCGAAAGCCGGTTCTCTTTGTTGAGAGCTGGCTTTTATTTTTTTATAATAGCTATAAAGGGGGCTACGTCCATGAATGTACAAGCAAAAGTAGACTGGATCGGTACACCAAAACCGTATATATATAAAGATGAAGTAACATACGACGCTACTTCCATTGATTTCTCACTTGCGGGCGATGACAATCGCTATAAATTAATTGTGCTCAAGTCTGAAGAAAATACACATTACAAAATTGTGAAATACGGCATAAAGCCAGGCTCCCAAAAGCCATTTCCTATTGATATGCCATTTGAGCAAGACATGTTACCAATTGTAGAACAAATATTACATGATCCATATGTACAAGCGGTCTTAAAAGAATCTCGCTTCTAATAAAAAAGACTATCTCATTGAGATAGTCTTTTTCATTAACGAGTTGGACCAGATACTTCCTCTGATTTCAACGTATTATTCGCTCCAAGAGAATGGTACAATATCTTTCCATTTCCATTCACAGTAACAATATGGTCATTATTAAAGCTTTTGAACTTCACAGATCCATCACCGTAACGAATATGATACTCTTCATATGTTGTTACTTTATATTTCGTTTCACTTTGACGCTCTACATTGCGAATTTCCATTGTTAATAAATCTTCTGTAATTCCTTTTTTGTGTAAATATTGTATATAATCACGGTCTTCCTTGTACGATTTCCCGCTCTTATCATAATTACTTTCAATTAGACTAAAATCATTTAATGAAATCGCACGCACATTATCATAAAGATGATTTCGTACAAAGTCACCAACAGCCGAACTTGATGTTTCTTTCGGGAATTTTAAATAATACGTGCTTTGGTCTCCAATTTTAATACTTTCAGATTTCATCACACCAAAATCAGTAGTTTTCTCTAAGTGTACTTCCACTGTTTCGTCTGTCGATACAGGACCAAGATTATAACTTCCGTAATTTAATTTCCCACGTTTTTTACCGTTCACAAATACAGTTGCATCATTTTCATCAGAAGAAATCGTTACATACTTTCCTTCCATCGATAATTTAACTTCCACTTTCGCATCTTTTTCATCTGCCAAGTCCACTTCTTTTTCTGTTTCTAACTCAGTTAATTCCGTCTTCGCTTTTGCCTTTACAACATAGGAACCAGGGAAGTATGGACCAACTTCTTTTGACGTTTTATCATTTGATAGCTCCGTCTCTTTCTTATCATTCACATAAATTTCAGCAGTCTTCGCAGTCGTGCTTACATTCATATAATAAGATTTCATGTTTAATTTATACTTCGGATATAAGAACCATTCTTTCCCGTCTTCTATAATTTGACCATCTTTAAATGATGCTTTATCACTTGCTAGATTTTGATTCACTGTCTCTCTTTGTAAATAAGATAGCAGCTCTTTATTATAAGAAGGATTTTCTTTTAAATAACGGATGTACCCCTTAATATCTTCAACTTTAATTTTCAAACTCGGATCATCCACTTTTACAAACTCATCAATTGCATTCACATCTTTCTTTTGGAACGCTTCAATCATAACATTGACCTGTTTTTCTTTTGAAAACTTGCTTGCACCAAATTTATATGCACCGAACAATATAGCAAAGATAATAACAAAGCCTATAAGTAACATTATATTTTTCTTACTTTTCACTGGCTTTATTTCTCGTTGTACTTCTGAACGGGAAGAAGCTGTTTGATCAGCAATTACTTCTACCTTACTTCCACAATCGGAACAAAAATTCAAATTATCCGCAACTGGTTTATTACATTTCCCACAAAACTTCAAATGGCTCTCCTCCTTATTTTTTTACTAACTTCATACCGGCGAATGTTAATGCGTAAGAAAGAAGAAAACTACCTACTATTAAATGCAGCGTGCTACTTTGAATAGAGAATAATGGCCCAGAAATCCCAGCAAACTCCTTCATAACTTCTTTACTCCCTGAAGCCTCAATATGAATTTTCGCCAATCCATTTACACAAAGCATCATCACAGTATAAACCGCACTAAACACAGCGATAGTTACGTACATATTTTTCATCGGATATTGAGCTAATTTCATTCCAGCTCTAAATAGTAAAATACATGGTAATAAAATTAATAATCCCCACCAGTGCATATAGGAATTGAAGTCATCAATTTCTTTTACTCGTTTAAGATTAGCTCCGTTAGCAACTTCCAGATCTTTTAATGACGTACCATTTATTGATATTCCCGACGTATAAGATAAATGCAATGGACCTTTCTCCACTAAATATCTTCTCATTTCTCTATCCATATCTCCCCATTCAATTGCTGTTGGAGCAAAGTGAGCCATATTCCACATGTATGGTGTTGCTTCTAATGAAATTAATGTTTTATATGTTTTCTCAGGAAAATCAATTGGTCCCACTGACTTTGAACTGCTAAATAAAATTGTAATAAGTATAATACCAAATGTAATAAGCAATCCTTTTAATACAGTTACTACACTATAGTAAATAGATGTTGCATATGGAACGCTTCGAATCATGGAAGATAATAGACGATGCGGTCCTGCTTGAATGCACATACCAATAAAGGTAAATAATAAACCAAATATAATGCCATACAATAAACTAACAAGATGAGAATAACCAATATCGATTGTCATCGTTTGATAGAATTGAGAAATTGTCGTAGAAGAACTTGCGATAAAGCTTACGATACACAAGAAAATCCCATATACAATACCAATAACACTTGATGTTAGTAACTTCTCACGCCAAACAGTAGAAGGATTTCGTCTCTCTACAAAGAATCCAATTCCTCCTAATATAAGCGCCGGAATAGTTAACAAAATGAATAATGGGAAATGAAGAATAAATGACATCGTATATGCCCCGCTCCCACTAACTTCAAGGCCTATTAAATGATACATTAAAATTAGTGGTGCTATGCCGATGAAAGATTGATCAACAGTAGCCATATTCAGCATACCATTCATATTTGTAAGCATCGTTTTCACTAGATCGTTAATCGCCGCATCAACAATTAAGCTGCCAATCCAACCGGCTATAAACATACATACGATTGCAAGCCCACCACCAAACAAACCTTTTTTTAAAGTACTTCCAGATGAACTTACATGTAATGGTAAACCTTCATCTGGTAATCTTGTTTTCATTTCTTTTTTCATAATACCTAATAAGGAATCCCCGCATTTCTCACAATACGTAGCATTTCCTTGACTTTCTACTCCACACGTTCGGCAATACTTTGAGTCTTTCGGTGCTAACATAACTTCACTTTCTACACTACCTGTACTTGTTCCATCATGCGTACAATAATTCGCTACATCCGACTGTTCTAAACCACAAGTTTTACAATACATGTTCCTCACTCCTTACTTTGCTTCATACCACAAACTGGACAGAATGTAGCCTCTGTTGCAATTTGTTCATCACATGAAGTACATGATCCGTTTTCATCATTTTTTGTTTGAAGGAGTAACTCGTTTTCTTTCCCGCACTGTCCACAAAATTTATCATTTAATGATAATGGGCCGCCACAGCTACACTGCCCTTTCTGTCCTTGATTCTGTAAATTAGCAATTTGCTTACGCGTGTTATAAATAGCAACATCAAGCTCTTGTACTGGTTCTATAATATTTGTTAACACATCTACTCGAACTTCATCATTGCGGAGTTGCATATATACCGTTTGACCAAGTTCCAGCAAAACTTCAGTTTTCGCCTGTAGTTTCTCTTGCGTAATTCTCTTTAATTGCGCAACCTCCTGTGCTACTTGCAACTTCATCTTTCCTTGCTCAATTCCCTCTTGCAATTTGTTCATACCGTTACCCAACTTCGCTTGTAAATCTGACAAACTATTTCTCCTCCTATAAATATATAGTAATATATAAAATTAACATTTTATATATTACCATGATTTTCAAGTAATGTAATCTAAATTTCATTTTTTCTGTTTTGAGCATTTTTTGTTTATAATGGTAAAGGAAAGAAATATGTGTACGGAGGAATATTATGCTGCAACACTCAATTACGAAAGATGAAATTATGATGATTGCGAATGAGTTCGTTCAAGGACTAGATCCACAGCAAACAGCTGATCAGGAACATGTCGCTACAGCTCGGCACCTATATCGTAGTGGTGTTGTCTACAATGTTGACTTTGATGGTTATACGCTATCAGGAACTGTAGATGCTGAAGGCAGCGTATATAGCGTCCATATCCCGATTCGTAACGTCGCTGAAAGCTATTGCGATTGTTTCGCACCAACGCAATGTGAGCATATGCTCGCTGTGTTACTATCTGCAGCGTCTAGTTTTGGGCAAGTAGGAGATGTATTAACTTTATTTAAAAATAATACGAAACCTTCCCTTCCTCCTATTCGAACTGCAAGACAAGTATTGCAATCATCAGCTTTTGAGGAAAGCGATTATAAAAGTTGGCAATCATATTTTGATAACGAATATGAATCATTTAAAAAAGAACAAGCTCGGCTTACTTATAAACAAATGTATTTTCTTATGAGTATTTTTACAGACTTCTATACGAAACTCGAACGGAAAGCTCCGCGTATCATTGCGATACATGAGTTGTTCAGGCTACATGCAGCGCTTTATTGCTTTCAAAAATTATTAGAAGAAATTCAGGACTTTGAAGCAAATAAAACGTATTCTTATCATCAGCCTGTTAATGTCGTTCGCCTATTTGTAGATAAAGTGGAATCCATCGTTCGGGACTTACAATCAGAAGCGATTCCTTCAGAGTCTGAATCAATTTTGAAAGAAACTGCTCGTCTCGTTCACGAAGTATTCTTCTCCACCGACGCCTATACGCAAGAGAGATTCTTTATTTATCGTCACATATGGAGTGAACTCTTACACAATAAAGAGCAACTGCAAGAAGAAGAAAAACGAATCGATACGAAAATCAATCCACTTTCCAAAGCATTAGCATCTTCTCATCTACTCTTTTTAAATGACGAAGATTTACTAGCGATGGACTTACTCAAAAAACAGCCTGCTTCTGTTGTAAGTCTGTACTTCTATTGGTTAGAAGAGCTATTAAATACAATGCAATGGGATCGTGCGAAAAACTGGCTTTCCTTTACGTATAAACAAGTGAAACAAACGATATATGAGCACGAAAATACGGTTTTCATCAAAGATATCGTTCGCTTATTTGTCATCATGTACGAAACGTATGCAACCCATACAAATGAACAAGCTGGACTCGAAATGATTTTGCAAGAGCTATTACCATACAGTTTCGCCAACTATGAGCAATATGTACTCGCGAAAAAGCAGTATCGCACATGGACAGAACTTCATCTCTTACATGGGTTTGAAGCAATTGAACTTTTGAAAGAGCCGCTGAAAGATATCGAAAAGGAAGCGCCAGAAGCGGCACTCCCTCTTTATCACCTTGCTGCTACTGAGGCCATTGAAGAGCGAAATCGCAAATCATATAGACGTGCAGTTCGTTACTTAAAGAAATTGCGTACATTATATAAACGATTAAAGCGCACTGATGAATGGGATGCTTTCATTATTCACATCGCAAACTTACATTCACGTCTACGTGCACTACAAGAGGAATTACGGAAAGGAAAATTAATCGATGATCAATCAAACTGAAGTAACAATTAGGCTCCAGCACGTTAGTCAAGGTTGGTTCCTTTGGGGAGAAGATGACAGCGGTACTCCATTATCCGTAACAAGCTGGAAACGAAATGCATTTACATGGCACTCTACTTCCTTCTACGGTACGTTTCTAAAAGAAGCAACCTTTGAAGGAAAACAAGGTGTTATCCTAACAAACGCACAAGCATTTGAATACATCGCGAATAAACCGATGAACTCCTTTGCCCATATTCAAATGAACGGTCCTATTACAGCACTTACGAAAGATGCAAATGAATTATGGGATGCCTTCGTCAGCGGTAGCTTCGTACCCGATATGGAGCGTTGGCCCAAACACCCATCTTGGAAAGTTCAACATACACCGATTGAAGATGACACATTAGCATCTCTTTTCTCATCCGCGGTAAATGAAAGTATATTACAAGATAACCGTTCGAACGACGGATGGGAAGATGCAAAGAGACTTTATGAACATTACGACTTTACGAAAAGACAATTGGACGCAGCACTACATGAAGAAGATTGGCTTCGAAAAATTGGTTACATTGAAGATGACCTTCCCTTTACAATTGGCCTAAGGCTACAAGAGCCGCAAGAAGAATTTGAAATGTGGAAGCTTGAAACAATTGTTACACCAAAGCGCGGGGCTCATCGCATATATGTATATGAGAGTATCGATTCTTTGCCAAAACGATGGCACGATTATGAAGAACGTATTCTTGAAACACAAGAAGGCTTCAGTAGACTTGTACCGTGGTTAAAAGACGGTGATACATTCCGAAGTGAAATCTTTGAAACAGAAGCATGGAACTTCTTAACAGAAGCAAGTAACGAATTACTTGCCGCAGGTATTACGATTTTATTACCATCGTGGTGGCAAAATTTAAAAGCGACAAAACCAAAATTACGTGTGCAGCTGAAGCAAAATGCCACACAAACGCAATCTTTCTTCGGTATGAATACACTCGTTAATTTTGACTGGCGTATTTCAACGAACGGCATTGATTTATCAGAAAGCGAATTTTTCGAACTCGTTGAACAAAACAAACGGTTATTCAATATAAATGGTCAATGGATGAGACTAGATCCAGCCTTTATTGAAGAAGTACGAAAGCTCATGAACCGTGCCGATAAGTATGGACTCGAAATGAAAGATGTCCTTCAGCAACATTTATCAAACACTGCTGAAACAGAAGTTGTAGAAGAGGATAGTCCGTTTACCGATATTGAAATTGAACTAGATGGATATTATGAAGATCTATTCCAAAAACTATTGCACATTGGAGATATTCCAAAAGTAGATGTCCCTTCTTCACTAAACGCAACACTCCGTCCATATCAACAACATGGCATTGAGTGGTTATTATATTTAAGGAAGCTTGGGTTCGGCGCATTATTAGCTGACGATATGGGGCTTGGAAAAAGTATTCAAACGATTACTTACTTACTATATATACAAGAGAACAACCTCCAAACAGGTCCTGCCTTAATCGTGGCACCGACATCTGTTCTTGGAAATTGGCAAAAAGAATTTGAACGTTTCGCACCAAATTTACGTGTTCAGTTACATTATGGAAGTAACCGAGCGAAAGGCGAATCATTTAAAGACTTCCTTCAATCAGCAGATGTTGTATTAACATCTTATGCATTGGCTCAGCTTGATGAAGAAGAACTTAGTACGTTATGCTGGGATGCTGTTATTTTGGATGAAGCGCAAAATATTAAAAACCCACATACGAAACAGTCAAAAGCAGTACGAAACTTGCCAGCTAATCACAAAATTGCTTTAACCGGTACACCGATGGAAAACCGACTTGCCGAGCTTTGGTCTATTTTCGACTTCATTAATCACGGATATCTCGGCAGCTTAGGACAATTCCAGCGCCGCTTCGTCTCACCGATTGAAAAAGATCGTGACGAAGGAAAAATCCAACAAGTTCAACGTTTTATCTCACCATTTTTACTACGACGTACGAAGAAAGATCAAACAGTCGCATTAAACTTACCAGATAAACAAGAACAGAAAGCTTATTGTCCACTTACCGGTGAACAAGCTTCCTTATATGAACAACTTGTTCAAGATACATTGCAAAATGTAGAAGGATTAAGCGGGATTGAAAGACGCGGATTTATATTACTAATGCTGAACAAACTTAAACAAATTTGTAATCACCCTGCTCTTTATTTAAAAGAAACAGAACCGAAAGACATCATTGAACGTTCCATGAAAACGAGCACGCTAATGGAACTAATTGAAAATATAAAAGATCAAAATGAAAGTTGCTTAATCTTCACACAATACATTGGTATGGGCAACATGCTAAAAAATGTGTTAGAAGAACATTTCGGTCAGCGCGTCCTCTTCTTAAACGGTAGTGTACCGAAGAAAGAACGTGACAAAATGATCGAGCAGTTCCAAAACGGAACGTATGACATTTTCATCTTATCGTTAAAAGCAGGCGGAACTGGCTTAAACTTAACAGCTGCCAACCATGTCATTCACTACGACCGTTGGTGGAATCCAGCTGTAGAAAACCAAGCAACAGACCGCGCATATCGCATTGGTCAAAAACGCTTCGTTCACGTTCATAAACTTATTACAACGGGAACACTCGAAGAGAAAATTGATGAAATGTTAGAGAGAAAACAATCACTAAACAACGCCGTCATTACAAGCGATAGTTGGATGACCGAACTATCTACAGATGAACTAAAAGAATTGCTTGGTGTATAAACAAAAGGAGCTAATCTCAAAAGATTAGCTCCTTTTTCTATTCCAAAACCAATTACTTATTATAATCCCTGTTAATCCGCCGCACGTATCCAGTAATGAATCTTGCCACATCGGTGTACGATCTCCCGTAGTCCATTGATGAATTTCATCAAATGTTGCATATCCCGCAACGAAAAGGAGAGCGTATATAAAACACCTTTTTCTCGAATAACCCAATCGATGAAAAGCATAATACACCAATGAACCAAGCATAAAGAACACCATAAAATGAGCACCTTTACGAAGGAAAAACTCAATAAATCCGCCTACACCTTTATTTGCAATGCTAACAGGTGTACCACCGCCGTAATCGATAGATACCCATGAAAAATGCTCTTTCACAAACTCAACATTTACATATTGTTCAATATCCGAGCGCATATCCTGCTTTTTATATGGTTGTGCCGAGGAATAGAAAATTAACCCCATCCATAGTAAAACAGGAATCCAAAATAACCATTTACGATTCATTCTTCCGAAACCCCTCTCTTAGTCTTTTAAGAGTACCAAAAAAAATAATAAATTTCACGCCAAAACATGACATTCGCGCCCTATTTATATAGTGAAAGGGGGTGATAAACATGGCAGTTGAAACAATCGTAATGGACTTAACTTTACGTCTTGTCTTAAACAATGGAGTAGATAAGAACGGAAAAACAGTTTTCAAGAACAAACAATTTAAGCGTGTAAAAACAAACGCAAACTTAGAGCAAGTACAAAACGTAGCACGTGCCCTTGCTTCCTTACAAACATTACCACTTCACGCTGTACAACTTGTTAGCACATCAGATCTTTCTAGCCTATAAGATGAAACTTTAATTAGCGGGGGTTCATCCCCCACTGATTATTAGCCAACACCAACAGCTGGATAAATAAAAAGGAGGAAATAAAGCATGCAAGTACTAGAATTAATTTTCGCGAAAGAAGATGGAAAAACCGTTATTTTTTCTATCGAGAACCCCATCACACCCATCGATGCACAAGTCGTAAATCAAGTAATGGATACCATCCTTGCCTCATCTGTATTTTCATCAATGAATGAAAATACCCGAAAAAAAGGCGCTCGTCTCGTAGAAAGGAATGTATCTGAAGTTCCAATTAACTTATAAACAAAAAGACGAATCTGCATCATTTTGCAGATTCGTCTTTTTTCTTCGGCATTTCAATTGGAATAAAGATTTTTGAAAAACCGACGCATACATATTTATAGTGTTCTCCGCCGATATCAAATTCCGTCTTATATGTTGAGAAGAATATATAATCATCTCGCTTCGTATAATGATCGATTAATAATCCAACTTGTGGCTCAACATATTTTTTCGCCAACTTCTTACCAGCCGATGCTAAATCGCCAAGGAGACCCTCTTCATTTTCTTTTTGAACTTCGTCTAGCTTCTTACTTACATCATTACGTTTCATAAACTGCTTTGCTGCCCAGTCCGTATATTCACCTTTACTCGGGTTACTATTTGCTAAATATACTAGAAGAACAACAACTAGAGCCATAACAATATACCTTTTCTTCATATTATCTCACCGCCTACTCTTTTCTATTTTCATATATATGTACAAGCGATGCAAATTAGAAAGACTATCATCTATTGATTGTAAACGAATAACTAAAATTTACAATACGAAACAAAAGATTAACAATTATTTTACTTAATTTGTATATAATGATATTAATAACATTTTATAAGGGAGGACTCAGAGTTATGAACGATGAAAATGATATTATTATTTCTAATTCTACAATGATGTTAGAGCCTTACAAGCACCCTTATTATTGCACAAAAGTTATCGACAGTAGCGGGAACCATTTTTATTCCTGCCAAACCGCTCTTCAACTCATCAAGAAATCTTGTCTAACCAATGTTCACTCTACTTATCAAGGCAGACGTAAAGCAGTTCAAACAAACTTTAATTTCAAACAAAATGTCCCGATTCCAATTAATCATAGAGAATATATTTGTGCTTTCCCAACAGAATCTCCTTCTTCTCCAAACTGTATATGGCTATTTTATAATCATATAGATGACATAGAATTTTTCAAACAGAGTAAAAAAGCTACCATTCATTTTTCAAATGGCACTACTACAACAATACATATCAGTCCCCATAAGCTAAAACAACAATTATTAAAAGCTGGATACGTATTATCACGTATGAACATGCAAGATTCACTACAATTCAAAAACCTCTTATTACATTTACTACCTTAACAAAATAAGTAGAATGGAAAGCAATATCCCTTGCCTTCCATTCTTATGATAATATTTATCCTCTTAAGCTATTTCGCATTTTCTCAAGCGCTTGCCGATACACCCATCTTACTTGATAATAGGTCATCTCTGTCTCTAAAGCGATTTCCCCCAGCGTCTTTCCTACAAAAAAACGTTCAAAAATAATATGCTTCTCCTTCTCATCTAATACACTCATAAATTCCTTCACTCTCATTTCAACATCTTCAAAATGAAAGGTATCTTCATATTCTCCTACATATACACACTTTTCTTGCACTGCAAACTCTTTCTTCAATCTTTCTAATATATAACCACGTACCGTTACAACTGCATATACGGGAAAGCTTCCTTTCTCTGCATCAAACTTTTCATACGCATGCCAAAGACCGATTAAACCACATTGATAATATTCTTCATGATCTTGATAAATACCTAGCTTCTTTATTTGATTTATAATCATACCTTCATACAACACAACTGCCTCTTTAAAAGTTGCTGGTTTCACACAGTGCCCACTTCTAAAAGGTATACCTCTTTGTTATTCCGCCGGTACCTCCACAATATAAAAATAAAGAAGTGATTTCACTGTGAGTAATTTCAAATACTACCGCTGAAATTTGAAATTACATGAAGTAGAATTTGAAATTCTGCTGGTGGTATTTGAAATAAGAGTAAAAATAAAAAAGGTGACTCTTGGGAGAGCCACCTTTTAATCTAATCATATTATACCGGCAAACCAGGTAAAAACTTTGCCATCAATACAACAATCGCAGCTAAGAATACTGCCTTAATAATGAATAAAATGATAATTGGAATAGCTGCTTTCACTTTACTTAATCCTGCTGTAACTTGTAATCCTAACCAAATTAAAATTAAATTCCATAAAGAGAACACTTCGATTGAATTACCGATTCCGTATACAAGTGAGCCTTTCTCAAATAACGGCCCTAAACTTGTATACGCAGTTGGTGCAGCACCTAAAGTTAAAGCTATAATACCATTAATAAGTCCACCAATAATAACAATAATATCCGCGTATACAATAATCATTACTATTTTTTTATAAGAAGTATCATTCCCGTAAAACATCATAAACACTTTATAAATAGCTGCAACAACTAATGTCGCAATCATAACACCTACTATTCCCCATATCGTACTAGAAATTACATCTGATACAAGCGAGCCCTGCTCTGCAAGTGCACCACCTAATTTCTTTTGCATTTCAATCATCTCAGGTGATGTATACGTAATATACGAATTTAAACCACCTACAAGCCCTTGTAATAGCGCCACTATGAAGAACATACCCCAAACTTTCTCAGTCGTCCTCATTCTCTCAAACTGTAAACCAGGAGAAGTAATCATTCCAAATAATGATGGCTTCTCACCACCAGCTTTTTGTGTATTCACATTTGCTTCCATTATAACGCCTCCTTCTATTTATATAACCCGTTCTAACGGGCGGTTCACTTCCTCACATAGAGGCTACGAACCGCCCACTAGAACGGTAATTTGTAGTAGAGAGCCCCCCTCTCTACTACACTATTACTTACTCATAACGTAATGCTTCAATTGGATCTAATTTCGCAGCTTTATTCGCTGGAATTAATCCGAAAATAATACCAAGTGTCATCGAGAATAATACGCCACCAACGACAACTTCCCATGAAACAAGTGGTGGCCATTTTGCGAATGTAGAAACGATATATGCTCCGCCATATCCAAGACCAATTCCAATCAAACCACCTAGAAGTGTTAACATAACTGCTTCAATTAAAAACTGTAATAAAATTTTACTACGCGTTGCTCCAAGTGCTTTACGTATTCCAATTTCGCGCGTACGCTCCGTTACAGATACGAGCATAATATTCATAACACCGATACCACCAACGACTAATGAAATACCTGCAATACCGCCTATGATCATCGTCATAATACCAGTTACTTTAGAAACATTTTCTTGGAATTCTTTTAAATTTACCAGTTCATATTTACCTGGAATTTCACTTGGCTTACGACTATTTAATACATCAACAGCTTTTTTCCCCGCTGCTTCTAAGTCATCTACATTTTTAGCTTGAATTGCGATATTTTGAATATCATCTGTTCCGTATAAAACAGGCCATAACGTAAGGGGGATTAATGCTTCTTCCATTTCAAATCCCATAAACTCATTATCAGATTTATACACACCAATAATTTGCATTGGCTGCCCCTTCATCTCAATAATTTGTCCAACTGGGTTTACGTCCTTAAATAATGTTTCCTCTGTTTTTGTACTAATCATCACAACATTATTTGCATGAGTAATATCTGATTCACTTAAAGTACGTCCCTTTACGACCTTTACTTTATTAACCGCAAAATATTCATTATCAAGACCAATAATATTCAGATTTGCTTTTTTATCATTTACATCAAGCACCTCTGAATTCTGGTTTGTCGTAATAACGTGTGAAACATCTTTCACTTGTTTTACTTCCAAAATATCCTCTTCCGTTAACTTCGGCATTTGAAATCCGCCCATAGCAAACTCATCATTAATATCTGCTTTAAATTGAATTGGCATAAGATTATTACCACCAGAACCTGCGAATTTCGACTTCAGCATCGCTTCCCCGCCTTGCCCAATTGCAACGACAGTAATAATCGAACCTACTCCGATAATAATACCGAGCATCGTAAGAGCTGAACGCAGTTTATGAGCTAAAATAGAAGATAGGGCAATTTTTATACTATCTAGTAAACTCATACCGCACACCTTCTATCTTCTGTAATTTTCCCATCTCGCAGTACAATGCGGCGGGAAGAATACGCTGCTACTTCCTCTTCATGCGTAACCATAACAATTGTTGTACCTTCTGCATTAAGCTTCGTAAAAATATCCATAACTTGCTCACCAGACTTCGTATCAAGTGCACCAGTCGGCTCGTCGGCCATAATGAACGTTGGATTATTCGCAATCGCTCTTGCAATTGCTACACGCTGCTTCTGTCCACCTGACAATTCGTTCGGTAAATGATGCACGCGGTCTGCTAATCCGACTTTACCTAATGCCTCTAAAGCACGCTTGCGACGTTCTGCTTTCTTTATGCCGCCATATACGAGCGGAAGCTCAACATTTTCGACTGCTGAAAGACGTGGAAGCAGATTAAAGTGCTGAAACACAAAACCGATATATTCATTACGAATTAAAGCAAGCTTTGACTCGTCTGCTGTTAAGATATTCACATCATTCAGCATATATTCGCCTTCTGTTGGACGATCTAAACAGCCGATAATATTCATAAGCGTTGACTTACCAGAACCAGACGGCCCCATAATCGAAACGAACTCGCCGCCTTGAATCGTTAAACTAATACCATGCAAAATCGGCACTGCCAATTTTCCTTGATAATACGTTTTAGCAATATTATTTAGCGTGATCATTTCTCTTTCACTTCCATTCCGTCATACACATCGTCGGAAGGATTTTTAACCACCTTTTGCCCCACTGTTACGCCTTCAGTAATCTCTGTCCAGTCTCCATCAGTAGAACCTTTTTTCACATTTTGTTTACGAAGCTTTCCTTTATCCTCAACATAAACAAATGCATCATCGCCTTTTTCTACAATGCTCTTAGTCGGAACAGCAACCATCTTCTTATTCTCTAAATTTACTTGCAATGAAACATGATAACCTGGAGATAAACCATCTTGACTATCAAGACTTGCTTTATATGTATATTGGGACATATTTTGAGTCGCTTCACCCATACCACCAGCTTGAGCCATCTCTGCACTCGTTGGGAATTCACTTACCTCTGTAATCTTACCTGTCCACTTCTGCTTATTATTTGCTTTCGCCGTTACAGTAAATGTTTGATCCTTTTGAATTTGTGACTTTTGAAGCTCAGTTAACGTCCCTTGGATTTGGAACGGATCTTTAGAAGCCACTTGTAAGAAGGCTTTCCCTTGACCACCTAACGCTTGAGATGAACTGTGCGCCGCATCTTTATCTAACTTTTGAACAACACCAGCAAAGTTACTATAAATCGTAAGCTCTTTCTGCTTTTTACTTAACTCTTCTTTCTGCAACTTCCCTTTTTCTTTCTCAAGATCCGTTGTCTTTTGCGCCATCTCTAACTCACTTACTTGCTCTTCCATCGGATCTGTTACTTCTTTCCCAGCTCCGCCATCTTTCGCCTTTTTAATTTCTTTCTTCAACGAATCAATCTTCTTCTTCCCTTGATCATAACGCATATCTGCCATCTTCTGATCAAGCTCAGCTTGCTTCATTTGTAAATTAATCTCTTCATTATCATAAGAGAATAACTTCGCACCTTTCTCTACCTCTTGTCCTTCTTTTACCTCAATATCTTTCACTTTTCCTTTAGTCGGATCCGCATAAAAACTTTCGATATTCCCAGGCTTCACCTGACCAGAAATCAACTTCGTATTATTCAGCTTACGCTCTGTCACTTTCTCGAAACTTACAGCATCAGCAGATGTTGATGCCCCCTTCTTCTTGCCTTGCATAATAAAAATATTAACTGCTGCTACAATAACAATTAGTGCAATAACCCCGATAATAATCCATTTCTTCTTCTTGTTTGGAGTACGAACCGTATTTGGTACCATATTCTCTCTCCTTTTTATAACTTAATAGTTTAATATAAAAATTGTATAAAACTTTCTGGAAACAAAATACATATTATTACATTCTTTTTACAAAGTTTTACACATCCATTTTTATTGTAACAAAAATTTCCATGATTAGAAATATGACATTATGTCTTTTAAGATAGATTTAAGGAAAGATTATATTATATAGAAAAAGCCATCCAAAATGATAATTGGATAGCTTTTCAAACAAAATATTACGCCGCTTTAGGAGCTTTGCTCTCATGTCCACGTTGAACGATGAACAAGAAGATCGTTGATAAAATGGCACCTGTTAATAGTAAGATAAAGCAGCCATCCCAGCCAGAACGATCAACAATAACACCAATTGCTGCGTTTGCTACAAGACTTCCACCTACGTAACCAAACAGACCACACATACCAACTGTCGTACCTACTGCAAATTTCGGTACTAATTCCATCGCACTTAAACCGATTAAGAACTGTGGTACATAAATTAAGCAACCGATAATAGAAACTGCAATACTTACAACAAGTATGCTAGTTGCTTGCCAATATATAAACGTACCAATAACAACCCCAACCATACTAATGATACATAATGGCATACGTTTTCCTTTAAATAATTTATCACTTAAAAGACCAACGATTAATGAACTTGGAATTGCCATACCTTCAAAGATTGTGTATGCCGCGTGTGCTTCATTTTTTGAGAAACCTTTAACTGTCGTTAAATAAAGTGGAACCCAGTTAATAACACCGAAGCGAATTAAATATACAAATGCATTCGCAATACATAAGAACCATACAAATTTATTTTTCAATACATATTTGATTAAAATTTCTTTTGGTGACATCTTGTTAGCATTATCTGCTTTTTCAAGATTTTCATAGTCATTACGATATTCATCAATTGGAGGAAGACCTTCTGATTCTGGTGTATCCTTCGCATTAATCCATACTAGAACTGAAATTACCATTGCGATAATCGCTGGGAAAATAAACACGCCGCCTTGCCAATGATTTTCACCAAAAATACCTACACCAATTCCGACAAGTGGTGGCACAAGCATTCCACCAACGTTATGTGAAATATTCCAAAGACCTGTTTTCGTACCACGCTCTTTCTTCGAGAACCATTTCGTCATAACGATACTACAAGGTGGCGCTCCCATACCTTGTACAATACCGTTAACGACAAGTAATGTAACAATCATCCCAAATGAAGATGCAAAACCGAAGCAAATATTTACAAGCCCTGATAAAAATAAACCGACCGCGATAAAGCGCTGGGCGAAAGCTTTATCAGATAAATTCCCCATAAAGAACTTACTAAATCCATAAACAATTGCCATTACTGAACCTAGTAGACCAATTTCAGCTGTACTAAATCCGAATTCTTCTACTAAATACGTACTTGATAACGTAAAGTTACTACGAACTAAATAATAAGCAGCGTACCCAACTGAAATTCCGATTAACACACGGATACGTAGTAATTTATATACTCGATCAATCATATCCGCTGGCAATCTCTCAATTGCAGGCGCTGGCTTAAGCCATTTAAACATATTCTTTCGTCTCCTTTTCTCACTTCTGAGAGAGACGCTGTCTATTCCATATCTCGATTATTCCGCTATTTGATATATTTTGGTTCGTTCTTCTAACCGGCTGCCCTTCTATTTCTTTCTCATTCTTCGCAAACATCGTTGGTACGCCAAACGAAACTTTTTCTAAAATGTGCCCCGCTTCTTCTGATAAACAATAATCAATAAATAAATCCACAATAATACCATTCGGTGCACGTTTTAGTTTCGAAATCGCATTAACAGATAATCCTGTTTGCTCAGGTTCGTTACTTAAAATAGGAAAGCCTCGCTTTTGAAGCATTCTCTGATCTCCCATGAAATTGATGCCTACCATATATTCACCACTCGCAACAAGTTCTGCCGGTATGTAACCATTCACTGTTACTTCTCCAATTTGCCCTGCAAGGTTCTTCACATATTCCTTCGCTTCCTCTTCACCTAAAGTATCAATAAGTGATTGAAAAAACGTATATGCTGTACCTGAAACATTTGGATCCGGCATAACAATCTTTCCCTTATATACTGGATTTAACAAGTCTTTCCACCTTGATGGATAGGGAAGGCCGAGCGGGGCTATTTCTTCATTCCACCGCTCTTTATTAATCGCAATTGCCAGTTTCTCTACTTCATAACCGTACCAATAACCGTCTTTATCTTTAACAGTTTTTGAAATACGGTTCGCATGCTGACTCGTAACAGGAATAGATAGATTTTTTTGCTTCATCATTTGATGCGCGTCTACCGTACCGCCAATAATAATATCAGCTTTCGGATTTCCAGCTTCCTCTTCTACCCTCCGAAGAAGCTCTTCCGTCGAAAGACGAATAAATTCATACGTACAACCGCGTGGTTTACAAAATGATGAAAGCAAAGCTTCCCCAACTTCCTCGCGGGCCGCCACGTACGCAACAAGATGACGATCATCCAAAATAGGGAGACCACTTTTATTATATTTAATAGAGGTTGTATCTCGAGAGCAACTAGACATCGCTCCTCCGATTACTAGCAAAAAGAAGAAAAAGGCTATCTTTCTCATGACACATTCTCCTTTACAAATAAATTTGCGAGGGAGCTTTTCATATACATGACATTCCCATTATTATCACCGAGATATTGCACAACAAAGTACGACGGATATACAGAAATAGTAAGAATGTCTTCACGCTCATTCTTTATACGCTTCCCTGTTTTATAAGCGGTAATATAAGCAATCGGTTCATTCTGTGATTGTAATAATTTCTGTATTTCTCCGTAATCTGTAATTTGTTTTGCGTACCGAATCGAATCAAGTATGTGCGTAAGATTCATCGCACGTTCTACATCACCTTGGCGTACTATAACATCCTGTGCTGACGCAAAGAAATCACTAATACGATCTGGTGTGTAATACAGGCTTAACAAATACGTTTGAAATGCTGAAATCATTGGATCCGTACCATTCTTTCCGTACATATCAGCCCCGTACTGGAACAAGTCACCTACTGCAAAAGTACGTTTATGTCCATTCAAGTACGTTACTTCTCCAGTAAATACTTGTTCTTGAATCTTAGCTTCTCTCGGATTTAATTGAATTTGGTCAAAGAATGAAACAATCGTATGCAAACGAACTTCATCCGTTATAACAATTTCTCCCCACTTTTCATGCCTAACCTTCATTTCAGTAGGCAGGGATTCATTCACTCTTTGTAAAACAGTTTGTTTGTCATTCACTATTGTGATTCGATTATATATTTGCTTCTCCATCACATAAAACAAAATAAGAGAAACAATTATACAAAGGACAAACATAAGAATTTGAAATGATAGCCTTTTCATTTCTGCCTACCTCCAAGATAAAAAAACGTTGTTTCGAAAATACCGCATAATTGTTTCATAAATGTATCATTTAACCGCTTTCAAGTTTTTTATGTCTTCCATCCGTCTCGGAAGCAAGAATATGATAAATATTGTAGTGCCTATTTCTTCACTACTCTCAATCCGCATACTTCCGCCCTGCTTATTCATAATCTCCTGACAAATATACAAACCATAACCATTCCCGTAACTAGAAGGAAGTACCTTCCCTTTTGGCGATTCATTCCACTCTGCAAGCACACCTTCATCTATACCAATGCCATCATCATGAACAAAAACCTTCGCCTCACGTTCATTTACAATAACATTCATACGAATTTGCGTAGCATCGCTATATTTTATCGCATTATCAAGCACGTTTAAGAAGATCTGTTTCGTCTTATCGAAATCCGCAACAACATGTACATCTGTTAACTCATTTATAACTTCAATCTCAAATTTCTGCAGGCGAGGTTTCACAATTGAAACTGCTTCTTCGGCTAATTCCTTTATATTCACAACTGTAGGTGACACTTCAAACGTACTCGTCCCGTACTTTGAAGACTTAAGTAATTCTTCTACAAGTGACAATAAACGCTCACTTTCTACAGCCACATAACGAAGGCTCTCCTGTACATCGTCCTTCGATTGTAACTTCGGAATTAAATCCACATAGCCAATAATCGCCGTTAGCGGTGTTTTCAGCTCATGCGTAATACGGTCTAAGAAATCTTTCTGCTTCTCTTTCTCCTCTTTCAATTGCTTAATATGCAGCTCAATTCCATCAGCCATCGCATTAAAAGATGCGGAAAGCTGAGCAATTTCCACATATTCATTTAGCTCAATCTTACTTTTATAATCACCATTCGCCAGCCGGTGCGCCATTTGTCTTAACTGATCAATCGGCTTATGGAGAGACTTTGCCAAACGAATTGCAAAGAAAATACCCGCAGCTACTAGACAAAGAGACGTCATTAAGAACGTCCAACCGACATTCGTTAAAACCTCCTTCTCACCCGTTAACTCATTTATAAAACGAACACTTCCAATGACATCGTTTCCATAATAAACTGGGCTTGAAAACAAAAGAATTGGAGCTGGGTCTCCCTCTTCAAAAACATAAGATTTCTTCCCCTTCAAAGAGCTCTCAATATCAATATTCCGGTGAAGAAGTGCTCCTTTTTGTGTATCCGCAACAACATCTCCATTCTTCCCAATCATCTGTACACGGACATCCATGCGCTTTGCTAAATACGAAGCAATTAAAAGTGAATTCGGACCGAGCGTCTCCACCTCTGCTTCCTTCTCTAAATAATTCATCGTGTAAATTTGTGCTTCTACACTTAACTTCTCTAAAGAATTTGCCGCGTTATGATACATATTCTTTTCTAACGTAATATAAACAACTCCGTACAAAAGAACAAAAATCGGGATTAACAGTCCAACTATTCCAAACACCATATTTCTTTTTAAAGACATACCATCACCACTTAACAATCTAGTTTATAGCCAACGCCATAAATTGTTTTAATATATTCCCCGCTATTCCCTAGCTTCTTTCGCAGTCTTTGCACCATAATATCAACCGCTCTCGTATTTCCGATATACTCAAACCCCCATACTTTCTCAAGCAACTCATCTCTCATAAATACACGCTGCGGATTGGAAACAAACAACTGACATAAATTAAACTCTCTGTACGTTAACTGAATTTCTTGTCCACTAACATGCACTTTTCTTTCCTTAGGACAGATCGTTATCTCTCCCGCCTCGATTACCTCATGACTTACCGTTACCTCTTTCTTCTTCACACGTCGCGCCATATTCTTGACCCGAAGAATAAGCTCCGCATAATTGAAGGGCTTCGTCACATAATCATCCGCCCCAAGCTGCAAGCCAAGCAATTTATCATTCATCTGACTCTTCGCAGTTAACATGAGTACTGGAATATCCCTATCCTTCTCACGGAACAGACGAAGCAATTCATACCCATCTGTATCTGGAAGCATAACATCCAAAATCAATACATCCGGCCCTTCATTCCATTTCTCTAAAGCTTCTCTCCCGTCTGCCGCTGTCAATACTTCATAGCCTTCCATCTCCAACTGCATCCGAATCAAATTACGAATACTCGATTCATCATCAACTACAAGTATCTTCATTATTCTCCTCCTTCCATCCTGTATTATAGTACAGTTTAGTATAGCAAAAATCATACAAAAAAAGAGAGGGTATTGTCGAACATATATTGAACGACAATACCCCTCTTTCACTTATTAAAGTTTCACTTTATTTCTCATACCCATTAGGTTTCTTCTGATGCCAATTCCAAGCATGCTCAATGATTGTCTTCACATTTACATACTGAGGATCCCAACCTAATTTCTCTTTCGCTTTCTGAGAAGAAGCAACTAAACGTGCTGGATCTCCCGCACGACGTGGTGCTACTTCAGCAGGAATTTCATGATTTGTAACTTCACGAACTGCATCAACGATTTCTTTTACACTGAAACCATTACCATTTCCTAAGTTATAGAAATCACTCTCTCCGCCGTTCTGTAGGTCCTTAAGTCCTAAGAAGTGAGCTGCCACTAAATCTTCAACATGAATATAATCACGGATACAAGTACCATCTGGTGTATTATAATCATCACCAAACATCATAATCTTCTCACGTTGACCTAACGCCACTTGCAATACAAGAGGAATTAAATGCGTCTCTGGACGATGATCTTCTCCAATAATACCATTTGGAGTTGCACCAGCCACGTTAAAGTATCTGAAAATCTTATAACGTAAATTAGAAGCTTGGCTATACCAATGAAGCATCTTCTCAATTGCTAACTTCGTTTCTCCATACGTATTTGTTGGATTTGTCATCGTTTCCTCAGTAATAAGGTCTACATCTACCTCACCATACGTCGCCGCAGTAGAAGAGAAAATAAACTTATCTACCTTAAACTCATCCATTACCTCTAATAAGCAAAGTGCACCGTATACATTGTTATTATAATATTGAAGAGGCTTCTCCATACTAACTCCAACTAAAGAATCAGCTGCGAAATGCATAACAGCCTCAATATTTTCTTGTGTAAAAACATCTCTTAAAAATGCTTTATCACGAAGGTCACCATTATAAAACTTCGCACCTTCCGTAATTGCATCCTCATGACCAGTTTGTAAGTTATCTACTACTACTACAGATAAACCTTCTTCTACTAATTTTTTCACAGCATGAGAACCGATATAACCAGCTCCGCCGCAGATTAAAATTGAATTCATAGTCTTCCTCCTACATATATTAGGATTTCTTATTCACTCTCTTATTATAAAAGGTATACGATTGCTCGTATACCTTTTGTGTACCTTTATTACTTAGCAACGAAATAATCCGTTACATATTGTGCCCAAACTTCGTAGCCTTTAGCACTTTGTCTAAAGAAGTTGAATCATTACTTAGTCACTTCAAGATGCGTTCTTAATTTATTCGTTAAATCTTGTTTTGCTGCATCTGGAACATAGTAATACCAAATGCCATCAGCTGCCTTGTGACCGTCACCTGGGATTTGGATATCCTCACTATTTTTCAAGCAATCTTTATAGTTCTTTTGCATATCAAACATTTGATCTTGCGTTAAGTTTGTCTTCACATTCTTTTGAATTGCTGCTAATACATCTCCATAACCTGTTAAAGAAGAGAAGCTTGCGCCCTTCTTAATAACAGCCTGCATTACTTGACGCTGACGCATTTGACGTCCAAAGTCACCACGTGGGTCTTCTTTACGCATACGTGTGTATGCTAGAGCTTGGTCACCTGTTAAATGAATATTCCCTTTTTGGAAGTGCTTCCCTTCTAAAGAGAACTCCAAATCATTATTTACATCTACCCCACCGACTGCATCAACGATATCTTTAAAGCCTTCCATGTTCACTTCAATATAATAATTGATAGGAACATTCAAGAAGTTTTCTACAGTCGCTACAGACATATCTACTCCGCCGAATGCATAGGCATGATTGATTTTATCGCTTTTACCTTTTCCAACAATTTCTGTATAAGTATCACGAGGAATACTTACTGTTTTCATAGAGTTATTTTTAGGATTTAATGTAATTACCATTAAAGAGTCTGAACGTCCTTTATCATTACCACGCTCGTCTGCCCCTAGTAATAAAATTGACACTGGTTCACTCTTGCTAACTTTTTCTCCAACGTTACTGTTGTTTTGATCACGTTTTAAAGGTTGATGAACTTCCTTTAATGTATTAGATACGGAAGAATATACATTATAGGCATAAATTCCTCCACCTATGATTAGTACCCCAAGAATACCGAGTACCCAAAATAAAATTTTCTTTTTCATTATTGTAACCTTCTTTCTTAAGCCTAACTTACAATACATATAAATCCTATTATACAAAAAAAAAACTTAATAAAACCAAATAATATAGCAATCCACAAAAAATAGACAAACAACAATTATATATTGTTATTTGTCTATCACATATCTTAATATATTTATTCTTTCTTGTCACCAAGCGCAAACGTGATTTCTGTTTCACAAGCAATTTCACCATCTACAGTAGCAATTGCTTTTCCTTTTCCAATTGCTCCACGTACACGTGTCATTTCAACTTCTAAACGAAGTTGGTCACCTGGACGGACTTGTCGTTTAAAACGGCAATTATCGATGCCTGCGAAGAATGCTAAGCGACCACGATTCTCTTCTTTCTTCAACATAGCAACAGCGCCAACTTGTGCTAAAGCCTCCACAATTAAAACACCCGGCATTACAGGATAATCCGGAAAATGTCCATTAAAAAATTCTTCATTAGCTGTAACATTCTTTATCCCAATAGCACGCTTTCCTTCTTCTACTTCTAAAACTTTATCCACTAGTAAGAATGGATAGCGATGAGGAATTATTTCTTTAATTTGTTGAATATCTAGCATACACTTCTCTCCTTAAACAAGATTGGTCATACCACCGGAAGTTATACTATCATTATCCCATTTTAAATCTCATTTGTCATTATAAAAAAGGATTTCAAGATTTCTCTTCTAAATAAAAAAATGTATACACTCTTTTCAATATGTATTATCACTGACACGGAGGTTGAAAAGAGTGTATACCCAATTTAGGGAAAGGCAAATTATATCAAATATATTAAGCCTTAATGTCGTATTCATAAATCATTATATAGGAGAAAATCTTGAAAGAAAAACCTAATATTACACCTTTTTTGTTTTTTTTTAGGATAATTATTAGCATTTTCTCTTTTTTCCTCCTATTTTCTTTAAATTATTATATTTTAACATTAAAATAAAATATCAAAAAATATGCTATCTTATCGTTATCACTTTTACATATGTTTTTCAGTTTATTTATTAAAATGGTTTTCACAAAATCAATCTAATATAAATATCTCTCGTACTCTTTGATTTCATGATACAAAAATGCTATTCAATTAAATTTCAATATCTTCTATATAAGGGTGATTCCCCCTTTTCCTTATAACTTTCATGTATAATAATACAGTAACAATACTACCAGATTTTTTAAATGGTAAAGGAAAGAGGCAATAAAATGACTGAACGTTTAAAAGTAATGACAATTTTTGGGACACGCCCAGAAGCAATTAAAATGGCACCTCTTGTATTAGAGTTGCAAAAGCATCCAGATAAAATTGAATCGATTGTGACTGTAACAGCACAACATCGTCAAATGTTAGATCAAGTATTAAGTATCTTTGGAATTACGCCAGATTTCGATTTGAATATTATGAAGGATCGCCAAACTTTAATTGATATTACAACACGTGGTTTAGAAGGTTTGGATAAAGTAATGAAAGAAGCAAAGCCGGATATCGTACTTGTACATGGTGATACAACGACAACATTTATTGCAAGCTTGGCTGCTTTCTATAATCAAATTCCAGTAGGCCATGTCGAGGCAGGACTTCGTACATGGGATAAATATTCTCCATACCCAGAAGAGATGAATCGCCAATTAACAGGTGTAATGGCAGATCTTCATTTCTCACCTACAGCAAAATCGGCAACGAACTTACAGAAAGAAAATAAAGATGAGTCAAGCATTTTCATAACAGGAAATACAGCGATTGACGCACTAAAAACGACTGTAAAAGAAACATATAGTCATCCTGTACTAGAGAAACTTGGGAATGATCGTCTTGTACTTATGACAGCTCATCGTCGTGAAAACTTAGGAGAGCCAATGCGTAACATGTTCCGTGCAATTAAGCGTCTTGTTGATAAGCATGAAGACGTACAAGTTGTGTATCCTGTTCATATGAACCCTGTTGTTCGTGAAACAGCGAATGATATTTTAGGGGATCATGGCCGCATTCATTTAATTGAGCCGCTAGATGTAATTGATTTCCACAATGTTGCAGCTCGTTCATACTTAATGTTAACTGATTCTGGTGGGGTACAAGAGGAAGCACCGTCATTAGGGGTACCGGTTCTTGTTCTTCGTGATACAACAGAGCGCCCAGAAGGTATTGAAGCAGGGACATTGAAATTAGCAGGAACAGACGAAGAGACAATCTTTAGTCTTGCTGATGAGTTGTTATCAGACAAAGAAGCTCATGATAAGATGTCAAAAGCATCTAACCCGTACGGTGATGGCCGTGCATCAGAGCGTATTGTAGAAGCAATTTTAACACACTTCCAAAGATAAATTATAGCTATATTGAGTCCAAATATGTTATAGATGATTTTGAAACTATTTATACAATGGCTAATAATCCCCTCAAAGTATAGGCATAGCCATCAACGTAAGAAAATGAATAAAATTAGGGTATCCTTTCATTCAGTATCATATGAAAGGGTACCCTAATTTATATCTACAAACAATAACCCATTAGTTGATGAATTTCGCATACTCGGTGACGAATTTTTAAATAAATTTTTTATCCATCACTTACAAAAACTTGCGTATCAAACGGGTATGATTCAGCAAAAACTAAAATTTCAGGCACAAGACCTTGTATCACTCTATGTGTTTTTGGTGTCAAACAATCGGCTCTGAGTCTTTACCCAAAACATATAATTCCACTCAAAAATTGTAAAAAATTTTATTTTAACAAAAAATGATTTCAACAAAAAGTTGAAATCATTTTTCTCCAATTTACAATTATATAATATTATCTTCTTTTAAGAATCTTACAATTCTATTTGTATTTTTACCATCTTTGAATTTGTTAATTCGAGAATATCTTTTCTTATACCGTCTATCAATTTTATAATCGTTTTTTATCGCATCATTTACTACACGTATTAATTCATCAATATTATACACAACAGGACCTGGACTATTACTCTCATTAACAGGCGGAATAGCCTTATATTGTTGGATTAAATAATCTTTTTCCTCCCAATAGAAAATAGGATATGCTCCACGGTACTGTGCATCATAAATAGCTGATGAATAATCTGTAATGAATACTTTTGAAACCTTCAATGCTTCCGATGGATTATCAGAAATAATGTGGTTATATTCCGGCATATTTCTATAAATAAACTCTGAAAACTTATTATGTGGCACAATTAACAATCTATCGATTAAGCCTGCGGCTTCAAACCCCTTTATAACCTTCATAATTGCCTTGTAATAAGAGGTTTCCTCTATACTATCACAATAAATGAGCCCCTCTTCCCAATATCTATACGTTGGCATATATGCAATTTTATCAGCATCAGGTGCTAACTTCGCAAAATCAAAAGTAGCTAATCCTGTTAAAATTAAATCATTTCTATTATATTGCATTTTATAAAATTCCTTTGCTTCTAGCTCAGAACTAATTACTGACTTATACATATTATATAGATTCTTATCCTTATGGAAGCCAAACGCCATAGGATTATCAACTGGTTTTGCGAACATAATACCATGTTGTAAAAATACTAAAGGGACTTCCATAATTTTATTCCTCAAACTATCTATATATAATCTATCATTTAGGAGATGATTAGATAACTCACTTGAAATAAAGTAATCTGCATTATATATTGAAAGATAATGTTTAAAGCTATATTTCTTTATAATATTAGATCCATGCTGTTGCTTCATGTATTTATAATGATTAGATTCCTTATTTAGAATGAAATAATTTATAGATTTAGGTGTATCCAAATTCATAATATATTCAAACACCCTATATGCTGATTCATCTGCTTTATTGCTTTTCTTTTCAAAGTATAAGTTCAAATTTTTCTTTTTATTTTTAAAGAATTTCGAAACAAATTTAGCTACTTTTATTTTTAGACGGCTGGTTAACGAATATTCAGGTGCATAAGGAATCCTAGTAGAGGTAATATTCCCTTGTAAATTCGTTCGAATAACTTGAAGTTGATCCTTGTGTTTTTTAAAAATATAAGTTTTTACCTTTTCATCATTTTTTTTAAAGCATAAATTATGAATCAACCTATCTTCATTACCAACAAATAGATTATTATGTATCCTCTCATCAATATCAAGGTTCGAAAGTGGCACTCTAAAGAAACCAAATCGCTTTAGAAATTTGATATGACTAAAAGGTCTGATAAATTTAGCAACTTGAAAATCTGAATTTCTTAAATATAAATAATCATATTTTTTAAACGAATTATAAGCATGATGCGTAAATCTTCCATAAATATAGCAAAATTTATTTGTTGAAAATACTTTTAGATTTGCCTTATGTTGCGTTACTGCTAGTGGATTACTCCTTAATGCAAAAATCCCATTTTGTTTCATATAAATATAATACCTTGCTCCATTAATTACACAAATCGACAAAATATTTTCTTCTTTAAAATTTTTAACACTTTCTTTACCAAAAAGCTTTTTAGGTTTCTTTAAAGATAATCTTTTAAAATTTAACACCTTTCGAGTACCAGTTAACTTATTTCCAACGAATATTTCATTCCGATTTCGAATTTCAATTTTCATACTAGGATGTTCTACTAATACATTAAAAAGAATTTTAAATACATTAAACTCTTTTTTCAAACTATCGTAAGTTACAACAATATTATAAATATCATAACTAACTTTTGAAATTAAAATAAAACGTTTGTTTTCATTACCAATTCCTATCTCATATCCTACATTAAAATTTATTACTTCAGCTGTTAAAAAATTATCTATAGTCATGACTTCATTTTGACTTCTATCTATAATTTCCAGTCTTGTTAATCCTTTTTGTCTTACTAAAAGATTTTTTTTGAAGTTTTTCACATCAAAGCTATATATATCTTCACGCGGGGAATTATCATTTTTCCCCTTGTCTTCTCTTAATATGTATATATTATTATTTAAAGCGTATATATATACAATATATTCCTCAGATAGTTTATATTCAAAAAGGATTTGATCTCTAATCTCATATTCAAAAAGAAATTTTGGTAAATCTAATTTGAGATCCTCCATTTTTAATTTTATTCCTTTATTTAAGCTCTTAACATAAAGATGTATGTGTAAAAAATTCACATCAATTACTTCTATTATATTTTTATAAAGCTTATACATATTGCCAGTGCACCCCTATTTTTATTTTTTATCTATATTTAATCCTACAGTTGAATTTATCTCTAACTTATTAACTGAATTACCATTTAAATAGCATAAAAGGTCAAATTTATCTGATCTATACACGAATATAGCTGAATACTCATCTTTTAAATTAGGTTCTCCTAATTGTGCTGTTAGTGCATCCTTTGTAAAGGATACCTTGTTCAAGATTACCTTTGTTACTCTAGATTGACTATTATATACAACATCTATATCACTATATTTTACAAGTTTTCCTTCTAAAAGATCACTCTCGTCTTTTATATTTCCTAAAGTACTACCTACTTCTTCTCTTCTTTTATCTAAGATAGATAATATTTGATCCATATTTTTAGAAGAACCTATTAGACTAACAATTTTCGGAGAAATATCCTCGTATTTAATAATTGTGTTAAATGGAATAATTGTTACTATTGCTTCACTAATCCAACCTTCTGTTCCATCTAAATAATTGAGCTTTAGCCAATTCATACCTGATTGCTCATTTTGTTGTTTTCCTTTAACAACAAAAGATTGCCCAAACGGCATAATTCCAAGTGATTTACTATTCAAATCTGGGTTACTACGAATCGTAGCCTTTGCAACATTTGTATACCGGATATCTAAGGCTTCTAAAGGATTCACGTTCTTTATTTGTTCCTGATTTTTTACTTCTTCAATAAATTTCTCTTTTGCCTCTGACTTTTGGAATAAATAATCCTTACCCAAATATAAACCACAACCAATTATAGTACTTAACAATAAAATACTAGTACCTACGATATATTTTTTGTGTCTACGCTTATTTCTTGGGCCAATTCCCGCCCCCAAAGCAATCCAATATTCTTCCTTTTTATATCCTTCTTCTTTTTGTTCTACTACTTTATTGGGATATAATCTTTTTTTCATACCTTCCTCTTTGAATTTACATTGTTCTTCCTTACTCATGGCCTTATACTCTTTTAAAAACTGCTCATAATTAGGTAGAACATCTTGAATAACCCCGTATTCTCTAACTTGCCCATGTTCAAGCCATAAAACTTTTGTGCAAAATTTTTTTATTTGTCCTAAAGAATGACTAACAAAAAACATTGTTTTTCCTTGCTCTTTAAATTCATTCATACGTTTCAAACATTTATCAGCAAATGTTTGATCACCCACTGATAGTGCTTCATCAATAATAAGCACATCCGGATTAATACTAACTGAGATTGCAAAACCTAAACGAGATTTCATTCCACTCGAATATTTTTTTACAGGCATATCAATGAACTGTCCAATATCAGCAAAATCTATGATTTCTGGCGTTAAATTTTGAATCTCCTCTTTATTCAATCCCATCATTAAACATTTAAGCTCTATATTTTCTCTACCAGTTAATTGTTTATTTAATCCAGCTGCAATTGCGATAAGCGAAACTTTTCCCTTGACTTCTAAATCTCCAGATGTAGCTGGTGTCACACCAGCTATTAAACTTGATATCGTAGATTTACCTGATCCATTTACACCAAGGATCCCTATAATATCTCCCCTATCAGCCTCAAAACTTGCATTTTTTAATGCATAAAACTCTTCACCGAATCCATTCGGATATAAAATATCCTTTAGTTTATCCGTGCTTTTACTATGCATTTTATATTTTTTGGATACATTATTAAATCTCACTGAATAACTCATTAATCACAAATCCCATCATAGATAATCTATAAAATGTTTCCTAAATTTAATGTGTAAAATTGATCCTAAAAATAGCATAAACAAAACAATCCCCCAAAAATAAAGCGTTTGTTTTATATCTTGGTAAAACCATCCTGTTCCTAATAAAGATTGACGATACCCTTCAACAATATAACCTAATGGATTTAGTTGCATTATTTTTTGAATTACAGATGGTAATTTTTCAGGTGTCCATAAAATAGGTGTTAAATATAACATCATTCTCATTACTGCTTGTACAATCATTTGTATATCACGAACCACCGTTGCTAGAGTAGAAGTAATTAGAGTAAAAGAAAATAAAAATATGATTGTAGCAAACATATAATAAACGATTTGTATATAGTTAATTGAAATACCTGGCCCTATAACTAAAAATATTAATGTTACAATCCCAAAAAGTATTAAATGTTGATAGAAATTAGCCATGATTACATAACTCGGGATAACACTCATTGGAAAATTCATTTTGGAAATAATATTTATTCGAGTATATATAGACTTAGACCCCTGAATAATTGCTGGATTAATAAAGAACCATACTAATAAACCCGCTGTTAACCAATATATAAAAGGTATACCATTAACTCCTTGACCACCACGAATACCTAATCCAAAAACGAACCAGTAAACACTCATTTGGATTAATGGATTTAGAAATTCCCAAATCATTCCTAAATAATTATTGCTATTTGTGCTTTTTATTTGATAAATAGACAATCTTTTAATTAAATGAAGACTCTTTATCTGTTCCTTTAATACAATTGCTACTGAATTCATTTTATATCTCTCCAAAGAATATTTTCTTAACTACCTTTTCAGAGGAATCACCATTTTCTAGGTGACAATATCGATTGTAAAACTCATTGTACTTTTTCTTAAATTCCCCTAATCCCTTCATCTCATAATTTAAAATAGCACTTACTAACTCTTCGTTTGTTTTCACAACTGGACCTGGTGCCTCATTTTCTAAATTAAAATAGAAGCCTCTTAATCGATCGCGGTAAGATTCAATATCATATGTGTAAAAAATAATTGGTCGTTTTAAATTAGCATAATCAAAGAATACAGAGGAATAATCAGTAATAAGCAAATCCGCCATAAGATATATTTCATTAATATCTAAATAATCGGAAAAATCATATACAAAACCGTCATAACCACTTAAATCAAACTGTTCTGCAACTAGATAGTGCATTCTAAGTAATATAATATAGTCTTTTCCCAGTTGCTGTTGTAAATTCCTTAAGTCTAGCCTTAAATCAAACTTATACTTTCCTTTACCATAAAAGTGATTATCTCGCCATGTTGGTGCGTATAAAATAATCTTTTTATCCAAAGGTAGTTTATTTTTCTTTTTTAATGCACGTATTTTTTTGAAGTTATTACCAGTATATAAAAAATCATTCCGAGGATACCCTGCTTCTATCACTGTTTTATTAAATTGAAATGCCCTTTTAAAAATTTGGGTTGAATATTCATTTGGAGACAAAAGATAGTCCCAATTCTGTACTTCTTTCCGAAAATTTTCTTTATATTTTTCTGTTGTGGTACCTGGCATATAAACTTCCTTCATATCCATTGCCAGTTTTTTTAATGGGGTCCCATGCCATGTTTGTATATAAATCGTATGCTTGGGTTTTACAATCCATGATGGCATCCTACTATTCACGATCCAATATTTCGCACGCACCATTACTATAAACCATTGTAGTGAAAACTTAGTTACATATGGGATTTTTTTTGTATCAAATTCCTTTTTAAAATTTTTATTCACGCTCCAAATTAATTCTAAATCTGGGTGATGTTTACTTAGGTATTCATACAAAGCCCTTGGGTTGCAACTATATTGCTTTCCTGAATAGCTTTCAAACACAATTAATTGTTTCTTGGCTGGTAAGCAACTCAATAATAAAAATACTAACTTACACATTCTTGAAACTATAAATCCCTGTTTTATCTTTCTCAATACATCCATGCAAAGGCTACACCTTTCATCTCTTATTCTATAAAGTTTTATCAGGTAAACTAAACCATTATTTAAATACTTTTTCAGAAATTCTTTTAGCAGCCATTCCATTATCAAGATGACAAAACTTATTGTAAAAACGATTAAATGCCTCTTTATATTCTATTTCGATACTTTCAATATTCGAAATAGCATTAATTACTTGATCCGATGTCTCTAGCAATGGACCTGGCGCTTCTTTTTCAAAATCCATATAAAAACCACGGAGTATACTACGATATTTTGAAATATCATAAGTAAAAAACAATATTGGTCTACGTAAATTAGCATAATCGAAAAATACAGAAGAATAGTCTGTAATTAAAATGTCTGAAATCAAATATAGTTCTGCAATGTCATCATATTTAGATAACTCATATACAAATTTCTCCATACCTTCTATATTGACATGATCAGCAACTAGATAATGCATTCTAAGCGCAATTACATATTGATCTCCAAATTTTTCTTGCATTTCTTTCAAGTTTAATTTCAGCTCAAATCTATACTTGCCTTTTTCATAGAATTCATCATCACGCCATGTAGGTGCATATAAAATTACCTTTTTATCTTTCGGAATACCAATCCTGTCTTTAATCCTGTTCGCGTTCTCTTTCCTTCCCCTATCATTTTCACATAGGATATCGTTTCTTGGATATCCAAATTCTAGGATCTCCTGATCATATTTAAAGGCTCTTTTAAAAATTTCAGTAGAATACTGATTAGGGGAAACGAGATAATTCCAATTACGTGATTCATTATAAAAATTCTTTTTATATTTCTCAGTCGTTGTACCTGGCATATAAACTTCTTTCATATCTGCCGCTAACCTTTTTAATGGTGTTCCATGCCATGTTTGTAAATAAATCGTTTCTTTCCTTTTAGATAGATTATTCGGCATTCTAGTGTTAGTAACCCAATATTTAGATGTCGCTAAATAGTAGTAGTATTTCCAACTGAATCTCTTTACTTTTTTGGCATCCCCAAATATGTCCTTATCTAATTCATTAAATATCCAAACAAAATTAAAATCCTTATTAGTATTTACTAAGTACTCGTATATATATCGTGGATTACATGAATAACTTTTCCCCGCAAAACTTTCAAAAACAATTGTTTTTTCATTCATCGGTAATTTTACTAAAATCGTCCTATATATCTCTTGATAAAGACTTTTTTTACCTTTAAAAGCCCTTTTCCATCTTTTATATAAAGTTCTAATTTTCATGCATATAAAGGTAGACTTTTTATTTCCCTTTTTAATCCACTGCAATTCTAAACGTTCTAAAAAATTTCTCTTTTTTATAATATCTAAACTAATTAAATCTACATTTGTTTTTAAATCATTAAAATGCTTTTCTAGGAGACTAGGGGACTTCCGAATGCTAGTTGTTATATTCTTAAAATAGAAACTCAATAATAATTCATCTAAATAATTGCATATGTGGATATTTTTATAGAAATTGACTTTTAAACTCTTGTATACAGAAAAAAAATCGTGTATTTTATATTTAGTAGCTATAATTGATAGTGTAGGATTATCAATTGGTTCATAGCATTCACCCTTAATATAAAGTGGGAGGTTTATCATCGGAAATGTATCTTCTTTCGCTAACAATGGTATTAAAAATGTTAAATCTGAAAAGAATGATACCTCTTCATCAAAGTTTAATTTATAGCGCCTAATATGCTTATTACTAAACAAAACGTTTAGAACTGTCTTCCCACGTAACATTTTAATTTTGTTTTCTTGTGTATATAATTGAACATTTACATCTTCTATACTAGAGTATTTTACTGTTTTTTTTAAAAAGGGCCCTGCTATAGCACTATAATCCCTAATATTATCCACAAGAACTTCAACTGCTTGTACCATTAAATAATCATCTGCATCTAAAAAATATACATATTCTCCTGTTGCTTTACTAAGACCATAGTTTCTAGCTTTAGCTACCCCATGGTTTCTCTGAAATTCATAATATCTGATTTGTTCATATCCCCTAGCAAATTCTTTCAAAATCCCCTTACTATTATCAGTAGAACCATCATTTATTAAAATAATTTCCAAATTCGTATATGTTTGATTCAGTATAGAGTTTATACATCTCTTAAGATAGTCTTCCTTATTGTATACGGGTACAATAACACTAACCGTTTTCATCCTTTACACTCCCAAAATTATCGTCCTTAAATATGACATTTATAAAGTTTTCACTAGCATTTCCAAAAGAATACTGATTCCATTTATCTGTAAATCCCTCAATTTTATCTGATTCTAAAATACCTTTTTTAATTTCATTGACTACCTCATCTGTATTGTATAAAACCGGACCTGGGACGCTAGAAATATATTCATCAATTATCCCACTTTTTTGTACATATTCATTTAAATCAGGTGCAAAGAAAATCATTGGTTTATGTAATAGACAGAATTCAAAAGGAATGGAAGAATAATCAGTTATTAAAATATCAGTTATCAAAAATAATTCATTTACATTTGGATAAAATGAGTAATCATACAGAAAATCTTTGTATTTTCCATCATACTCCATCTTTTTCCTAATTGCCGGATGCAGCCGTATGAGAAGAACATATTCATCCTTAAGGCCACTATACATACTCTCTATATCTAAGTAAAAATTGTACTCATCCAACTCTTCATTACGAAAAGTTGGGGCATATAAAATTACCTTTTTCTCTTTTAAATTTAAATTATCAGATATAATTTCTTTCTTAATCCTTGCCTTTTTTCTCTCATCAAAAAATAAATCTGTACGTGGGACTCCTGTCGTAAGTATGCAGTCCCTAGATATACCAAATGCTCTCATATAGATTGCCGCTAAGCTTTCTGACCCTACAACAACTTTATGAAATGTATTATAAACCTTTAAAAAACGTTGTTGTACCCTCAAGCTTCTCTGTTTAAAAGAACTACTTAATAATCCAAATTTTTTAATTGCCCCCGCCGCATGCCAAATTTGAATACAAGTCCCCTTTTTTTGAAAACTGATTGCTGCTAATGTCCCAAAATAATTATCGATGATTACATATTTCGATGTTGAAATATGATAGATAGCCTTTATCGTATGAATTATATTTAAGCTTTCAAATTTATAACTTTTTACTTTTAGATTTTTCTCTAATTTATATTTACAGGTTGGTTTATACAAAAAAACAACTTTACAATCAATATTTTGTTTTTTCATTTCTTCATAAATAAAAAAATGATTTTCCCCATAGGACATAACGAATGTTACTTTATTTTGAAGTGGAAATAATACGCAGATACTAGATAGAAGTTTAACTATGGTCAAATATACTGTAATAATAATTTCTCTCATCATCAAAACTATCTAGCTACTAAAACCAATTCCTTTTTAATCTTAGTAGTTGAAATCCCTACCGTACGTGGTAAATAGACGACTTTGCAATGATTCTTTAAATAATCAAATTCCCCATTCCAATCGTCTCCCATAACAAAAATATCTATATCTTTGTTTACAACGTCCTTTTTCTTTTGATCCCAACTACATTCTGGAATTACTTCATCTACGTAACGGATAGCCTCAATAATCATTTTACGATGTTCAAAACTGTGGTATGCTTTTTTATTTTTCATAGCATTAAATTCATCTGAAGATACTGCTACAGTTAAATGGTCACCTAGACTTTTTGCTCTTTTCAATAAATTAATATGTCCCCAATGCAATAAGTCAAATGTTCCATATGTAATAACTTTTTTCATCAATGTCGTCCTCCCTAAACTCTCACAATGATTTATTAAGCTAACACAACTCTATATTACCCATTGTAATTAACAAACGTCCCATTTCTAATCAAAAATAAAACTCATGTGAATTCATTTGCTTTTCACATAGAGTTCACAATAAGTTCACACCTAATTTACAATTAATTTACATTACTTTTCATAAAAACGATTATATCATATTTCGACAAACAATAATTGTTTTATTTATCTTTTATTAAATCCTTTTTAATTTGAGATATTTTTACTATTGCTGGATAAGTTTAAAATCTGTAAAGCCAATCTCTGTTAAAGTAAAAGTGATTTTATCATTAAACTGATAGCCTTCAAAATTTTTTTCGAAATAATAATTAAACATTTTTCTGATAACAGCCATAAACCTTAATCGATATTGCTTATACGCATTGACATAACTGTGAATTATTAAACTTCAATTCAACTATGCTTCTTCTATTTATAAGTTCTTATTTCCCCAATATTTACGGGTAAATTATTACCTCACATAACCCAAAATATATATTTCATCTTGAAGGCACTCTGATAAATAGTTATTATTCCAATACTTTGTTGATGATTTTATTTTCATTTAACTGTTTTGAATTACATTAATTTTATTTTTTCTCTAGCCGTGCCTAGAAATTAAGTACAGAAACATAAAAAAAACGAATAACGGACTTTTTACAAAGTATCCATTATTCGTTCTACAATTTAATAAAAATCTTCCTAACTTCTCATATAAATACAGCCTTATCTCAAAGCACGACGTGGTAATTTATCAATATTCTCTAACATAATACCTGTACCAACCGCAACGCAGTGCATTGGGTTTTCAGCAATTAATACTGGTACTTTTAGTTCTTCTGCTAGAAGCATGTCAATACCGTGTAGTAAAGCTCCACCGCCTGTTAGAATAACACCGCGGTCGATGATGTCCGCAGATAATTCTGGTGGTGTGCGCTCTAGTACGCCTTTTGCAGCTTGTACAATGACAGCTGCGTCTTCTTTTAGTGCTTCTGTAATTTCTTCAGAGCATACTGTAATTGTACGTGGTAAACCAGTTACCATGTCACGTCCGCGAATTTCAAGCTCTTCACTGCGTGCACCTGGGAATACTGTACCAACTTTAATTTTAATATTTTCTGAAGTACGTTCTCCAATTAATAGCTTATACTTACGTTTAACGTAGTTTAAGATCTCCATATCAAACTTATCGCCAGCCATTTTGATAGAGGAAGAGGTAACAATATCACCCATAGATAGTACAGCGATATCCGTTGTACCTCCACCAATATCAACAACCATGTTACCGCTTGGTTGGAAGATTTCCATACCAGCACCAACTGCGGCTACTTTTGGTTCTTCTTCTAAAAATACTGTTTTACCACCTGAACGTTCAGCAGCCTCACGAATTGCTTTTTGTTCTACTGATGTGATATTTGTTGGACAACAAATTAAAATGCGAGGTTTTGAAAAGAAGCTCTTTACGTCCAATTTGTTAATGAAATACTTTAACATTGCTTCTGTAATTTCGAAATCTGCGATTACACCATCTTTTAGTGGACGAATTGCTACAATATTACCAGGCGTACGTCCCACCATACTTCTTGCTTCTTCACCTACTGCTAATACTTTACCTGTGTTACGATCAATTGCAACAACAGACGGTTCATTTAATACAATACCCTTACCTTTAACATGGATTAATACGTTAGCCGTACCTAGGTCAATTCCGATATCTCGCGCAAACATTCCCGTTTTTTCCTCCTCGATATTCAAAATCAGGTTACACCCGAATTCTTTTACACCTAATTTCTGATTTTATCATAAATTTAACAGAAACGTAATATTCGCAAAAAGAATTCTTCTGAAAAATATTACCGAATTGAAACGGAATGTTTGCGATTGCATATTTATTGACGTACCGGCTTTTCTACATCTTCTTTTCTATACTTTTGTTTTGTTGCTTCTCCGCCTCTTAAATGACGAATAGACTTATGATAATCAAGAATTTCTTTCACTTCATTTGCGAGCTCTGGATTAATTTCTGGTAGACGTTCTGTTAAATCTTTATGGACTGTACTCTTTGATACCCCAAATTCCTTTGCAATGACACGCACTGTCTTTCTTGTCTCCACGATATACTTACCAATCTTGATAGTTCTCTCTTTGATGTAATCGTGCACACCACTCGCCTCCCTAAATTGGATGTGAGAAGTGTGAAATGAGCCTCGCTGCATACGACTAAGAAGTAAGTGTGAGTGCTGTTTGTAAGCGTTAAACATTCTTGGATTTATAATGAAATGATTCACGATTTCTCACCTCAAACACTCTCTTTGCTTTGGTTTATACCATTGTATTGCCCGCACTACTGATATATGCTACATGTTCACTATTTTTGCGGACTAAGTGAAGAAAAAATATTTTTTCAACGGAAACAGGAAAAGCATTTGATATACTTAATAAAAAAAGCCGTTAGAATTTTCAACAAATTCTAACGGCTTTTTATTATTTTTTAACAATTTCATATTTACCAGCAACAATTTTTGAGAACTGATCAATTGTAGTCCCTGACGAGATAAACCAACGTTTGATTTCGAGTGGTTCACTGTTCTCTGTAGCATACCCTGGTGAACTATTAAAAGCTAATTCTACTTTCAACTCGTTTATCGCTTCTACTGAAGCTTTATTATATTTCCCAAACGGATAAGAGAAATATTTTGTTTGCAATAATTTATTACTTTGCAAAATATCTTTTTTCACATCGTCTTTAGCTGTTTTAATTAAAGCTGGCTCATTATCAATTTCTTTATGAAGATCATGTGTATGACTTCCTATTTCAAATACATCCTTCATCTTTTCTAACTCAACTTTACTTAATCTTTGAATATTCTTAGGATCAAATTTCTGAACTTGCTCAGTTAGTTTAGATGATACTGCAAATGAAACGGCATGCATTTTATATTTTTTTAGAATTGGGTATGCATAGACATAATTTGATTTTGAAGAATTATCAAATGTAATTAGTACACTTTTTTCAGGAAGTGACTTCTTATCTTTTATAAAACCCTCAAATTCCTTTAGCGTTAACGCATGATACTTATTGTCTGCTAAATATTTAATTTGTTTTTCAAATTCACTTACAGATAAAATATTTTTCTTATCCTTAAATTCTGGATTACCCTTCTTATCTTTATCTTTAGCTAAATAGTAATACTGTAAAACAGGTACCTTCTTCTGATTACTTTTAGCATTCATTTTATTAAAAATAAAAAATCCAATCCCAGCGATTAGTGCCACTACAACCGCTATTAAAATAAATAATTTTTTCGAACTTTTGCTTTCTCTTGCTTCCAATTTTAAACTTCCCCCTCAACCACAACAAAAAAACACAGTATTTTAGAGTCCTACTGCATTCAAATATCGTTTTCCTATGTAAAAAAATCACAATTAGTATTATACGGCCTAGCTTTAAAAATTCCAATAGGTGTACAAAAGAAAAAGACACTCTTTCTTAGAGTGTCATTCTTCTCTTTCCAACTCTTCTTCTAATAATTGATGGTGGGGAACCTCTTTCTTACCGGCAATATAATAATATAAGGTGAATAAAACAAACAATAAAATAATAGCAGTCGACAGAACAAATAAAAATGACACAGTATCCCCTCCCTTTTGTAATATATATTCGAGAATCTCGTCATTTTTCCTTGTTATTGCAACTTTTTTCTCGAAATTGAGTATTTTTATATGAAAATGAAAAAATCAACTCTCCTAGTGAGAGCTGATTTTTTTACTTTCTTATTCTTGTGAAGAAGAATCGTTAGATGATTCTGTAGAACCATTTGTTGATTTTTCTTCTTTCTTCGGTTCTTCTTTTTTGTCACTAGTCGAACCGCTAGTTGATTTCTCTTCTTTTTGAGACTTGTCTTCTGTTTTACTTTCTGGTTTTGTGCTTGTTGACTTTTCTTCTTTTTGAGATTTGTCATCAGCTTTTTTACCAGAAGCATTCGTTGCCTTTGCAGCACCTGCATCGGCTTTAATGTCTGCTACTGATTTATTTAAGTAGCGCTCAGGGTTCACAGCCACATTGTCTTTACGTACTTCAAAGTGAACGTGAGAACCTGCTTCTTTATTCATTGCACTTAGACCGGATGTTCCTAATACTTCACCTTGTACAACTCGTGCGCCTTTTTCTACTTTCACACTACCTAAGCTTTGATAAGAAGCTGCTACACCATTTCCACTATCAACTGTTACAACATAACCAAGAAGTGAATCTTTTTCAGCCTTCGTTACTGTACCGCTTAAAGCAGCAGCTACATTAAATTCTTTTCCATTCTTCGCAGCAATGTCGATTCCTTTGTTTGGGGAATATGTGTTGTTATAAAAGACAAGTGCTTTTTCTTGTTCCGCCTCAGTTGCTGCATCTTCATAGAACTTCTTCTGTACGACTACTTCCGCATTAGCAGGAGCTGGCATTTTCACTACTTCTGAAGACTTCGTTACTGGTACTGCCGGATCTTCCGTTTGTGTATACGGTGTTGCTTGATCTTGGTTCGGAGTCTTCTTCGTATTAGCTCCTTGGAACCATAGCGCAACCATTAAAATTACAGCTGCACAAGCAATGTATAGTGCCGGAAACACCCATCTTTTTTGAAATAAATGTACTACCTTTTGCGACTTTTTATTATTTCTTCCTCGCATTCCATCATCACCTCAGCAATCATTTTGAACAATATTCACGTATCCTATACAACGTATAACTAATTACTTTTCGACAAAATCTGTAAAAATATGTATAAGAATTGTAAAATTTCCGAGGAAATGATAGAAAAAAGAAAAAACTGAGCGTTTCGGCTCAGTTTTTAATCTAATTGTTTCTTTTTATATACGATTAAACATGCAATAAGTGAAATAATAAGCCAAGCTCCAACGTTTATCATATGCCCACTAATACTACTAAACCCAGCACCATCTACTAAGCTTTTAATTGCCTTTTCAAGATGAGATGTTGGAAGATAACTAATCATTGTCTTAATTACTTTATTTTCAACCATTGGTTCAAATTGCACAGCTAAATACATCGTCATTAATATCGGCATTCCAATTAGTGATGTTTGTGGGACAGACTCAGCTAGTAATCCGATCATTGTTCCAATTAAAGTAAATAGAATTGTTCCACATAAGAAAACAAATGCTAGCAATAAGAAATTTCCACTTAATTGATCTAAAATGAATAAGTTTACAATGGAAATACCCAACGTTAAACATGCTGTTAATATACTTTTCCCAAGAAGAACTTCCACAGAAGAAGCTGGTGATAGCATTAACACTCGTAACGTATGTTTTTCTTTCTCTTCTGCAATTACCATTGATTGAACAAATCCTGCAACAAATAGAAAGGCCATTAAAGTAATAATGCCAACCCCTGCCTTTCCTTCTCCAAATCGGCTAAATATAAATGCAAATATAATTGGTAAAGATGCCATTAACAACACTTGTGAATTTGTCTTAAAATCTTGTACTTCTTTTCTAAAAATAGCTGATACACGTCTCATTGAAAATGTCATTATAATCCCCTCCCAGTAACTTCAATAAAGATATCGCCTAACGTTGGCTCATAAGAATGAATGGATAATAGTTCTCCTTTTTTCATCCATTCTGAAATGCGTTTTGCACCTAATTCATCTTTTTGTACCGTTTCTTTCTTCTTATCCTTTAACACGACTTGTATTTGATCTTTCGCGTATTGTAAGCGAAGGTTCTCCGGTGTATCAAGCGCTACAATTTCTCCGCCGCATAGAAAGGCAATGCGGTTACAAAGCGTTTCTGCTTCGTCCATGTTGTGAGTCGTTAAGAAAATCGTCGTTCCTTCTTTATTTAAGTCTTTTAAGATTTTATGAATGTTTTGTACGTTAACTGGATCAAGTGCGGATGTTGGCTCGTCTAAGAAGAGGATATCTGGTTTATGAAGAATCGCTCTTGCTAGTGTAACGCGCTGCTTCATTCCTTTTGATAGTTTTTTTACTAATGTTTTTTTATCATCTAATAAGTTCACTTGCGCTAGTACTTCATCGATTCGTTCTTTTTTGCAATCATATAAGTCACAAAATAATAGTAAGTTATCATAAATGCTAAGTCTCTCATATAAACCGCTGTTGTCTGTTAAAATACCAATTCGTTTATAATCGATGCTGCTTGGTCCTGTGATATCTTTCCCTAATACTTTTACCGTTCCAACACTATGAAGTAATTGAGAAGTTAATATTTTTACTGTCGTCGTTTTCCCAGATCCACTCGGTCCGAGGAATCCGAAAATCTCTCCTTGCTTCACCTCAATATTTACATTTCGAAGTGCCGTCTTTTCATTGAAGGTTTTCATTACATCTTTCATTTCAATTGCCAATGTCATTTTGTCATCCCCTTTGTTTTTTCTTTTATAGTTGAAAGTCACTTTAGCGCTTTTCGTTTGTTTGTTTCGCTTTTCTTGACTCAATCATATGAAAAACAAAGGGTAGGCGCAGTAAAATACCGGTAAAAGGAGTATTTTCAACAGTGAATGAATCGTATTTTGAGCTTATTGGAGCAATTTTTATAGCCCAATCACACCTTTTAATTCATCCATTCGTCCTTTTGATAGCGGAATTGAACTTTTCCTTTCGTCATCCAAAATTAAACTAAAACTGTTACGAGTCCACGTAATCACTTCTCGTACTCTTTGTAAATTCACAAGGTACGAGCGATGACATCTAAAGAAACCAAAGCCTGTTAATCTCACTTCTAGTTCACTTAATGTTAATGCGCATACGAAATCCCCTTCACGAACGTGAATATGTGTTACTCCGTTTTGCGTTTCAATGAAATGGATTTCCATTGGATCAAGTAAAATGATTTTATCGTTCACTTTCGCAGGTATTCTTTCTAACTTCATTTGCGGAATCATTTGAATGACTTTTTCTTCATCGACTTCTTCTGCTTCCTCTTGTTCGATTTCTACTTTTTTCACACCATCATTGTTTAATATGTATACATCTTCTGTTAACGAAAGGGCGTCCGATAGAAACGATGATGTAATAAAAATTGCCTTTCCTTGCTCTTTCATTTTCATAATCGCTTTTCGAATCATAATCGTACTCTCTGTATCTACATTTTGCTCTGGCTCTTCCAAAACAACTAAATCTGGATTATGAATCATAACACGCCCGATATGAAGCCGACGTTTCTCTGAAAATGATAATTTTTCTATTTTAACGTTTAACTTATCTAAGAGACCGACATATTGCACTACTTCTTCTGTGCTCATATTTGATTCATACAATCCTATTAAGAACTTGAAGTATTCCTTTACCTTCAAACGATCATATGCCTCATCTTTCAAGAAACAGAAGCCGATGCGGGAATAATGTTTCTTTCCAATCGCTTCACCTTCAAATAGCACATTGCCAGTTGAAGCTTCTTCCTCACCAATAATGATGCGGTGCAACACTTTAGCTGTATGATTATTACATTGCAAAACAATACATTGCCCTTTCTCAACCTCTAGCTCAATTACCGGTAACTGGTTCGTCTTTCCTAACTGTTTCAACTCCAATAACGCCATTTCGTCTCCCCCGAATGCTTTTTATCACATTATACCAAACAATTAATGGAAATTTTTGATATTTTATGAAGTACTATAAAAAGAAGGCTATCCAAATGAAAGGATAGCCTTCTTCTCTATTTCTGCTCTACCATATACATCTTAAGCTGATCACGCAGCGCTCTCTTTAAGAATTTCCCTACAGATGTTTTCGGAATTTCGTTTACAAATAAAATATCATCTGGCATCCACCATTTTGGAAATTCGGCTTCTAGTAAAGCGTACAGCTCTTCTCTTTCAACTGCTTGTCCCTCTTTTAATACAACACAAGCAACGGGGCGTTCTTGCCATTTTTCATGCGGCACCGCCACAACAGATGCTTCTAACACTTTATCGTGTGACATTAAGGCATTTTCTAAGTCTACGGAAGAAATCCATTCACCTCCGCTTTTAATTAAGTCTTTCGTACGATCTGCAATTTTAATAAACCCTTCCGAATCAACCGTGACAATATCTCCTGTATGGAGCCAACCGTCTTTCATTGATTCTTCTGTACGCTCATCCTTATAATAGCTACCTGCGATCCATGGACCCCTTAAACACAGTTCTCCCATCTCTTCTCCATCCCACTTAATTTCACCGTCTTGTCCAATCACTTTCATTTCTAACCCAGGGAATAAATATCCTTGGCGCGAACGTAAATTATAATACTCTTCTTTCGGTAAATCACGTTGATATGATTTCGGACAGTTAATGACAACAGCCGGACTTGTTTCTGTCATTCCATATATTTGTCTAAATGCAATTTCATATCGCTCTTCATACGTACGAATCATACTTAGCGGGGCAGCTGATCCGCCTGACCATATCGTTTTTATACTGCTAATATCATATGGATGTTTTTCTAGTTCTTGCAATAAGCCAATCCAAATCGTGGGCACGCCAGCTGTAATTGTGACGTTCTCTCTTTCAATTAATTCTGCTAAAATCTTCGGTGTGAAATGCGGTCCTGGTAATACGAGTTTCGTACCAAACCACGTACTCGCAAACGGTAATCCCCATGCATTAACATGGAACATCGGAACGACAGGCATACAAGTGTCTACTTCCGATATATTCCCGCCATCTGCAAGTCCCAATGTATAGCTGTGGAGTGCAATACTACGGTGTGTGTAAACTACACCTTTCGGTTTTCCTGTCGTAGCCGATGTGTAGCACATACCGGCTGGTTCTTTTTCATCTAAATCTTTTACAAACGGAAATGTCTCATCGCCTCCTTCGAGTAGTTGGTCGTAATGGTATGCTGGTGATAGAGTTGTGTGAGGTAGTTTATGATCGTCTGTCATAATGATAAAGGCTTTTATATGCGGGATTTCGTGTTGAATACTTTCTAATATAGGCACCATATCTTCATCGACAAGAATAATCTTATCTTCTGCATGGTTAATAATATATGAGATGTGATCAGCGGAAAGTCTTAAATTAATTGTATGTAGCACTGCTCCGATTCCTGGAATTGCAAAGTATGCTTCCAAATGTCTATGGTGATTCCAAGCAATCGTACCTACTTTATCCCCTTTTTCAATCCCCATTTTCGTTAATACGCTAGCAAGCCTACGTGTCCGTTTTGCAATTTCTCCGTATGTTAATGTATGAATACGCGATGCAGTCCGTGAAACAACTTCCTTTTTCGAAAAATATTTCTCCGCTCGTTCCATCATTGACGGAATGAGAAGTGGTACATCCATCATCATTTTTCATTACCCCCTGTTATTATGTTTTATATATTCACATAACTGTATTATAACACGAGGCGTACAAGTCACCTTTCATTTGTTTTCTACAAATAATGACAAAAGGAGCTAATTAAAATTAGCTCCTTTTGTACCCTACTTCTTCACCATCAACTTGCCTTCATAATCGTTCATTGTCTTTATTTCAATGCCTTTGTAGTAATGAGCGACAATATCTGTATATTTCTTACCTTCCGCTGCCATACCATTCGCGCCGTATTGGCTCATGCCAACGCCGTGGCCGAATCCTTTAGTCGTAACAATGATTTTATCTCCCTCTTGTTTCCACGTGAAGTCAGAAGAGCGTAAATCTAATTTGTCACGTACATCTCTTCCAGTTAATGTTTTCCCCTGAAACGCTACATCTTTTACACGTTTTCCCTCTGTACGCTCTTTAATATCACCAACTTTTCCGTCCGCTAGTACTTTCACGCCGAGACGCTTTTGAAAATCAGCTACGGTAAAGGTTTGCTCACTCGTAAATTTCGGAGAAGCTTGATCCCACGGACTATCTACGCTCTTTAAGTACGGATAATCATTTCCCCAATAATCAGCCGCATTTTCTGTCCGTCCATTACTCGTTGAGAAGAAGGATGCTGAGATTGGTTTTCCATCATATGTTAAAACTTGTCCTGCGGTTTTCGAAACAGCATCCTCGATTTTCTTCAAATTATTTTCGTAGTTATTGCCCCATTGTTTCTTCAATTCTTCTTTACTTTTGTACACTTGATCTTTCACCGTATCTGTCACGTCCGCATTGTTTTTCTTACCTCCGCTTAGCATACGCTGCACTACAAATGTTCTCGCTGCTAATGCCTGCGCTTTTAGCGCCTCTATTTCAAAACTGGCATTCATCTCAGAAGCTACTACACCGGTCACATACTCCTCCATAGGTAATGTTTCTACCTTCTTCTGTTTCTCACGATATACAGCAACTTGAACTGCTGTATCCACTTTCCCTGGAGCTGGTATACTTTCTATCGCTGGAGGAGTTTTGGAAGCTGCTTCTTCCCCTACTTTTGCTTTCGCAAATGGAATAACAAGAGCAGCAGGTACAATGATAACGAGCGCTATGAGAAGCGCTACTGTGATGAAAAGTGGCTTTGAAAATTTCATCTTATTTCCCCCAATATCCAAAAGCTTTACTCCATTCATTCTTATGGAACAACTCTTTCTTTTAGAACATACTTAAGGGGAACCATCTAAAACAAAAATTTTCTAAATATTTTTACTGGTACGTGCATAAGTATAGAATTTCTTGACTATAACAGTAATAACCCAAAAAAATAGTCCCTACGTCAAAAGACGTAGAGACTATTTCAATTAAGCGTGAAGATCAGAAACTTCTTGTTCTTTCACTTCTTCTACTTTTTCGTTTACACGTTCAATAGTTGCACCTAATGCAGCTAATTTCTTATGGAAATCTACATAACCACGGTCAAGATGCTTTAACTCAGTTACACGAGTGTAACCTTCTGATACTAAACCAGCTAAGATTAATGCAGCTGCAGCACGCAAGTCAGTTGCGCCTACTTCAGCACCTTGTAAGCTGTTTGGACCGTTCATAATAACAGAACGACCTTCGATTTTAATATCAGCATTCATACGACGGAATTCTTCAACGTGCATAAAGCGGTTTTCGAATACCGTTTCTGTAATCATACTTGTTCCATCAGCTTGTAGTAATAATGCCATCATTTGTGATTGCATGTCTGTTGGGAAACCTGGGTGAGGCATAGTTTTAATATCAACCGCTTTTAACTTATCTGGGCCGATAACACGTACACCTTCATTTTCCTCAATAACTTTAACACCCATTTCTTCCATTTTCGCTGTAATTGAGCGTAAATGTTCAGGTACAGCATTTTCAATTAAGATGTCTCCACCAGTAATTGCCGCTGCAACCATGAATGTTCCCGCTTCAATACGGTCAGGAATAATAGAGTGGTTTGCACCATATAATTTATCAACGCCTTCGATACGAATCGTTCCAGTTCCAGCTCCGCGTACTTTTGCTCCCATCGCATTTAAGAAGTTAGCTAAGTCAACGATTTCTGGTTCTTTCGCTGCGTTTTCAAGGATTGTTGTCCCTTTTGCTAATGTAGCTGCAGACATAATGTTTTCTGTCGCGCCCACGCTTGGGAAGTCTAAATAAATTTTAGCTCCTTTTAGTTCTCCCTCAACGTATGCCTCAACAAAACCGTTACCAACCTGTACTTTTGCTCCCATTGCTTCGAAGCCTTTTAAATGTTGGTCAATTGGACGTGAACCAATTGCACATCCACCAGGAAGTGCAATACGAGCACGACCGTTACGTGCTAATAATGGTCCCATTACTTGAACAGATGCACGCATTTTACGTACATATTCAAATGGTGCTTCAATGTTTAGTTCTTTAGAAGCATCGATTGTTACTTGGTTATTTTCAAATACGACTTCAGCATTTAAATGACGTAATACCTCATTAATTGTGTATACATCAGACAAAACTGGTACTTCAGATAGTACATTCTTTCCATCACTCGCTAATAGGGCTGCAGCGATTATAGGTAATACAGCATTTTTTGCGCCCTCAACACGCACTGTGCCGTTTAACCGCTTTCCGCCACGGACGATGATCTTTTCCAAATTATTCCCCTCCGTGTCCTTTTTTCAGTATCTATTCACTCAATACTCAGAAGTTATGATCGGTGTGCCAACCACAATTGTATCTTTGTTGTCTGTAGAACGTATTGCTATTTGCACATTTATTTTCTCTCTATTTGTTGAAAGAGCGTCATCCCACTTTTTATTGTATGCGGAGACTGACACAAATGCTCTTTCTTCTATCTGTTCGATCGCTCTTGCTGAAAGATCTTTCAAAAACTGATTGGTTTTATTTTGCAAAACACCTTCAATCTTATCATTCAGTACACCTTGAACACAAGTGTAAATTATAGGTTTTTCACTAAAAATTTTATTCATGTTCTTAACATACTTCGGGTCCCATTTCGCCCCACTTACTTCAAAAATAATGAAAGTGTTTTCTTTAGTATTTTCCTTACTCCAAGTTACTACTACTCGTTCTTCATAAGACGAAAACTTTTTATAGGATGTAGCTTTATATCCATCTGGAGATTGCTCTAATTCCCACTTTTGAATATTCGCCTTGTCCTTCACCTCGTTTAACAATTTTTGAAACGTATGTATATTAGAAATTGTTTTTGTTTCTCGCGCTAACCATGACCATTTCTCTACTTTAGCATCATTTTTCTCTAAAGCTGCGATCATGCTCTCCATTTTCTTTTCATCGCTAATCGGTTTCATCTCTCTATATCCAACCAAAAATAAAACAACACTAAGTGCAACAATAAGAATGGCTTTAAGCTTCAATTTCATCCCCTCCTATCCCCATTGTTAACGGAGATATGAGGTTCTATACACTTACTTTACTAAATACGTTAAACTCTTTGAATAGCCTAAATAATCAAGGAAAAAGTTACTTACAGATGTCCCAATTGCAATTGTAATTAGGATCAGTAATACTCGCGTCTGCATCACCTTTCCAGGCTTCATTAGACGCTCAATGTGAATACCTTGTAAGGCCCACCACGTAATGGTAATAAACAATAAATGCGAAACAATGGCAATCAGTGCTTGTTGCCCTAAAAGATGTGCCAAAAAATCGACCCCTTTTTACCTAGCTACTACTTACAAAATACTATAAAAACGATACCATAATAAGTAGGCGCCACACTTTTTCAAATACAAATAGGCATCTTACATTTTAAGTTGTAAAATTCTCTTTAAAAACGTATACCTATATGCATTTTCAATTGTAGTTCACACAAAATAAAAAGCGCAGAGTAACAACTCCACACCTTTTATTTTCACTATTGTACCACGTTCCCTAGGAAGAAGAAATCCTTCATTAATGGAAAATATTCATAAAAGAAATTGTATCCAACCATCGGCATAATCCCTAGTATTACAATCGAAATTGCACAAAGGCTCATAACAACCTTTATATTTAGTGGCAAACGAATTTTCTCTTCTACTTCTCCCGTACGGAAAAACATTTGCTGTAAAATACGGAAATAATATACGAATGAAACGACTGTCGTCCCCATCATGATAGAAGCTAGTACGTAATGAGCTGGCTCTACATGAAGTGCACCTAAAAAGATGTTAATTTTCCCGATGAAACCAGCTGTTCCTGGTATCCCGGCCAACGATAAAATAAAAATCGTCATCACGATCGCTGTAAATGGCGATCTTTTATATAATCCTGTGAAAATGGTGATATTTTCTTTGTCGGTTTGTAAGATTAAGCCGTGGATAATTGCAAACGCGCCTATATTCATAAGCATATATGCAAGCATGTAAAACCACATGCCATCCATCGTAAATGGTGATAACGCTACGAGCGGAACGAGTAAATACCCCGCATGCGCGATCCCTGAATAGGCGAATAGACGTTTTACGTTATATTGCTTTAACGCGACTACGTTTCCAATAATCATCGTAATACTAGCTAGCACCGCGATGTATATGCTCATACGTCCGTATAAAGATTGTATGTCTCCTTGCACCAATACACTTGCAAAAACCATGAGAAACAGACGAATAATGAGTAAGAACCCCGCAATTTTAGAAATCGTTCCAAGAAAAGCAGTAACAGGTGTAGCAGCCCCTTCATATACGTCAGGTGCCCACATATGAAACGGCACCGTTGCAATTTTGAATGAGAGCCCAACGAGCAATAGTAGAAATGCGAGAGCTAACAATAACTGAATACCACCAGCAAGTTCCCCGGCAAATACTTTTTGCATATCCACGATATTGGTCGACCCCGTAATGCCGTATAAATAACTCATTCCAAAAAGTGTGATTGCCGTTCCAATTCCTCCATTAATGACATATTTCATCGCCGCCTCATTTGATGCACTGTTCTTTTTTCGTATTCCTACTAAAATATACGAAGAAAGTGAAAGCAACTCTAAACCGACGAAAAGTGTAATAAAGTCGACACTAGAAGCCATAAACATAGCCCCAAGAAGCGCCATTAAAAATAAGTAATAATATTCTCCCTTATCCTCAATTGGATTCTTCTTATCATCGCTCATTGCGATACATAAAATGAGGGCTACTCCACCTAATAATAACGTTTTAAATCCTTTTGAAAACCCATCTAACACAAACGATCCGTTCAAAATATCTCCTGCTGGTTCATCGTATAGCATAATTAATGACACGATTGCTAATATGACGGCTGCGATTGCACTAATCGCTACATATCTATGGTTCAGCTTAAAAAACAAATCACATATGGAAAGAAGGATGGCAGCTCCGAGAATAATGAATTCTGGCACCATGAGATGCCATGATAAGCTAAGTAACGTATTCATATCCACCCTACTTCACCCCCAATGTTTTCAATGTATTTTGAAGCGGTTCTCCGAGTATTTCTGGCATTACTCCAATTGCAATAATGCAGAAGATAAGTAGCAATATAGGGACATACTCCCATCCGTGTATATCAGCTTTCGCTTCCCATTCTTTCTTACCGAATGTTACTTGCAGTGTTGCCCTTAATACGTATACAGCGGTTAAAATGATGCCAAGTACACCGACTGCCGCAATGACCGGCTCCCCTTGGAATAAACCAAGAAAGGCAAGAAACTCGCTAACAAATCCAGACATGCCCGGCAATCCAAGCGACGCCATTCCTCCCGCTAAGAAGAATCCGCTAAGTATTGGGACACTTTTTGCAAGTCCGCCAAGCGCTGTAATATCCGACGTTCCAAAACGTTGTTCTATAACACCAAGTAAGAAGAAGAGTAAGGCCGCAATTAAACCGTGCGATACAACTTGGAATAGTGCCCCTTGTGTACCTGGTGCATTTAACGCTGCAAGACCCATTAATACAATACCCATATGCGAAATACTAGAGTAAGCAAGCACCTTCCGAAAGTCCGTTTGGATGAGCGCTAAGAAGGCTCCGTACAATAAATTAATGACTCCTAAAATCGCAATGAGCGTTGCAAACTCGCGAAAGTATTCCGGGAACAGACCCTTTCCAAAGCGAATCATACCATATGCTCCAATCTTCAGTAAAACGCCCGCATGAAGCATAACTACAGCCGGATGCGCTTCAATATGCACATTAACCATCCAGCGATGTAATGGAAAAACAGGGAGTTTAATCGCAAAAGCAATCATTATAGCAATGAATACACCAAGCTGTAAGCTACTCGGGATGATTTGTCCTCCCCCCGCATTTACTCCTGCTAATATCTCTTTCAATTCTGCAATATTTGTCGTGCCTGTTTTCGCAAATAAAACCGAGAAAACGATGAGCAAAATAGCGGAGCCAATGCCGTTATATATTAAATAACTATAAGCAGCCTTTTCACTCGACAATTTCCCCCACTTCCCAATTAACAAAAACATTGGCGGCAATGTAATTTCAAAGAAGATAAAGAACAACATTAAATTTTGAGCAGCAAAGACGCCGAGCATCCCTATTTCTAACATAAGTAACAGCATATAAAAGGCTTTCAAATTCCTTTTAATAGTAAATGCTGCAATTGCTGCAAGCATCGCTAGAAGGGCCGTCAGCACCATCATAACGAGCGATAAACCATCAATACCAAGCTCGTAATAAATGGAAAACCATCTTTTATCTATCGCGGCAAAATCCCCAAATTTAATCCATTTCACTTTTTCATCAAATAGCGACAAACTCTTTCCAGAAGCATATGTACAAGCGAGGACGATAGCGATTCCAAATGGAAGCGCCGTTCCAAATAAACCAAGCGCTCGCACTGTACGCGACTCTTTTTTCGGTATGAATACAAGTAAGAGAATTCCTAAAAGCGGGGAAAAAATGAAGAACGTTAATAACAAATCATTCATCGTAAATCCCCTCCTGTATAGAGCAAAATAATAACGAGCACTGCAAGCGAAACAGCTGTTACAGTCCCGTACACTTGTACATTTCCGTTTTGAAGTCTAGACCCGATTCCGCTTATCCCTTTAACTAGACTCCCTATTAAAACGGCAATTCCTTCGACTACATAAACTTCAAATAAGCGAAGCACATGAGAGATTCCTTTCGTAATAGGAATCACCGTTATATTGTATAGTTCATCCACATAATATTTTTCTTTCAAAAGGTTATAAAGGGGTGTTCCCTCATCCCCAGCCCAATCTCTAGAAATGGATTTCTTGCCATATATGAAATATGCAAGAGCAATCCCAGCCAAGGAAACAAGCGTCGCAACAATCATAATCCAAACTGGTCCATGTACCTCTCGCACTTTAAATGCTACATCTTTCGTAAGCCAATCCCCGAGAAACGTTCCAAACCACGGTGTATTTATATAGCCGGCCACGACTGCAAGGACACCAAGGACAATCATCGGATATGTCATAATGCGGGGCGATTCCTGCACATCTTCCTTCGTCTTCGCTTCCCCAGTAAAGACGAGGAAATATAGCCGGAACATGTAGAAAGCTGTTAAAAATGCTGCAATTACTGCTAATATGAATAAAATGTAATTGCCGTTCATCCAAGCCGCCGCTAAAATTTCATCTTTACTAAAGAAACCGGAAAGGAGTGGTACACCACTAATTGCAAGAGTACCGATTAAAAATAGTGCACCCGTTACTTTCATCTTCTTCTGTAAACCACCCATTTTATTAATGTTCTGCGTATGCACTGCATGAATGACACTTCCTGCCGCCAAAAATAGTAGCGCTTTAAAAAAGGCGTGTGTCGTTAAGTGGAAAACACCAGCTACATAACCGGCAGACCCTAGCGCAAGCATCATATACCCGAGCTGACTAACTGTAGAATAAGCAAGCACTCTCTTTATATCCGTTTGTACAAGACCGATAGAAGCCGCAAATATTGCGGTAAAGGCTCCAACGATTGCCACCGTCTGCATTGCCACCGTACTTGCTGAAAATAACGGAAACATCGTCGCCACTAAATATACGCCAGCTGCGACCATCGTCGCCGCATGGATAAGTGCCGAAACAGGCGTCGGCCCTTCCATTGCATCCGGTAACCACGTATGCAGCGGGAACTGACCTGATTTCCCCATCGCCCCGATAAAAATTAATATCGCCGTTATTGTAATCATCGTAGGGGTAAGATCCCCCGTATGAATCGCTCTAAAAATTGCGTCATACTCAAAACTACCTGCATGCCAGAAAATTAAGATCATCCCAATAAATAAACCGACATCCCCAATGCGGGTCATAATAAAAGCCTTTTTCGCAGCAGCCTTCGCTTCTTCTTTAAAGAAATAAAAACCGATGAGCAAAAATGAACCGAGGCCTACTAACTCCCAAAATATATATAGCTGTAATAAATTCGGGGATATAACGAGCCCGAGCATCGCAAATGTAAAGAGCCCTAAATAGGCATAAAAGGTTGGTAGTCTTTCCTCACCTTTCATATAACCTTTCGAATACACATGTACAAGTAAACTCACAAGTGTGACGATAAACAGCATTAAAGCCCCTAATGCAGTCACTTCAAAGCCGAATGATATATCAATATCTCCAGCTCTAAGCCATACCCACTTATGCTTCACTCCTACTTTTGAAAACCGTTCTATTAATACGAGTACCGCAAATATAAAGGAGAGAAAGACGAAAAAAATACTAAGTACACTGCTTCCTTCTCTAATTTTCTTCCCGAATATAAGTAATAACAAAAACGAAACAAGCGGGAAAAGCGGTATGAGCCATGCATAATCGATCATTGTTTCCTTCCCCCTTTTCGGTCACAATGCTATCCTTTGAGCGTATCCATTTCATCTACATGAACCGTCGTGCGATTACGATACAAAGCAATCAAAATGGCGAGTCCTACTGCCGCCTCCGCTGCTGCTACAGCCATCGTAAACAGAGAGAAAATTTGCCCTGTTAAATTTGGAAACAAGCCTAATTTACTAAACGCTACTAAATTTAAATTGGCCGCATTAAGCATTAATTCAATACAAACTAATACAATCACTGTGTTTCGCTTCGTTAAAGCGCCAAACAAACCGATGCAAAACAAAATAATCGCAAGCGTTAAATACGCAGAAGCCGGAACGCTACTCATTGGAATCCTCCTCTTTCTCATCTTTCTTCGCAAGTATAATCGCGCCAACAAGTGCTACAAGTAAAATGACTGAGGTTAACTCAAATGGAATAATATATTCTGAATAGAGAAGTGTACCGATTTGAAGTGTGTTTTTTTCATGGAGAGGTAAACTTCCTTGTGTGCTTTCATTTGCAAAATCAATATTGTTAACAGCGAAATACATAACTGCCCCAAATGCTACAACTGCAAAGAAGATAATCCATTTTCGAAGAGTAAGACGCGATTCATTTTCTGCGTTATGTTGCGTTAACATAATGCCAAAAATCATAATAATTGTGATCGCACCAGAGTAAAGTAAAATTTGTGCAACCCCTATAAATTCGGCCGATAAAAGAAAGTACAAACCTGCGATACTAAGAAATGTCAGAACGAGAGCTAGCATCATATGCATGACTTTCGTTAAGTTCAACATAAGAATACCGCCGATAATTGCAGACAAGGATAGGATAAAGAATGCTACAAACTCGCCATTCATGCTTTATTCTCCTTCCTGACGTTTTCGTCGTTTTCGTCAAGCCACTGCAAATTTTTAAATAAATCATCACGTGAATATTCCGCGAGCTCAAAGTTATTTGTCATAACAATCGCCTCTGTCGGACAAACTTCTGTACATAAATCACAAAGAATACAAATTTCAAAATTAATATCATACGTGTCGATAATTTTCCCTTTTTTCGTAGGATCCGGATGTTTTTTCCCCGTTAACTGAATACAGTCTGTCGGACAAATGTTGGAGCACTGGTTACAAACAATACACTTTTCCGGATAAAATTTTTGAATACCTCGAAAGCGGTCTGGCAACGGCAACGGTTGATTCGGATAATCATAAGTCACCTTCTTCTTACTCAAATTGCTTAATGTATATTTTAATCCTTTAAATAGTCCTTTCATCTCTTACTGGCACCCCCCTCATAGATTAGAAGAATAACTCCTTAATCAATGCCGTTAAGAAAATATTTGCAAGTGCAATTGGCAATAATACTTTCCAGCCAAACTCCATTAACTGGTCCCCTCTTATACGCGGAAACGTAACGCGGAACCAAATTAATAGAAAGACTACACTGCTAAATTTCAAAGCAAACCATACAGCTCCTGGAATAAATCCAAGGAACATAACTGGATTCCATCCACCTAAAAAGAGCACTGTAATTAAAGATGCCATTCCGAAGAAATATACGTACTCTGAAAGCATGAAAAACGCCCAGCGAAACCCTGAGTATTCCGTATGATATCCAGAAACAAGTTCCGACTCTGCTTCTGGTAAATCGAATGGTGTCCTATTTAACTCCGCTACCGCTGCGATTAAGAAAACGACAAAACCGATTGGCTGCACGAAAATGTACCAAACATTCTCCTGCGCCGCTACAATTTCATTTAAATTCAGGCTACCAGCTAACAAAACGACGCCAATTACACTCATTACGAGCGGAATTTCATAAGAAATCATTTGCGCCGCCGCACGCATCCCTCCTAAAAGGGAATATTTATTATTTGATGCCCATCCTCCGGTTACGACACCAATCGTCGTAATGCCAGAAACAGCAATGTAATACAGTAAGCCTACGCCAATATCCGCGAACTGAAATTTATCAGTAAACGGGATGACTGCAAGCACCATAAATGCCGGTGCGAATGCAATGACAGGCGCTAATATAAACAACGGTTTATCTGCCGCTTTCGGAATACTATCTTCTTTCAGTAATAGTTTTAAAACATCAGCTACCGTTTGCAGCAGACCGAACCGGCCCCCAACTTGGTTTGGTCCAATTCGCCCTTGCATAAAACCCATCACTTTCCGTTCTGCCAAAATACCATATGTAACGAAACCGAGGACTGCAAATAATAGGAGCACCGCTAATCCGAAAAAAATGAAGAAATTCGTCCAGCTTGAAGGTGATTGTAAGAGCGTTTCAATCATCAGCCATCAACCTCCCCAAGTACAATATCAACTCCACCTAAAATCGTAATTAAATTGGCGATGTTTTCACCTTTCAATAACTTCGGTAAAATTTGCAAATTGTAAAAAGACGGCCTGCGAAACTTCAAACGGTACGGCTCTTTCTTTCCGTCACTAGCAATATAGCAACCAATCTCTCCACGCGGCGACTCTATACGGACGAACGCTTCCCCTTTAGGCGCCTTAATAATTTTCGGCACTTTCGCCAGCACAGCTCCTTCTTTTGGGAACTGCTGGACTGCTTGCTCAACAATCTTTAAAGACTCCTCAATTTCCTGCATTCGGCAAACGTAGCGATCCCAAGCATCCCCCACGCTCCCAACAGGAATATCAAAATCAAAGCGATCATAAATGGAGTATGGTTCATCCTTGCGAAGATCCCAGTTCACTCCGGTACATCGCAAATTCGCTCCGCTTAAAGAATACGAAATCGCTTCTTCCGCGCTATATGTACCAACGCCTTTCACGCGATTTAAGAAAATCTCATTACCGCTAACGAGATCATGATAACCTGCCAATTGCTCTCGCATATACGGAACAAACTCTTCCACTTTTTCAATCCAACCGTCCGGCGCATCCCACTTTACACCCCCGACTCTCATATAGTTAAAAGTAAGCCGGGCACCGCATAATTCGTTTAATAAATTAATAATCATCTCTCGCTCACGAAACGCGTACAAAAACGGGCTGACCGCTCCTATATCAAGAAGATTTGTCCCCCACCAAACGAGGTGGCTCGCAATCCTTCCAAGCTCCATCGCAAGCACTCGCAAGTATTCAGCCCGCTCTGGGATTTCAAGCCCCATCATCGTCTCTACAGCATGGCAAATGACGTAATTATTCGTCATGGCCGATAAATAGTCCATTCGATCTGTATAAGGGATAATTTGCGTATACTGTAAGCTCTCTGCAATCTTTTCGGTTCCGCGATGCAAATATCCAATAACCGGTGTAGCTTCTTTAATAATTTCCCCATCAATCTTAATAACAAGCCTGAACACACCATGCGTACTCGGATGCTGAGGACCTACATTCAAAAGCATTTCTTCCGTACGTATCATTTAGCTACACCTCCACATCATACGGTTCATAATCTTTCCTAAGCGGGTGCCCTACCCAATCATCAGGCATTAAAATACGTGATAAATTCGGATGCCCCTTAAATACAATACCAAGCAAATCATACGCTTCCCGCTCTGGCCAATCCGCCCCTTTCCAAAGCGCCGTCACGGATTCTACTTGCGGTGCTTCCCTATCCAGCTTTACTTTCACCGCTACTGACTGTTTCTTTCCATATGAAAATAAATGAACATACACTTCCATATGTGTCACAAAATCCGTCGCATGTAGCTCTGACATGTAATCAAAAGCAAGTCCCTCATGGAATCGCAATGACTCCATCACTTCATAATACTTCGCGGAATCCACCACAAGAGTTGGCACGTCCTTTGAAAGTTTATTAATGTAGGAATCTACTAATGCATCCTCCCCTATTTTCCCTTTAATAACTTCAACATACTGATTTAAATACGGTTGATTCACAGATGGCTCTTCCTGCTTCGGTTCCTCTTCCTTCTTACCTTCAGCACCCTTCGTCTTCGCCCTTGCAGCCGCTGCCGCTTTTGCCTTTGCTGCTGCAATTGCCTTCGCCTTTTCATCTCCCGAATCCCCATCACCTTGCGAGGCTTTCTGCTTTGCTAGCGCCGCTGCTTTTGCTTTTGCAGCTGCTACTGCCTTCGCCTTCGCTTTGGCCTTTTCTTCTTCCGTTACCTCTTCTGTTCCTTCTCTTTTTTGCTTCGCTAACGCTGCCGCTTTTGCTTTTGCAGCTGCTACCGCCTTCGCTTTGGCCTTTTCTTCTTCCGTTACCTCCCCTGTTCCTTCTCTTTTTTGCTTCGCTAGCGCCGCTGCTTTTGCTTTTGCGGCTGCTGCTGCCTTCGCTTTGGCCTTTTCTTCTTCCGTTGCCTCTGCTGTTGCGGCTGCTGCTGCCTTCGCTTTGGCCTTTTCTTCTTCCGTTACCTCCCCTGTTCCTTCTCTTTTTTGCTTCGCTAGCGCCGCTGCTTTTGCTTTTGCGGCTGCTGCTGCCTTCGCCTTCGCTTTGGTCTTTTCTTCTTCCGTTACCTCTTCTGTTCCTTCTCTTTTTTGCTTCGCTAATGCTGCCACTTTTGCTTTTGCAGCAGCTGCTGCACGTCGTTTCGCTTCTTCTACAGTCAGTTCGTCATTTTTTGGTAGCGCTTTCTCTTTTCCCTGATTTTCTTCCTCAATTTTACTTATTTCTGCTTCATGCTTCGCAACAAGACGTTTTCTCGCTTCTTCCTTCGCCCGCCTAGCCGCTTCTTTTTTTAAATCCTCTAAATCTTTATCCAGATTGCTCATTTATTCGTCACCTGCTTCCCTGTCTTTGCCTCGTAACGAATTTTTTCCTTCAATTTATTAATCCCGTAAATTAAAGCAGCAGGATTTGGTGGGCAACCAGGGATATACACGTCAACAGGTACAATTTGATCTACACCTTTCACAACAGCGTACGAATTTACATATGGACCACCTGCAGTCGCACAAGATCCCATTGCAATAACCCATTTTGGTTCAGGCATTTGATCATATAAGCGCCGAACAATAGGAGCCATCTTCTTCGTTACCGTTCCCGATACAATCATAACGTCCGATTGCCTTGGTGAAGTCCGAAAAAATGACCCAAATCGGTCTAAATCATAATGTGATGAACCTACTCCCATCATTTCAATGGCACAGCATGCCAGTCCGAATGTCATCGGCCATAAAGAATTGCTCCGTGCCCATCCTTTCAACTGTTCCAATGTAGAAAAAAAGATATTTCGTTCTAATTCCGCTCGCTCATTTGGATGTAATTCCTCAAAATTTATAACCATTGTAACACCTTCTTTTTCCAAGCATACGCTAATCCAACTAGCAACATTACAACAAAGATGAGCATTTCAATCAGTGCAAATAAACCGAGCTTGTCATATGCAACAGCCCATGGATATAAAAATAAAGTTTCTACATCAAAGATGACAAACAATAAAGCAAAAATATAATAACGAGCATGAAACCGAATATTTGCATTATGGAAAGGCTCTATCCCACTCTCATACGTCGTCGCTTTCGCTGCACTTGGTTTGTTTGGACGCAGCATCCTTCCTAATGTAAGAGCCACTACCGGAAGCAATATGCCTAATAGCAAGAAAATCAAAACGATCATATAACTATTTTCATATACACTTGCCATTGTGAAACCCTCCCCCCTGAATTAAGAACAAGTTCACTTAGTAAACAATATGTCCTAGTTGCAGTAATTATTATTTTTAAATTTTTCTAAATAATGCAACTATTTAATTCATTATAGCAAACTTCAAATTCCTATGTCGACATGTTGAGGACAGAAACGAGAATTATTAAAATCTGTTTTTATAACTGGCTCTATCTGTGCAAAATAAGTATAGAAACTATAAAAAATAAAAAGAGGAATTTATATGTATATCCCGTGGGTGAGATAAATGAAAAAACAAACACATGTAAGTATTCTTATAAGCATTACATTGTTATCTATATTGATTCATTACGTGGCAATGCCTTTTCTATATGAATACTCATTTCCTTTTCAAATATTAATTGGCATGAGTACATTGTTCATTGATATTATCGCTTGTAGTTATATACTTTATTTTTCAAACATGAAAGAAGGGTTACCTCGTTTATTTTGGACCATTTTATCTGTTGGAACCCTCTCTTATTTCATTGGTGATATCGTCGTTGCCTATCAACGTTTAATTTTAAAGGAATACTATACATTCGTTGATCCGTCTGATTTTTTTTACCTACTTTTTTTAATTAGCTTTACATTTGCCTTTCTATATGAAATTATTCATAACCGAGATTTATTAGAAAAGCTTTTTATGATATGTGATATTTGTATTATTGTTACAGCACAATTTACTTTAAGTTACTACTTACTTATTGAACGAACCATTCACATTTCTTCAACATCCTATATCGACATATTTGTTCAACTTACCTATCCAATGACTGATTTACTCTTTTTTCTCATAGGAATTAACCTTTTATTCAAACCACTTTCCTTATTACCGAAAAAAGTTGGTGCGCTCCTTGGCAGTGCTTTAATTTTATATGCGACTACAGATGCGATTTATGCTTATATCAAATACTTCATACCTGAGTATTCTATGTTTACAATTACTCCTCTCTATCAAGTAACTTTAGTACTAGTAGCAATCGCCTGTATACTTCATACAAAAGAACCTGAAAGACAAGAACAAGTGCTATTAACACCTAAACTTGGGGAATCGATCAGATTATCATTACCTTATATTTCTGTCGTAATGCTTATTGTTTTCATATTAGTTGAATACGTTTTTGCACCTATTGTAGTAATCGGGCTTATGATAACTTTCTCCTTCGTTCTCATACGCCATAGTTTAGTTCGAAAACAAAATAAAATATTATTACTAGCCCAAATGCAATTCAACTCAGAACTCGAAAAGCAAATTGAACTGCGTACAGAAGATTTAGTAGAACAAAAAAATGAACTATATCATAACCAACAAATGTTTAAATCTTTATACGAGCATCATCCAGATCCAATCTTCACATTAGATTTATACGGTAATTTTCTTAAAGTGAATAACGCTGGTACGACTTTACTTGGTTATCAAACGAATGAATTATTAAATCAACCTTACTATTCACTTACGTATGAAGAAGATTTGGAAGAAATCATTAATGCCTTTCATCGCGTAAAAAAGGGGAAATCTATTTCTTTAGAAATACGGGCATATCATAAAAATAGAGATATTTACTACTTGCATGTGACAGCTGTTCCTATCTTTTTAAAGAATCATATTTCTGGAGTTTATTTAATGATTAAAGATATTACAGAAAGCAAACAACAACAGGAACAAATTAATTTTCTAGCATATCATGATACGCTAACAGAGCTTGCAAATCGACGTGCATTTCATCAATATGTAGAACAAGCAATTGCTCGATCCGAGATATCAAAAATGCCTTTTGCTGTTATGTTTCTTGACCTAGACCGCTTTAAGGTTATTAATGATACCCTCGGTCATAGGGTAGGAGATCTGCTATTAATTGCAGTAGCAAAAAGACTCGAAAGTATAGCGACACCAAATATGAAGCTTGCCCGATTAGCTGGAGATGAGTTCACAATCCTTATCGAAAATTATAAAAAGAGGCCAGATGTGAAAAAAATAGCTGATACGATTGTAGCAGCCATGAATGAACCATTTGAAATTGAAAATCAACATTTACAAATCTCACCGAGCATCGGGATTGCAATATATCCTGAAGCAGGCGAAGATCCGTTATCAATTTTACAACATGCTGATATGGCCATGTACGAAGCAAAAAATAAAGGGAAAAATGGTAGCTCTCTGTACACGAAAGAATTGTATAAAAAAATGGAACGAAAAGCTCGCATTGAAAAAGATTTACCACTCGCTTTAGTAAACGAAGAATTTTATCTCGTCTATCAACCACAAATTGATATTACGACGAACAAGATTATTGGTGCTGAAGCATTGCTACGCTGGAAACACCCACTCCTAGGTGACATTCCGCCATGTGAGTTCATTCCAATTGTAGAGGAGACTCCCCAAGTCATTCCACTTGGCCATTGGGTATTAAATGAATCTTGTCGTCAGCTAAAAATATGGCATACTTTTGGCTATAAAGATTTAAAAATAAGTGTTAACTTATCGGCTAAAGAGTTCCAGCAAAATAATTTAATTAAGAATATTTTACAAATAATAACAGACGTTAAAGTCGATCCAAAAGATGTAACACTTGAGTTAACAGAACGAATTGCCATGATCGATGAAAAAGAAACGTTATCCAAGCTAAAGCAATTAAAGGAATATGGTATTCAAACGTCCATTGATGACTTCGGAACCGGCTATTCTTCTCTCGCTTATTTGTCCATTTTCCCTATCGATACATTAAAAGTACCGAGAGAGTTTACACAACTAGCCGATCATCGGCCTGAGGAAAGAGCCATCGTTTCCACTATCCTTTCCCTTGCAAATACTTTAAATCTTTCTGTGGTTGCTGAAGGAATTGAAACAGAAAAACAACTTAAATTTCTTCAAAAGAACAACTGTAAATATATGCAAGGTTACTATTTTAGCAAACCACTTACGGGTCATCAATTTATAAAATTTCTACAAAAAACACCCAGTATGAACCAATAGCTCATACTGGGTGTTTTTATCATGCTGTTTGCGGACAGTAAAACGAGTAAACAAGGTGGGATGTCTCCACTAATTAAAGTTTCACTTTACCCCGCATTAACGGGCAGTAAGATTCCCACATCAAAATTAGGCTGGAGCGAAGAAGTTAGGTGAGAGATCAACTGCCCGTAAATGTCCGATTGGTTCAACTAATAATCAGTGGAGATACCTCCCACTGATTAAAGTTTCACTTTATAGTGTCGGAATTTTTTTCTCGTAATATTCCTCTGCAATCTCTTCATAAAAAGCTGCTGACGTCGTATAAAAATATGGAATTAGCCATAGGAATCCAATCCCTAATGTAATACAACTCAATATAAACCAACCAATAAAGCTTAAACATAAAATGAAATACTCCATCTTATGTCCATCCATCATACGACGGCTTTCTGTAATAGCTTGGTTTATAGAATACTCAGGATGATCATTTATAATAAAATACGTCATTGCATAAGAAAATGATTTAATAATGCCTGGAATAATAAATAGTAAAAACCATAAGAAAATATAAATGTTCACTACTATATATAATAAGAATGACTTTATAAACTTACTTCCTTCTGTAAACCATCTGAATATATGCCCAATACGCGCTTCTTTTTCACGAATGATATGTAACGCTAAATAATAACCACCTAACGTTAATGGACCTATCATCAATATTGTAATAACATCTACTGAAAGTGAGTTATTTACTTCTTTCCAATCCCAAAATTGAGAGAAAATGAAATCAACACTAAGACTAAAAACTGAAATAAGGATCGAAATCAGTAATGTTGCCCCGACAGCTAAGCCCCATTTTCCTTCTAATGAATCTAGCGCTTCTCCTTTTAAATCACTAATCATAATTTTCCTCCTATACATAATAACTCTATTAGTATAGCATGTTCCGACTACAATTCATCTTTTGAAAGATAGCGATAAAAATGCGCTGTCGTTGTACTCATATATGGGCTAAGCCAAAGAAAACCTATTCCAAGTGTTAAAATCGCTAAAATACCCCATCCTATAAAACTAAGCCATAAAAGAAACAAATCTAATTTATGTCCCTTCATAAGATGCTTACTTTCTTTCATTGCTTGTGACACACTATACTCTGGATTTTCAACCATTACATAGTACGTCATCGCATAAGAAAAATACATCACAATCATAACAACGATCGAAATAGCTATTAGTACAAAGAAAGCAACAGTAAACGATGGATTTCCTTCTTCACCAAAAAATGCGAATAAGGCTACTAGCAACATCGGAATCCATGTACCTGTATATAATAGAATCGCAAGCATAGCCCACATCGTTTTCATCATTCTTTTAAAGCCACGAAATCCTTCGAATAAGTGATCTACTTTAGCGCCTTCTCGCTTACTAATTTGTAAAAATACATTTATATAACCGTATGAGGTAATACCATATGATGCGTTACTTAAAATTATCATAATGCAATAAAAAACACCAAATGTAATACCTGCGCCAATTGATATGGTTTCCTGTTCAAGTGGACCTGTTAAACCAGCAAATAAGAAAAATATAATAATTCCTGGAATTAGAAGTATAAGCATTGCAGCCATTGAAACAACATAACTTAAAATAAAATATAAAATCGTTGATCCAACACCTAGTCCCCATTTTCCCTTTAAAGAGTGCAACGCTTCTCGTTTCATTTCACCGATCATTTATTCATCCCCTTTATAAATTGTTGTCTATTCTCTACTTATACAAGCATCAATATAATTATACCATTTTTGTAAAATTATCCATAAACTACATAAAAAAATCCGTAAAGGCAAAGCCTTTACGGATTTTTTTATTTCATATCAGAAACGTTTAAACGGTTCACGGCACGTTGTAATGCCATTTCTGCACGTTTAAAGTCAACATGTGCTTGCTTATCTTGCATACGTTGCTCAGCGCGACGCTTCGCTTCATTTGCACGATGGATATCGATATGGTTTGCTTCTTCAGCAGATGATGATAATACAGTTACTTTATCTGGACGAACTTCGATAAAGCCACCGCTTACTGCTACATAATCAGTGTGTCCACCATTTTTCAGACGAACTGCACTAATTTTTAATGGTGCAACAGTTGGAATGTGACCCGGTAAGATCCCCATTTCCCCACTCTCTGCTTTTACACTTACCATTTCTACTTCTTTTTCGTAAACCGGTCCATCAGGAGTTACAATACTGACTGGAAATGTCTTCATACTTCGTCCCTCCTAAGGCCTTACGCCATCATTTTCTTCGCGTTTTCAATAACTTCTTCAATGCCACCAACTAAACGGAATGCATCTTCTGGAAGGTCATCATATTTTCCTTCTAGAATTTCTTTGAAACCACTAACTGTATTTTTCACAGGTACGTAAGAACCTTTTTGACCTGTAAACTGCTCAGCTACGTGGAAGTTTTGAGATAAGAAGAATTGAATACGACGAGCACGATGTACAACTAACTTATCTTCTTCAGATAACTCATCCATACCTAAGATAGCGATGATATCTTGAAGCTCTTTATAACGTTGTAAAGTTTGCTGTACTTGACGAGCTACTTCATAATGTTCTTCTCCCACGATTTCTGGAGAAAGTGCACGAGATGTAGATGCTAATGGATCTACGGCTGGGTAAATACCCATTTGTGTTAAACGACGCTCTAAGTTTGTTGTTGCATCTAAGTGAGCGAACGTTGTAGCTGGTGCTGGGTCAGTATAGTCATCGGCTGGTACATATACCGCTTGGATAGACGTGATAGACCCTTTATTTGTAGATGTAATACGCTCTTGTAATTGACCCATTTCTGTTGCAAGTGTTGGTTGGTAACCTACCGCAGATGGCATACGACCAAGAAGGGCAGATACTTCAGAACCCGCTTGCGTGAAACGGAAGATGTTATCGATGAACAATAGTACGTCTTGTCCTTGCTCATCACGGAAATGCTCAGCCATTGTTAAACCTGTTAATGCAACACGTTGACGTGCTCCAGGTGGCTCGTTCATTTGTCCGAATACCATCGCAGTTTTCTTGATTACGCCAGAATCGCTCATTTCGTGGTATAAGTCATTACCCTCACGAGTACGCTCACCTACACCAGCGAATACAGAGATACCACCGTGCTCTTGTGCGATGTTGTTGATTAATTCCTGAATTAGTACTGTTTTACCTACGCCGGCACCACCGAATAGACCGATCTTACCACCCTTAATGTAAGGAGCAAGTAAGTCTACTACTTTAATACCAGTTTCAAGAATTTCTACTTTCGTAGATAATTCTTCGAATGCAGGTGCTTGACGGTGAATTGGATCACGGTGTACATCCGCAGGAAGTTCACCATCTAAGTCAATTGCATCACCTAATACGTTAAATACACGACCAAGTGTTGCATCACCAACTGGTACAGAGATTGCTTTACCAGTATCTTCTACTTCTGTGCCACGAACAAGTCCATCTGTGGAAGACATTGCAACTGTACGAACTGTGTCATCACCTAAATGAAGTGCAACTTCAAATGTTAAGTTAATGTTTGCTCCGTTTTCGTTGCTTTGTTTTACCGTAAGGGCGTTGTAGATTTCTGGTAGCTTTCCGCCATCAAACTTAACGTCTACAACCGGACCCATGATTTGCGTAACGCGCCCTTTATTCATCGGGTTCCCTCCTAGCTTTCTTTTAATTAGCCAGCTTTCTAAGAGAAGTCGGCTTTTAATTTTTTATTAGTTTAGCTTATACGACTCTTTTGACAGGGCCGCTTCCACTTTTTATTGAATCTAGCTCCAGCGGTTAGAATGTTCGGTGGCTTCGCTTTTTCCTACGAGGCACAAATCGCCTCTACGTCAAAAGCTCCATCCCCCTCTCATTCTGAACGAACCGCTTCCGCTTTTTAATACTATTCTAACGCTGCCGCGCCACCAACGATTTCCGTAATTTCTTGCGTAATCGCTGCTTGACGTGCACGGTTGAATGAAAGTGTAAGTGAATCGATAACTTCCATTGCGTTGTCTGTAGCACTCTTCATTGCTGTCATACGCGCCGCGTGCTCACTTGCTTTACCGTCTAGTAATGCACCGTACACTAAGCTTTCTGCGTATTGTGGCAATAGTACTTTTAAAATTTCTTCTTCAGAAGGTTCAAATTCATAAGCTGTCGTCGGTTTGTTAGACGCCACATCAGTAAGCGGTAAAATTTTATTTTCCGTTACTTCTTGTGAAATTTTACTTACGTAATGGTTGTAGTAAATGTACAGCTCATCATAAGCACCATCTGCGAACATCGCAATTGCTCGAGAAGCAAGATCTTTAATATCAGTAAATGATGGGTGGTCAGATAATCCAACTACTTCATCAATGATGTTAAAGCCGCGACGTTTTAAATAATCACGTCCTAGTCGTCCAAGCACAATAATTGAATATTGGTTTGAATCCATATTATGACGTTCACGAACTACGTTACTTACCGTACGTAATACGTTACTGTTATAACCACCTGCTAGTCCGCGATCAGATGTAATAACGATGTATCCTGTACGCTTTACAGGACGCGCATTTAGCATTGGATGATTAATTCCTTTACTTCCTTGCGCAATGCTCGCTACTACTTCTTGAATCTTTTCCATATACGGAACGAAAGATTTAGCATTTTGCTCTGCACGGTTTAACTTAGATGCAGATACCATCTCCATCGCTTTCGTAATTTGACTCGTTTTCTTTGTCGAGGTAATCTTCGCTTTTATATCGCGTAAAGATGCCACAGGTTTTCACCACCTTTTTTCCGGAAGTTGGCACGATTAGTAAGAATCCTCTTCCTAATCTACGTTGCAAGATATTCTTGCTCATGATTGAAGGAAAAGAATAGGTGCACCTACTCTTTTCCTCTACATAACCGTCAGCAATCTCAAAGCCTGAGATGCCTTTTATATATTATCTAGCTCCAGCGGCTTGAATGCTCGGTGGCTTCACTTCACATTCAAATCGAGCCGCTTCCGCTTTTATTAATTACTCAGAAGCTACGAATACTTTTTTAAATCCGTTAATTGCTGCTGCAAATTTGTCATCATCCGCAAGTTTCTTAGTTGTGCGGATTTCGCTTAATAAGTCAGCTGCATTTGAATCTAACCAAGCATGGAATTCTTCTTCGAAACGAGTGATATCGACTACTGGGATATCATCTAGGAATCCACGTGTTAAAGCGTAAAGAATGATAACTTGTTTCTCTACACGTAACGGTTTGTGTAATCCTTGTTTTAATACCTCAACTGTACGAGCACCACGGTTTAGTTTCGCTTGTGTTGCTTTATCAAGGTCAGAACCGAACTGAGCGAACGCTTCTAACTCACGGTAAGATGCAAGGTCAAGACGAAGTGTACCTGATACTTTACTCATTGCTTTAATCTGAGCAGATCCACCTACACGTGATACAGAAGTACCCGCATCGATCGCTGGACGTACGCCAGAGAAGAATAGGTCAGATTGTAAGAAGATTTGTCCATCCGTAATTGAGATTACGTTTGTTGGGATGTAAGCTGATACGTCCCCTGCTTGTGTTTCGATGAAAGGTAGTGCAGTTAAAGAACCGCCGCCTCTTGCATCACTTAATTTTGCTGCACGCTCTAATAAGCGAGAATGTAAGTAGAATACATCCCCTGGATAAGCTTCACGACCTGGAGGACGACGTAATAGTAATGACAGCTCACGGTAAGCCGCTGCTTGTTTTGATAAGTCATCATATACTACTAATACGTGTTTGCCATTGTACATGAACTCTTCACCCATTGTTACACCAGCATAAGGAGCTAAGTATAATAATGGAGCTGGTTGAGAAGCAGATGCAGTTACAACGATTGTGTAATCTAATGCACCGTGCTTACGTAGTGTTTCTACTACGTTACGTACAGTTGATTCTTTTTGTCCGATAGCTACATAGATACAAATCATATCTTCATCTTTTTGGTTAATGATTGTATCAAGTGCAACTGCTGTTTTACCTGTTTGGCGGTCACCGATGATTAACTCACGTTGTCCACGGCCAATTGGTACAAGAGCATCGATCGCTTTAATACCTGTTTGAAGTGGCTCATGAACAGATTTACGATCCATTACACCTGGTGCTGGACTTTCGATTGGACGAGTGTTTGTTGTATTGATTGGGCCTAAACCATCAACTGGTTGACCTAATGGGTTTACAACACGACCGATTAGTTCTTTTCCTACTGGTACTTGCATGATGCGACCAGTACGACGAACTTCGTCACCTTCACGGATTTCTGTGTAAGGTCCTAAAATGATAATACCTACGTTGTTTTCCTCTAAGTTTTGTGCTAGCCCCATAACGCCGTTAGAGAACTCTACAAGTTCACCAGCCATAACGTTATCAAGACCATGAGCACGCGCGATACCGTCACCAACTTGGATAACTGTACCAACATCACTAACTTCGATTTCAGACTGATAGTTCTCGATTTGTTGCTTTATCAGTGCGCTAATTTCTTCAGCTCTGATGCTCATGTGCTTCACCCCTATCTATTCTTCATTAATTCACGCTGAATACGTGCTAATTTTCCTTGTAAACTTCCGTCATAAATGCGATTTCCAATACGTACTTTAATGCCGCCTAATAAATCTTCATCTACAACATTTTTTACGCGAATTGCATCTTTTCCCGTTCTTTTTGCAAATGCTTCTGCAATGTTAAGCTTCTCTTCTTCTGATAGAAGACGAATAGAATATACAGTTGCGTCCGCTACGTTACGTTCTTCATTAGCAAGAACAACATATTCATCTGCAATTTCAGGTAAGATATCAATGCGTTTGTTATCAATTAAAATATATAACGTATTTAAAATAGATTCAGAAACAGATCCGAATACGTTTGCAAGAAACGTTTTCTTCTGCTCTTTTGAAATGTTCGGTTGCGTTAAAAAGCTATGTAGTTCTCCGTTCTTTACATAAACGTTTTGTACAAGGCGTAATTCCTCTTCAAACATTTCTAATACGTGTTTTTCTTTAGCAATTTTAAAAAGAGCGACAGCATAACGTTTTGCTACAATCCCATTGCTCATCGCGCTTCTCCTACTTCTTTAATATAATCGCGAATTAACTTCACTTGATCTTCTTCTTTTAATTCTTTTTCAATTACTTTAGAAGCAATTTGAACAGATAAAGAAGCAACTTGTTCTTGTAAAGCAGCAATCGCTTGCTCTTTTTCGCGTTGAATTTCTTGTACAGCAGATGCTTTAATTGATTCTGCTTCTTCTTTTGCAGCAGCAACAATAACATCTTTTTGATCTACAGCTTGTTTTTTCGCTCTTTCGATTAACTCTTGTGCTTCAACACGTGATTGTTTTAACATTTCACGTTGTTCTTCTACTAACTTCTTCGCCTCAGCGTTACTTCTTTCTGCAGCGTCGATTTCATTAGTAACATGCTCTTCACGTTCTTTCATAATTCCCATTAAAGGACCCCACGCAAATTTGCGTAGCATTACTAATAGAAGTAAGAAAATGAACAATGTATAAGCAATCGTTCCAAATGGAATGGCAGCCCCTAATAATAAAGTTGGCACAAGGATTCACTCCCTTCAAAATATCTAAATTGATCATATGAAAAAAAAAGACATACGTTTCGTTCATAAAGCAATGGCGAAGAAAGTTCAAAAAACACTCTTCGCCATCTATGTAAGGGGAGTCTCCCTTATTTGTTCATTACGATGAAAGCAATAACTACACCGATGATTGGAAGTGCCTCAACTAAAGCAACCCCGATGAACATAATTGTTTGAAGTGCGCCTTTTAATTCTGGTTGACGAGCAACACCTTCGATTGTACGTGATACGATAAGACCGTTACCAATACCTGCACCTAATGCTGATAAACCAATTGCAATTGCAGCTGCGATTACACCTAAACTCATTTAATTTGTCCTCCTTTGTATTATAAAAAAATAAATTTTTTCTTACTTAAATTATATTAATGGTCATGGCTTACTTTATGAGCCATATAAACCATCGTTAACATTACGAAAATAAACGACTGGATTGAACCAACGAATACGCTGAATCCCATCCATGCTAACATCGGTACAAGCGCACCTAATGCTCCAAGGACTGTCGTCCCGCCTAACTTAGCAAGTAATCCTAATAAGATCTCACCTGCATAAATGTTACCGAATAAACGAAGACCTAACGTTAATGTGTTAGCAAACTCCTCAATAACCTTTAATGGGAATAAGAATTTCATAGGTTGGAAATAACCTTTAACGTATTCTTTCGTACCCTTCATCTTAATTCCATAATAATGGGTGAGGGTAACTACCATCACGGCTAATGTTAATGTAACTGCTGGATCAGACGTTGGTGATCTCCACCATGCAATATGTTCGCCAGCCTCAACTGTTGAATACATGAATGGTAAACCAAGGAAGTTCGATACGATGATAAACATGATAAGCGTAACGCCAAGCGTTAAGAATCGTCCACCTGTTTTCCAGTCCATCGTACTATTGATAATCCCTTTCACGAAGTCAAACACCCATTCCATGAAATTTTGCATTCCTGTTGGGCGAAGAGCTAAACTGCGAGTTCCAATAACAGCGATTACGAAAACAATAACTGCTGCTACAGTAACCATCATCACTGATGACAAATCGAACGTTAAACCTAGAAATTCAACTAATTTACCGTGTTCCACTAGTAATTCACCTCTCTTCCCTGCTCTTATACTCTAAATAAAGAAAATCTATGATCATGACAAGGTATCCTGTCAGCAATCCTACACCTAGGCCCCACATCGCAATTAACTCTTGATATTTGGCTGCAAATAAAATTAATAACCCAATCGTCGCGAACCTTGAATATGTACTTACAGCTGTCGCCTTAAACTTCACGTTTTCTCCATTTGTCACGCGATCTAATAGCTTGTCTGTTCTACGTGCAATGATGCGCAAACTAAGAAAACTGAAAATCGTTCCGATAATCAGCCCAAGAAATACATCCTTGTAAGAGGTAAATCCCCATCCTAGCACTAGAAGCGCAAGCAAGTAGTACATATATTTCTTTTGTCTTTGGACAAGTCCATGTACGTCTATCATCATTGCTCTCCCGAATAGTAATGTCGAATGAGTCGAATCATTGCGTATACCCCTGTTCCTAACCCGAGTAATAACCCTATAATAAGAAACAATGGAAACGTTCCAACCTTATTATCAATCCACTGCCCACCAAAGATTCCAACAAGAATAGAACCGACTAACTGAGCAAGAATACCTGACATTAAAGCATAAGCTTTTATATGGCTGCGATCGTTTTTTTGCAAGGATTCATCCCTCCAATATGTAACCCTCATTCACGATGTGTTAATAATAACTCATTTTTTTGCATAAATCCTATACAAAATAAAAAGTTTACATTTTCGTCACGGAATGGATGTATTTTTGTCACTGAAAGCCCTACCATCTATCCCCGTTGTTAGCATACAATAGGGTATTAACAGTGTCAACGAGAAATCGTAAAAAATCAAAAAATTTGAGTATTAGTCATTTCCTCCCAAAAATGAAAACGTTCCCCTTCTAAATACTGGTTAGGGATATGCAATTTCTAACAGTTTTCTCTTTATAATAGAAGGTAATGTTCACAAGTTTGTCACTATTATATTTTTAAGATATAACGCTTTCCTTCCATAATATAGTGCTCTTTAGACGTAAGACTTCTATATTATATGTGATGTGTATGCAACTTATGTTGTATATACTATGTATATTTATCCCCTCCCCTACTTCAGCGAGGCGCAAAAAAACGAGAGGGGAATCCCCTCTCGTCAGTTGTCTTACTTCGTTCCGAATAAACGGTCACCAGCATCACCAAGACCTGGTACTACATATCCGTGGTCATTTAATTTCTCATCTAATGCTGCTACATAAATATCAACATCAGGATGTTCTTCTTGTACTACTTTTACTCCTTCTGGAGCTGCAACGATACACATTAATTTAATTTGTTTTGCACCGCGCTTTTTCAGAGAGTTAATTGCTTCAGCTGCAGAACCACCTGTTGCTAGCATCGGATCTAGTACGATAAAGTCACGCTCTTCTACATCCGTTGGAAGTTTCACATAGTATTCTACCGGTTGCAATGTTTTAGGGTCACGGTATAAACCAACGTGTCCTACTTTTGCTGCTGGAATTAATTTCAGAATTCCATCAACCATGCCTAAACCTGCACGTAAAATCGGAATTAAACCAAGTTTTTTACCAGCGATCACTTTTGTTGTCGCTTTGCTTACAGGTGTTTCAATTTCAATGTCTTTAAGTGGAAGATCGCGAGTAATTTCGAAAGCCATTAAGCTTGCTACTTCGTCCACTAATTCACGAAAATCTTTCGTACCTGTATTCTTATCGCGAATATATGTAATCTTATGTTGAATTAACGGGTGATCAAATACATACAGTTTTCCCATGTGAATCTCTCCTTTAGATGATATTCATGCGTTTGCACGCTTTTTTACACTATTTACGATTGTAAAGAAAACGCTACTAATATTCAAGGGCAAATTTGGCAAAATCATGATTTTACAATGAATCTATCTAGTATCTTTACCAATTATGGGAGCTGTATCCTTCATTATATCGCCAAAATTTATTCATCATTTGTATACATACTTAAAGAAGAATATATGTCCAAAAAAAAAGACTGCCAAAACAATTACGTCTCAGCAGTCTTCTTCAATCTATTATAGATCTGTGTACATTGGGAATTTGCTCGTCAACACTTCTACACGCTTACGTGCTTCTTCTAATGCAGCTTCATTTTCATGATTTTTTAATGTATAAGCAATAAGTGACGCAATTTCATCCATTTCTTCTAAACCGAAACCACGAGATGTTACAGCTGCCGTACCGATACGTACACCGCTTGTTACAAATGGGCTTGCTGTTTCAAATGGAATTGTATTTTTGTTCACTGTAATACCAACTTCATCTAATACGTGCTCTGCTACTTTACCTGTGATTTCTAAGTTACGAACATCAATTAAAATTAAATGATTATCTGTTCCTCCAGAAACAAGTGTAAGTCCTTCTTTTTGAAGGCCTTCAGCTAAACGATTCGCATTATTAATGATATTTTGTGCATATGTTTTAAACTCATCTTGTAGTGTCTCACCAAATGCAACAGCTTTTGCAGCGATTACGTGCATAAGTGGACCACCTTGAATACCAGGGAAGATTGATTTATCAATTTGTTTTGCAAATTGCTCTTCACATAAAATCATACCACCACGTGGACCACGTAATGTTTTATGTGTTGTCGTTGTAACGAAATGTGCATGTGGTACTGGGTTTGGATGTAAACCAGCAGCTACTAAACCAGCGATATGTGCCATATCAACCATAAAGTATGCACCCACTTCATCTGCAATCTCACGGAATCGTTTGAAATCGATAACACGAGGATATGCACTTGCACCTGCAACGATTAATTTTGGTTTATGTTCTTTCGCTTTTGCTAATACATCATCGTAATTAATACGGTGAGATTCAGCATCCACGCCATATTCTACGAAATTATATTGTACTCCACTGAAGTTAACAGGGCTTCCGTGTGTTAAGTGACCACCATGAGATAAATTCATACCAAGTACTGTATCGCCTTGCTCTAAAATCGTGAAGTATACTGCCATGTTCGCTTGCGCACCAGAATGCGGTTGAACATTTACATGCTCTGCACCAAAAATTTCTTTCGCGCGATCACGTGCGATATCTTCTACTACGTCTACGTGCTCACAGCCACCATAGTAACGTTTTCCAGGATATCCTTCAGCATACTTATTCGTTAAAACAGAACCTTGTGCCTCCATTACTGCTTCACTTACGAAGTTTTCCGAAGCAATTAACTCAATCTTTGAACGCTGTCTTCCTAGTTCTGCCTCAATTGCAGCAAATACCTTTTCATCTTGACGTTTTAAATGATCCACCAAAATCCCCCTTTTCTGAACGAATTACATCGATTCCCAATAGTTTTTTCTCATTTATTCAGAAAAAACGAAAATTCAGGTTGTAATTCTTTCGAACCTTCATGTTTTCAACTACATTCTAACATGACTTTCTTTATCATAAAAGAAAAAAAAGACCGAAAATCGGTCTTTTCTTTCTTCTATGATAAAGTCAGACAACATACCTCGTTCGTAGGATAATGTGCAACTTTAACGGCAAATGATAGTCTCTTCAGCCGCCGCATAAACAGCACGTGCTCCACCAATTAGTTTTCCACGTGTTGTTGCCATCGTTACATGCGCACTTCCAATTTCCTTCACACTTGTACGAACCGGAACAGCTACATGCTTTAAATGCATACCGATAAATGTATCACCAATATCCATTCCCGCATCCGCTTTAATAAACTCAATTACTACCGGATCTTTCAAATTATGATAAGCATATGTTGCTAATGCACCACCTGCTGATCTAACAGGCGTAACTGTTACAATTTCAAAGTGATATTTCATTGCCAACTCACTCTCAACTACTAAAGCACGGTTTAAATGCTCACAACATTGAAACGCCAACTCAATACCTGTTTGCTCTTGAAATTGTTTTAATTCAGAAAAAATCGCCTCTGCTACTTCCATCGTTCCTGATGTTCCAATTTTCTCTCCTAGCACTTCGCTCGTACTACACCCAACTACAAAAATTTGACCACTTTGTAATGAAGCTTGTTCTTGGAAATCAGAAAGCGAAATTTGTAGCTGTTCTCTTACCTTTACGATTTCTGTCATTACGCCTCTTCCTTTCACAGGTTGGTTCACCAAATTATATTTCATACTACTTCTAGTTAGAATCTATTACTTTGCTTCGTATGTTTTAATTTTTCCTACGCGGTTTTCGTGACGGCCACCTTCATAGTCAGTTGTTAACCAAATTTTTGCGATGTCACGAGCTAGACCAGCACCAATTACACGCTCGCCCATTGCTAACATGTTAGTGTCATTATGCTCTCTCGTTGCTCTCGCGCTGAACGTATCATGAACTAACGCACAACGAATACCATTTACTTTGTTTGCAGCAATTGACATACCGATGCCTGTCCCACAAACTAAAATACCACGATCTACTTCGCCATTCGCTACCATTTCCGCTGCTGGAAACGCAAAATCAGGGTAATCAACAGAACCAGCTTCACATTCACAACCTAAATCAATATATTCAATATTTAACTCTTCTAATAAACTTACAAGTTCTTTACGGATATTCATACCGCCGTGATCAGATGCTACTACTACTTTCATTTTTACCCCTCCAAAGTTTCAATCAATTATCTTCATTTCTCACTCGATACCTTAATGGTACGAAGTGATCTCCAATATCGTATTATACACGAAACATCAACCTTCTGAATGTTTTTTCAGTAAAGTTTGTACAAGTTTTTCCATCTCTTCTAACGTTTCTTTATAAGTAGAAAGTGAACCGCCAAATGGATCTGAAATATCTTTACTTATCCCCTCAGTTACTCCATATAATGTATCCACTTTCTTTTCAACGCTCGGATAATGACCAAGGACAATTTGCCTATGATTTTCCGTCATTGTTACTACCATATCAGCCCAATCAAGCAAAGCTTCGTTTACTTGCTGCGCGGCATGATCGATTGTAATTCCTTTTTCAGCTAAAGCTTCCTTTGCATGTACCGACGCATCACTTCCAGGATAGGCGAAAACACCAGCAGATTGCACTTCAAACTTACCTTCTCCATGATGACGAAGTAACGCTTCAGCCATCGGGCTACGGCATGTATTTCCAGTGCAAATAAATAACAATCGTTTCATCCAAACCCACCCCTTTTCTTCTTTTCCTACCTTTTATCATAACGTACATAAGAATAGAACAAAAGAAATGTGAATATACAAAAGGCGCATTTCTCTTATATTTTTTCTAAGAAAATGCGCCTTATCCACATATATGTGAAACCCTATTTCCAAGTGCCTAGGGTATTTTAACATACATAGTAAGCGTACTACAAAACAAAATAAGGAATCCATTTCATACGAAACGGATTCCTCTTATACAATAATTATTTCATTGTAACTTTCATTACTTCTGTTGAACCTTTTGTAGCTGTTACGCCTACAGTTGTCTTAATAGACTCAGCTGCATCTGTATTTGTAATAACGATTGGAGTAATTGTGCTTTTCGCTTTTTCACGAATTAATTCTAAGTCGAATGAGATTAATTTATCTCCAGCTTTTACAGCTTGGCCTTCAGAAACATGAGCTTCGAAACCTTCGCCTTCCATTTTTACAGTTTCTAATCCAACGTGGATTAAAATTTCTGTACCGTTTTTCGCTTTAATTCCGATAGCATGTTTCGTGTGGAATAATTGTACGATTTCACCATCAACTGGAGATACAACTACACCTTCAGTAGGATCGATTGCAACACCGTCACCCATCATACGACCTGCGAATACTGGATCTGGTACTTCTTCAATATTTTTCACTGCTCCAGTTAATGGAGCTACGATTGTTTCTTCATTTGTTTTTGAACCAAGACCGAATAATTTTTTAAACATAGGATAGTCCTCCTTATAATTTACCTAAAAGTTTATAGGGCAATCCCTAGTAAAGCTCGGGATACATGTAAGACTTCATACTTCGAATATTATACTGTAAAAACGCTTTCGAAATAAATTACGTCATTACTAATAGACTCTTATTGTAGCTCTTTGCAAAATTCCAGTCAATTCTGATTGTCTGAATAACAATAAGAAAATTAACTTCTACTTATATTTTCTCTTTTTTCACCCGACTTGTCTAGAGGTCTTTACTGCATTTTATTTTTTGTCGTTAATTTGTAAAATTAATTTCAAACTTTTTTCAAAATCCGCTTGACTAAAGTAAGTAACTATTTTATTATTACTTACATAAGGTAAGTTAATAACTTTTAGGAGGTTTCAAAAATGATGGATTTCGGTCTTCTTATTATTCGTCTTATTATAGGTATTACATTCATGGGTCATGGTGCTCAAAAATTATTTGGCTGGTTCGGCGGTTACGGTTTAAAAGGAACAGGTGGCTGGATGGAATCAATCGGTTTACGCCCTGGTGTATTCATGGCATTTATGGCTGGCGCAACTGAATTATTAGGTGGTTTCTTATTCGCATCAGGTATTTTCACTGCAATTGGTTCATTATTTATCGTTGGAACAATGTTAATGGCAATCTTCACTGTTCACGGAAAAAATGGTTACTGGGTAACCCAAAACGGATATGAATACAACTTAATGTTAATCGCCGTTGCTATCGGGGTAGCTTTAATCGGACCTGGTGCATACGTTTTATTATAATTTTTATCTTGAATTCGAGATTATTTAGACGGAACTTACTTCATTGTAGTTGAAGTAAGTTCTTTTTATGTAATAAAAATATTATTTTCAGCAGGAGTTTTCCACTAACATCTTGTAAACAAACAATAAGTCGTCATATTTAGAAAGGGGATTTCAAGCATGTTATCCATTAATCCAAATGAACAATCGGAAAAAGAGAATTACAAATTATTAACAGGAAGTATCATTCCACGCCCTGTCGCATTCGTTACTTCTGTAACAAAAGATGGCGTATTAAACGGAGCACCATATAGTTATTTCAATATTGTCGCTGCTAATCCACCACTTATCTCAGTTTCTGTACAACGAAAAGCTGGAGAAAGAAAGGACACTTCCCGAAACGCAATTGAAAAAGGGGAATTCGTCGTACATATCTCTGATGAATCATATGTAGCGGCAATTAACGAAACAGCAGCTAATCTCCCGCCAAATGAAAGTGAAATTGAACTAGCAAAACTAACACCAATTGAAAGTGATGTCATCTCCGTTCCAGGTGTAAAAGAAGCAAATATTCGAATGGAATGCGTACTAGAACGCGCAATTCCTCTTGGTGGAACAGAAGACTCACCAGCTTGCGATCTACTAATCGGACGCGTCGTTCGTTTCCACGTCGCAGAACACCTATACGAAAATGGACGCATTCATGCAGAAGGACTAAAACCAGTAAGCCGCCTAGCAGGACACAACTACGCAAAACTAGGAGAACAATTTGAATTAGTGAGGCCAGTTTAAAAGCGAAAGCGGCTCGTTCAGAATCGCAGGGCATTGGAGCTCTCGACCTTGAAGCGCTTTTTGCTTCATGCGAGAGAGCGAAATGACCGGAGATCCTAGCCGCTGGAGCTGGATATTATCTAAAAGCGGAAGGGGCTCGCCCAGAATGGGAGGAGGATGGAGCTTCTGACGTAGAGGCGCTTTTTGCCTCGCAGGAAGACGCGAAGCCACCGACCATTCTAGCCGCTGAAGCTGGATATTATCTAAAAGTAAAGGCGGCTCAATTACTTCTATCACTTAAACATAAAAATCCCCTGCTAAATAGCAGGGGATTTTTTATTGTAATTCTTCCTTCTTCTCTTCTAAAGTAGGCATTTTCTCTTTTTTCGGTTTCCCTAGCTTAATTACGAAGAAGTATAGGGAAAGCAGCGTAATAAGAAAAACAATTAAAAACGGGTACGGAGAATAAAAAGCACGCGCTGCCTCCGTTTTTCCCGCAACAAACTTCAATGACTCAATATCTAAAAACTCAGCAAACATCTGTACACCGAGCATACTAAACCAAAAAACAAAAAAACTAATAATAATACCAAAAACTTGCTTCAATCTCGTCATTCATCTCATCCTTTCTATATCTGTAATTTTTAGTGCAATAAATATAGTACAAACAAAATATGCACAGAAAGGAACTATCTCACCATTCACGAATTAACTTAATCCAACCTAACATCGAAATTTGCAAAATAATACCCAAAATTATAAGTCTTCTTAGCCATCGAGGAAAGAAGGTTAAAAACTTAACATACCATTCCAATAGCTTGTTCATAATTCCCTCCTACATAAAATTATATAGGAAAAAGGATATATAATCCAAATCCAACCAGAATGATACCACCTACTATCTCACCATATGTACCGAGCATATCTTTCGCATGTCTACCAATTAATAAACCAATCCATGCTAATAACATACTAACAAATCCAAAAAGTAATATCGTAATAATTGTCTGTGCTCCGTAAATACCAAGACTAAGCCCTACTGAAAAACTATCTATACTAACGCCAAATGCAAATACGAATAAGCTAATTCCAATAGGAGCCGTTCTAGTCTCTTCATTCTCCAAAATAGAGGAATATACAATATAGAATCCTAGTCCAATTAGTAAAATAGCACCTGCAAAATGTGCAATATCTCCATACTTCTCTGATAAAAAACGACCTAATACCATCCCTATAAATGGCATGATAATATGAAAAATCCCTATCGTCATACCGATATACAGGATTTGTCTTACCTTTAAGGTCATCATCCCCATACCAAGACTCACCGAGAACGCATCCATTCCTAAGGCGAATGCCATAATTATTAAAGGTAGTAGCTGTTCAAACGTCATTCATGTCCCTCCTCGGACGTGCTACTTCACAATATGCTTATCCGAGGAGAAATATTCTGTTTGCTAATCTTACCTTATCATTCAGTAATAATATGATGTCCTGCCGCTTTTGTTAAGCGATTCATAATTGCATTTCCTATTCCTTCATTCGGGAATGATTCGCTAAAAATAACATCCACTTCACTTGCATCAAACGTTCTAAGTACATCATATAATTTAGTCGCAACGCTAGCTAAATCACTTCGAACACCACAAGATAATATAACATCCGCGCTATATATATGCTGATACTCTTCTGTCGTTAATACGCCCACCTTGAATCCTTCTTCCTTCTTCTCATCCACAAGGTGCTGAATAAACTCACGTGATCCTTCAACAATACTAAGTGGCGCTTTCGGTGCATAATGTGTATATTTCATTCCAGGTGATTTCGGTTTTTCTTTCTCATCCTTTAAAGCCGGATCTAAAGAAACCGTACCAATCACCGCTTCCAATTGTTCCTTCGTAATCCCGCCTGGGCGTAATATCGTCGGAATAGTGCTCGTACAATCAATTACAGTTGATTCAACACCTACTCCGGTTGCACCACCATCTACAATACCTGCGATTTTCTCATTTAAATCTTCATATACATGAGACGCTAGCGTCGGACTTGGACGCCCAGAACGATTTGCACTCGGTGCTGCAACAGGTACATTTGCCTCTTCAATGAGAGCAAGCGCTACTGGATGATCAGGCATTCTTACTCCAACTGTATTAAGTCCTGCCGTCACCTTCTCTGAAATTCCTTCTTTTCTAGGTAAAATAATTGTTAACGGACCTGGCCAAAAATGCTCCATTAACTTCTCCGCGACTGGCGGAATTTCCTTCACAATCCCATCTAATTGCGATTTTGTACCGATGTGAACAATAAGTGGATTATCACTCGGTCTTCCTTTCGCTTCAAAAATTTTCGCGATTGCTTCATCATTCATAGCGTTTGCGCCTAGTCCATATACCGTTTCTGTAGGGAAGGCAATCGCCTCGTTTTCCCTTAATAATTTTGCTGCTTCTTGTAACTGTGGATAATATTTTTTTCTTTCCACAACATTATCCACAACCCACATATTTGTATGCATTTTTTCCCACGTCCTTTTCTACCCTGAAATACTTGTCTATTTTTAGTTTACTATGAGATTTATCCAAAAGACAAACAAGGTTTATCCACAAAATGTGGATAAACCTAATTAATCCGTGGATAACTTTGTGAATAGCTGACAATTTAGTATTATTGCATTTGGCTCTTTTATATTTTTACAAAAGTGTTCTAACTGTCGAATTCCCTCTGGTACGTTTTCTTTCTCTATAGTAACAAAGTCAAAAAACTGAAAGATTGTTATAGATTGTGGATGATTTGTTAGTAAGTACAGTTGTCGAATATTTTTTTCTTTCATATACTGCAAAAACATTTCAAAAAAATATAAGAAAGTCTGTTTATCCACATTAGGTGTGAATAAACAAGAACGAATAAGTGCGTTTTCTTCACTTTGTTCATATCCAATGACAGCCCGTATTTCTTCCGCCTCTTCCAAAATCATAAATTGCGCGTACAACTCATTTATTTTATCATCTTTTTTATTAGCTTGTCCGAAAAAAGAATGCAATCTTTCCACATCTGCTTTCGTCGCAAAATATACCTTCTTCATAGTAAATCCCTCCTCTTTTTTATATATGAGAAGGGATCTACTAATAGTACTATTTAGAGAATAAAGATGTAAAAGCCTCTACAATAAATAACTTAACTTCCGGCTTTTCTTCTTCCTCCTCTACTTTTACATACTCATTTTGTTTATCTTGTTTTTGTTCCACAGGTTTCTCCACTTTTTCCACAGTTTTTGTTTCCTCTTTACTTACAGATTGTTCTTCTACTTTCGTTTCATTTTTTACTACTTTCTTTTCAGAAGCTGTTACTTTTTTTGCGACTTCCTGCTTTACAACTTTCTTTTCTTTCACCTCATCCTCTTTTTTCTCTTCTGTATCTACTACTTCCTCATCTATTTGTTTTACCTGCTCCTCTTCAGGAGATTCAGCCTTCACAACATGTTCTTCTTTCCTTACAGCTGTACCACTTGAAAAATCTAAGAAACACATCGGTGGAAACAATACACACCACCAGTTTGCCCCTTCACCTTCTCCAATTGTAATCAATACTGCCTCATATTCCCCTGCTGGATAAATAAAATTCCCATATACCTTTGTAGGAAACTTTACATTCTTACTGAATTTCACTTGAAATGAATCTTTACTTCCTTCTTTTTTCAACGTATTGGCCACTGTTTTTTCGATTTCTGGAATATGACTTTGAATGACTTTACGCGCCTCTTCAAATGAAGTTAAATCCGCTACCCATCCATCAATTTGCGCTTTTACTTCATCACGCACTTTGCGCTTTAACGCCTGATCTTTATCTGAATCACTATTTGCTAAAATCCGTAATCGAACGGCCTCTTTCGGAATAACTGAAGGCCCTTTCGCATCAGCTTTCATATATCCAAACTGCACAAGCAACTGTGCACCAATTAATAATAGAAGAAGATAAGCAATAACTTGTTTTTTCATTTCCTCCACCGTCCCTTCTACAAACAGTGTGGACAGACTTTCATCTTTCTAAACTATTAAATTCAAAATCTATATAAATTTTTGCACAAAAAATAGAGTAAGGCGTGAACCTTACTCCATCTCTGCAAATACCATACGATCTTTTCCATTAATATCAAAAACAACCTCAACATGAGCATGTGGGAAAGCTTGTTGTAACAGCCCCTTCACGTCCTCACCTTGCCCTACTCCAATTTCAAACGCCACAATTGCTTTTTTCTGTAACACATTCGGCAACTCTTCCATAAAACGGCGATAGAAATCTAATCCGTCTTCCCCGCCAACAAGCGCTCTCTTTGGCTCATGCTCTTTCACTACAGGAGAAAGACCACGCCAGTCTTCTTCCGGTATATATGGAGGATTTGAAACAACAACATCTAACTTTTGACCTGTTTTATAAAATGGTGATAATAAATCACCATGATAGAACGTTACTTCTGCACCCAAAGTTTTTGCATTTTCTTTTGCAACTTCAATCGACTCCTGCGCAATATCTACCGTATACACATGAAGATTTTTATTTTCTAAAGCAAGTGTAATCGAAATCGCTCCGCTACCCGTACCGATATCTGCTACATGTAGTTTCTCATCACCAAAATGGCGCTCGATTCTTTCTAATACTCCTACTATAAGCTCTTCTGTTTCCGGTCTTGGTATTAATACTTCTTCATTCACAAAGAACGATCGTCCATAAAACATTTCATAACCAATCATATATTGAATCGGAATACCTTCTACATGCTTGTGGATAAACTCTGTAAAGTTTGTTTCTTGTTCCACAGTTATTTCTTCACGCATATTCATAAGTAATCCTGTTCGGTTCACCTTTAATACATGACAAAGGACAATTTCTCCCGCATTTTCATCTCGTCCATTTTCCTGTAAAAAAGAAGAAGCCCATTTCAGGGCTTCATAGACACGCATTACTCAGCTGCCTCCATCTTTTGAGCCTGATCTTCCATCACTAAGGCATTGATGAAATCATCTAACTTACCTTGTAAGATTTGATCTAGCTTTTGAATCGTTAAACCGATTCGATGGTCTGTAACACGGTTTTGCGGGAAGTTATACGTACGAATACGCTCTGAACGATCACCTGTACCAACAGCTTGTTTACGGTTTTGATCATACTCAGCTTGTGCTTCTTGTCTAAACTTATCATAAACACGTGCGCGTAATACTTTCATCGCTTTTTCTTTATTCTTAATTTGTGACTTCTCATCCTGACATGATACAACTACACCAGTCGGTAAATGCGTTAAACGTACCGCTGACATCGTTGTATTAACGCTCTGTCCACCAGGACCACTAGAAGCGAATGTATCAACACGAACATCTTTCTCATGAATATCAATTTCTACTTCTTCTGCCTCTGGTAATACAGCTACAGTTGCTGTAGATGTATGAATACGGCCACCAGATTCCGTTTCAGGAACACGTTGTACACGGTGCGCACCATTCTCGAATTTCAGCTTCGCGAAAGCACCTTTACCGTTAATCATAAAGATAATCTCTTTATATCCACCTAACTCTGTATAGCTAGCCTCAATAATCTCCGTTTTCCAGCCCTGTACCTCAGCGTAACGGCTATACATACGGTATAAGTCACCAGCAAATAAAGCTGCCTCGTCGCCACCAGCAGCTCCACGAACCTCAACGATAACGTTCTTATCATCATTAGGGTCTTTTGGAACAAGTAAAATTTTCAGACGCTCTGATAACGTTTTATCTTGCCCTTCCAATTCAGAAACCTCTTCTTTTACCATTTCACGCATCTCAGCGTCTAACTTATCTTCTAACATTGCTTTCGCATCTTTTAATTGCTCACGAACATCTTTATACTCACGATACACCTCTACCGTTTCCTGTATATCAGATTGTTCCTTTGAATATTCACGAAGCTTATTTGTATCACTAATAACCTCTGGGTCACTTAACAATTCATTTAACTTCTCATAACGATTTTCAACAGCTTGCAAACGATCTAACACATCATTCACCTCTACATCCTAGTATCTAATACAAATAGTATATGGTACTTACTCAAAAAAACGCAAATTATATTTAAAAGCGCAAGCGGCTTGCTCAGAATCGCAGGCTATTTAGAACTCTCGACCTTGAAGCGCTTTTTGCTTCGAGCGAGAGAGTGAAATGGCCGGAGATTCTAGCCGCTGGAGCTAGATAATATATTTAAAAGTGCAGGTGGCTCTTTCAGCTCTGACCAGCTAAGGTTCTTTCGACCTACAGGTGTGCTTTTTACCTTTCGGGCGGAAGGTTCTTAGATGCGAAGAGCTAGCCACCGGAACTAGATATATTTAAAAGTGCAAGCGGCTTGCAGCGCCCACTCTCTCTATTCCGAAAAAAACCCGCCCTACACAGCGAGTTTTACTTATCTTTGTTTGCAGGAACTGCATGACAATGACGACAACGTGGTTCATATGATTCTGAAGCTCCAACTAAAATAATCGGATCATCGAATGCCGCTGGCTCTCCATCAATTAATCGTTGTGTACGACTTGCTGGAGATCCACATACAGAACATACTGCTTGTAGTTTTGTTACATGTTCAGCAATCGCCATCAGCTGAGGAACTTGTCCAAATGGTAGACCACGGAAATCTTGGTCTAAACCAGCTACAATGACACGATAGCCACGATTTGCTAATACTTGCACCACTTCCACAATGTCCCCATCAAAAAATTGCACCTCATCGATTGCAATAACATCCAGCTCTTCTGTAATATGTTCAAATATATCCTTTGAAGCTGAAACAGGAACTGCTTTTACCTTTAATCCATTATGTGATACAACATCTTCTTCACTATAACGATTATCAATACATGGTTTAAATACAATTGCATGTTGTTTTGCAAATTGCGTACGACGCACACGGCGGATTAGCTCTTCTGATTTGCCAGAAAACATACTACCGCAAATCACTTCAATCCAGCCATTTTGATTTATTAAGTACATGAAGCTCTCCTTTCATCTACTTTTTAGCTAAAAGTAGGGTAAAGGTATAATATTTTCGCAAAAAAAACAGACAAGCGAATAGATACACTTGCCTGTTTTATGTTTTTATTACTTAATACCGTATTTCTTATTGAAGCGGTCAACGCGTCCGTCTGCAGTAGCAAACTTCTGACGTCCAGTGTAGAATGGGTGAGAATCAGAACTGATCTCAACTTTTAGTAATGGATAAGTGTTACCATCTTCCCACTCAACAGTTTCGTTAGATCCTTTAGTAGATCCGCTTAAGAATTTGAAGCCTGTGTTTGTGTCCATGAATACAACTTTCTTGTAATCTGGGTGAATTCCTGCTTTCATTCTTTTCATCTCCTTCCGCCCTGAATCATTTTCGAAACAGAGTTTTTCATCTTCAGCTGCATACACAACTATATTGATGAAACACATATGATGAAATTATAACAAGGCTAACTTCATTTTGCAACTACCTGTTTTTGTCTTTTTAAATTTAAAGTGGAGGTGGCTCTTTCAGCTCTGACCAGCTAAGGTTCTTTCGACCTAAAGGTGCTTTTTACCTTTCGGGCGGAAGGTTCTTAGATGCGAAGAGCTAGCCACCGGAACTGGATACAATTTAAAAGCGCAAGCGGCTCGTTCAGAATCGCAGGGCATTGGAACTCTCGGCCTTGAAGCGCTTGTTGCTTCGAGTGAGAGAGTGAAATGACCGGAGATTCTAGCCGCTGGAGCTGGATACCATTAAAAGCACAAGTGGCTCTTTCAGCTCTGACCAGCTAAGGTTCTTTCGTACAAAAGGTGCTTTTCACCTTAAGTAGCGGAAGTTCTTAGACACGAAGAGCTAGCCGTCGGAACTGGATATCATTTAAAAGCGTACGCGACTCATTCAACTCCAACTATAATCAACCAATATCCTTCCACTCATATCTCTTTAACATCACCTAAAAAAACATAAAAAACTCGCTTACCACAAAATAAGCGAGTCCCAATCTTTTCCCTTTACTTAGTTGTTACATATCTTTTCGAATCTGCAACAATGTTTTGTAAAAATTCTTCATTTGTCTTTGTTTGACGAAGTTTACGTAAGAAACTTTCAACAAAGTCTGGTGTATCACGCATTGTTTTACGAATACCCCACAACTTGTCTAAATGTTCTTTCGGAATTAATAGATCTTCTTTACGTGTACCAGAACGACGAATATCAATTGCCGGGAAGATACGACGCTCAGCTAATGAACGATCTAAGTGAAGTTCCATATTTCCAGTTCCTTTAAATTCTTCGTAAATTACATCGTCCATACGAGATCCTGTATCAACAAGCGCTGTTGCTAAAATAGTTAAGCTACCGCCTTCTTCAATATTACGTGCAGCTCCGAAGAAGCGCTTCGGTCTATGGAAGGCAGCTGGGTCGATACCACCCGATAATGTTCTACCACTTGGCGGAATAACAAGGTTGTAAGCTCGCGCTAAACGGGTAATACTATCCATTAAAATGATAACATCTTTTTTGTGCTCTACAAGACGCATTGCACGTTCCAACACAAGTTCCGCTACTTTAATATGATTTTCTGGTACTTCATCAAAAGTAGAACTTACAACATCTCCTTTAACAGAACGTTCAATGTCTGTTACTTCCTCTGGACGCTCATCAATTAAAAGTACAATTAATTCCGCTTCCGGATGATTTGTTGTAACACTGTGTGCGATTTCTTTTAATAGACTTGTTTTACCAGCCTTTGGAGGCGCGACAATTAAACCACGTTGTCCAAATCCAACTGGTGCAATTAAATCCATGATGCGTGTCGGTAACTTTTTCGGTTCCGTTTCCAACTTCATTTGGCGATCTGGGTATAATGGTGTTAATGCAGGGAAATGCACACGCTCTTTTGCTGAATCTGGATCATCTCCGTTTACAGCTTCAACTTGTAATAACCCAAAATAGCGTTCATTTTCTTTCGGAGGTCGTACTTTACCAGAAACTTTGTCTCCATTACGTAAATCGAAACGACGAATTTGCGAAGCTGAGATATAAATATCTTCTGAGCTTGGAGAATAGTTGATAGGACGTAGGAATCCAAATCCTTCTGATTGAATAATTTCTAATACGCCTTCCATGAAGAAGAAACCTTCTTTTTCTGCTCGAGCTTTCAAAATAGAAAAAATTAACTCTTTTTTCGTTAATTTGCTATAATACGAAATCTTAAATTCTTTCGCAAGCTCGTATAACTCTTTTAATTTCATGTTTTCTAATGCTGCAATTGACAAATTCATTCAGACACCACACTTTAACGTTATTCTCTTTTCACATGGGTAAAGGGAAAAAATACGGAAGGCAAATAATTAATAATGAAAGGCAATAAGTTCAAGTAGGGTAATATTCACTATTGTAACCCTTTTATCTAGTTTTAATCAATACGTTGGAACACAAATACAAGAAGCGAAGACAAGAAAGTTTGTCTTCGCTTTTTATATTTCTTACTTTTTTCTACTCACTCTATTTTAAATGGCGATAAATAGGCCATTTATGCTTCTGAGCAAGCCGCTTACGCTTTTTACTTAATCCAGCTTCAGCAGCTAGAATGGTCGGTGGCTTCACTTCTTCCTACGAGGCAAAAAGCGCCTCTACGTCAGGAGCTCCATCCCCCTCCCATTCTGAACGAGCTGCTTACGCTTTTTATTTAAATCCAGTTCCAGCGGCTAGAATCTCCGGTCATTTCACTCTCTCCCTCGAAGCAAAGAGCGCTTCAAGGTCGAGAGTTCCAATGCCCTGCGATTCTGAGCAAGCCGCTTCCACCTTTTATTTAATAACCAAGTTTGGTTTTTTATTCAAGCTATGACGTCCATCTACGAAGCGTACTGTGCCTGATTTTGCACGCATAACAAGAGATTGTGTTGTTCCTACGCTACCTTTAAATTGAACGCCGCGTAATAGTTCTCCGTCTGTTACACCTGTTGCTGCAAAGATTGCATCGTCACCTTTTACTAAGTCCTCCATGCGAAGGATACGGTTGATGTCTTCTATACCCATCTTTTTGCAACGCGTCAATTCAGCTTCGTTTTGTGGTAATAGTTTTCCGTGAATCTCGCCGCCTAAACATTTTAATGCAACTGCTGCTAATACACCCTCAGGTGCACCACCAGAACCGAATAAAATATCTACACCAGTACGATCAAATGCAGTATTAATTGCGCCAGCTACGTCTCCATCATTAATCAATTTAATGCGAGCACCAGCTTTACGAATTTCTTCAATAATCGCTTGATGACGTGGACGGTTTAAAACTGTCGCTACAACATCTTCAATATCTTTGTTTTTCGCTTTCGCAACTGCACGTAGGTTATCAATAATAGGCGCATCAATATCGACTGCCCCAACCGCTTCTGGGCCAACCGCGATTTTATCCATGTACATGTCAGGAGCATGTAACAAATTGCCGTGATCTGCAATTGCAATAACAGCAAGAGCATTCCATCCACCAGCTGCCACGATATTTGTCCCTTCTAAAGGATCAACTGCAACGTCTACACGTGGACCATATCCTGTACCTAATTTTTCTCCGATATATAGCATTGGCGCTTCATCCATTTCACCTTCACCAATTACAACTGTACCTTTCATCGGAATTGTATCAAATACATCACGCATAGCTGATGTTGCTGCACCGTCTGCTTCATCCTTTTTCCCGCGTCCCATCCAACGCGCTGATGATAAAGCTGCAGCCTCTGTTACACGTACTAACTCCATAGATAAACTTCTTTCCACAATAATCCCTCTCCTTTAAGTCTTTATATTTCTGCCGTATTTTGTGAACCGTGTTTTTCTATAAAGTGTACTTCCGCAAGTAGTGATGCTTCGCTTCCCCCTTGCGGAAGTATCACTTATGCGTTCTTCATCTCTTCAATTTCTTGCTTTGTCATTTGTTCTCGCCAAATGTTTGCACCAAGTCCTTTAAGCTTGTCTACTATATTTTCATAGCCTCGATCAATATGCTCAAGTCCGGTTACTTCTGTAATTCCATCCGCCATTAATCCTGCAATAACAAGAGCCGCTCCAGCTCGTAAATCACTTGCTTTCACTTTTGCACCTTGCAATAAAACAGGACCAGTTACAATTGCCGAACGACCTTCTACTTTAATTTGTGCATTCATACGACGTAATTCATCAATGTGTTTAAAGCGTGCGCCGTAAATCGTATCCGTTACAACACCCGTTCCATGCGCCTTTGTTAAAAGTGTTGTAAATGGCTGTTGTAAATCTGTTGGGAAACCTGGGTATACAAGCGTTTTTATATCAACTACTTTTAATCTTCCATTACCGTTCACTGTAATTTGGTCATCATTCGTTTCAACTTGGACACCAGCTTCTCTTAACTTCGCCGTAACTGACTCTAAATGTTGAGGAATAACATTATCAACTGTCACTTCTCCTCCTGACGCAGCACCTAAAATCATATACGTACCCGCTTCAATACGATCTGGAATGATCGTATGATGACAACCATGCAGTGAATCCACACCATCAATTCGGATTACATCTGTACCAGCACCTTTAATACGTGCACCCATGCTTGTTAACAATGTAGCTACATCAATAATTTCTGGTTCTTTTGCTGCGTTTTCAATAACAGTTCTACCTTTCGCGCGCACAGCTGCTAGCATAATATTAATCGTAGCTCCTACACTAACAACATCTAAATAAATACGTGCACCACGTAGTTCATCTGCTCTTAAATAGATAGCACCTTGTTCGTTTGTAACATGTGCACCTAACGCTTCAAACCCTTTAATGTGCTGATCAATTGGCCTCGGCCCTAAATGACATCCACCCGGAAGCCCAATAACAGCTTTTTTAAAACGGCCAAGCATCGCACCCATTAAATAATAAGAAGCACGCAGTTTTTTCACTTTTCCGTTTGGTAAAGGCATTGCAACCATGTTAGAGGGATCGACTACCATCTCTTCCTCCTGTCCATAAGTTACTCTTCCTCCAATTTCCTCTAGTAAGTCTCCCAACATTTTCACGTCCGAAATATTAGGAACACCACCAATAGTTACTGGAGTATCTGCTAAAATTGTCGCTGGAATTAGTGCAACGGCGCTGTTCTTTGCACCACTCACGCGAATTGTTCCATTTAAAGCTCTTCCGCCTTCAATTAGCAATTTTTCCATATTGAGCTCCCTTCTTGTGAATGTATTTACTTTCCATATTTTTATAGAAAGCTCCCCTTAAGAATCTCACTTACTTTCCATCCCAAAACTCAATAAATAGGAAACCATTATCTTCATTTCTCCTGTAATACAAAAAGATAAAGATTAACTATTCATCGAATTCACTTTATCAATTTAGATACGTTATCACATTTATTAATAGGACTATGCACATTATTTTCTATTTCAAAAACAAAATGATAAAATCTTTAGACTTGTTCACGCTTTCATTATACAACGAAAGGAAACCGTCTAAAAGACTAGACGGTTTCCAAAACGGAATTTTATTCTTACGCTTTACCGTTAGAACCGAACTCACGCATTTTACCAGCAACAGTTGCTTTAATAGCGTCGCGGCCAGGTCCGATAAATTTACGAGGATCGTAAACTTCTTGGTCTTTGTTTAATACTTCACGAACAGCTTTTGTAAACTCGATTTGGTTCTCAGTGTTTACGTTAATTTTTGAAGTACCTAAAGAGATAGCTTTTACGATATCAGCAGTTGGGATACCAGTACCACCGTGTAATACTAAAGGTACGCCAGTGAAGTCACGAACTTGTTCCATTTCAGCGAATCCTAAGTTAGGCTCACCTTTGTAAGGACCGTGTACAGAACCTAAAGCTGGAGCTAGGCAATCGATACCTGTTGCTTCAACAAGGTGCTTACACTCTGCAGGATCAGCGTAAATTACGCCTTCAGCGATTACGTCGTCTTCTTGTCCGCCAACTGTTCCAAGCTCAGCTTCAACAGATACGTTACGAGCGTGTGCGTATTCTACTACTTTTTTAGTAGTTTCAACGTTTTCTTCGAATGGGTGGTGAGAAGCGTCGATCATTACAGATGTGAAACCTGCATCGATTGCTTCTTTACATTTTTCGAAACTTGAACCATGGTCAAGGTGAATCGCTACAGGAACAGAGATGTTCATTTCTTCGATTAAAGCTTTAACCATAGCTACAACTGTTTTGAAACCAGTCATATGACGAGCTGCACCCTCAGATACACCTAGGATTACAGGAGATTTTTCTTCTTCCGCAGCAGCTAAGATAGCTTGAGTCCACTCTAAGTTGTTCATGTTGAATTGACCAACTGCGTATTTTCCTTCTAGTGCTTTGTTTAGCATTTCTTTCATAGAAACTAAAGGCATGGTGAATCCTCCTAAAAAACGTTTTTTGTATCCGATAAGTTCTTATCGCTGGTAGTATGACCAGAATAAGGTAAAATATGTATATATACATACCGGACTTTTTTCTACACTCAATAGGATAACAACTTGTACTAAAAAACTCAACTGTATTCACCTGCTCAATAGTCCATGTAAACGCTTTTTTCCATATTTTTTATAAAAAATTCATTTTTACGCCTCTACAGCGAGCTCATTTCTCACAGCTTGACGAATTTCATCAATATCAAACGGTTTAGCAAAATGCATTAAAGCTCCTAAATCTTTTGCTTCTTGGATCATATCAAGCTCTCCATAAGCAGTCATTAAAATTACTTTAATACTCTCGTCAATTTCTTTTACATGCTTTAAAATCTCTATACCATCCATGCCTGGAATTTTCATATCTAACACTACTAAATCCGGATTATCTTTTTTCACGATATCTAAAGCTTGAAATCCATTTGCTGCTTGGAATGTCTGATAACCTTCTTTTTGGAACACTTCATGTAACAACACACGAATGCCATATTGATCATCAACGATTAAAATTTTACCTTCCATAATTCCCAACCTTTCTGTGTAAATACAAGATTTAAAGCTTCTTATATCTTAACGATTTATTTTCGCTATTCTTTGGCAAATTCCTTCCTATTCTTTCTTATTTTACCGTTTACTATTTCGTTATGCCACCCTTCGATTTCACCTTTCTAAAAAAATGAACTATAATGAAAGCCGGCAAACACGTACGAAGGGAGTCACATTATGTTAAAAATTTTTTCAACTCAATTAAGTGGTTATTTCTCCAGGGTTTCCCAAAAAGAGGAAATGAATATAGAAGATAGCGCCCGTCTACTTGCTCAAGCATTAGTTGGCGAAGGTTTCATTTATTTACATGGTACAAATGAAATGGAGGGCGTTGTTGCTGAAGCACTATTCGGTGCTGAACCAATGAAGCAAGCAAAACGATTATATGAAGATGGTAAAGAAGTAGAAGTAACTTCTGCAGATCGTGTACTTCTTATTAGCCGTTTTTCAACAGATGAAAAAGTTGTAGCAATAGCAAAAAAACTTCAAGCCAATGGACACTCTATTGTCGGTATCTCTGCTATTAAAGAAGGTACTGAATCGCTAGAGCAATATACAGATGTACATATTGATACAAAGTTGTTAAAAGGTCTTATTCCAGATGATGAAGGTAATCGCTACGGATTCCCAAGCTTAATGATAGCTTTATTTGCATATCACGGGATCAAATTTACAATCGATGAAATGTTAAATGAATATTAAAAAAAGCGCCCTATTTCAGGCGCTTTTTTTATTACTTGCTCTCTTTATTCGTAATAGAAGCTCTTACGAAATCATGGAACAATGGTTGTGGACGGTTTGGACGAGAAACTAGTTCTGGGTGGAACTGTGCTGCCACGAACCAAGGGTGATCTTTTAATTCAATGATTTCAACTAGACGACCGTCTGGGCTTGTACCAGAGAATACAAATCCTTCTTTTTCCATATCCGGACGGAATTGATTGTTGAACTCATAGCGATGACGATGACGCTCATATACAACCGGCTCATTGTAAGCATTGTATGCATTTGTTTCTTCAGCAAGCTTACATGGATATAGACCAAGACGAAGTGTACCACCTAAGTCTTCTACATCTTTTTGTTCTGGTAATAAGTCGATGATCGCATAAGGAGTATCAGGATTAATCTCAGAAGAGTTAGCTCCTTCTAATCCTAATACGTTACGTGCGAATTCAATTGATGCAAGTTGCATACCTAAGCAAATTCCTAAGAATGGAACTTTGTTTTCACGAGCATATTGAATCGCAACGATTTTACCTTCTACACCACGATCTCCGAAGCCACCTGGTACAAGGATACCGTCTGTGTCTCCTACTAATTCTTTTACGTTCTCTGCTGTTACGTGCTCAGCGTTTACCCATTTCACTTCTACGTCTGTATCGAAAGAATAACCTGCATGACGAAGTGCTTCTACAACAGAAATGTATGCATCTTGAAGCTCTACATATTTACCAACAAGAGCGATTTTTGTTTTCTTAGAAAGATTACGTACTTTATCAACTAGCGCAGTCCACTCTGTCATATCTGCAGCTGGATTGTCTAATTTTAAGTGATCGCAAACGATTTGGTCCATGTTTTGTTCTTGAAGAGATAATGGAACCGCATATAAAGTATCTGCATCGCGAGCTTCGATAACTGCTTTTGTATCGATGTCACAGAATAATGCAAGCTTGTCTTTCATATCTTGAGAAACAGGCAGTTCTGTACGAACAACGATAATGTTTGGTTGAATACCTAAGCTACGAAGTTCTTTAACACTATGTTGTGTTGGTTTTGTTTTCATTTCACCCGCTGCTTTTAAATACGGGATTAACGTACAGTGAATGTACATTACATTGTCACGACCGATGTCGCTCTTAATTTGACGAATTGCTTCTAAGAATGGTAGAGACTCAATATCACCAACAGTTCCACCGATTTCTGTAATAACAACATCCGCGTTTGTTTCGCGACCAGAACGGTATACGCGTTCTTTAATTTCGTTAGTAATGTGAGGAATAACTTGAACTGTTCCTCCTAGGTATTCACCACGACGCTCTTTTTGAAGAACTGAAGAGTAAATTTTACCTGTTGTTACGTTGCTGTATTTGTTTAAGTTGATGTCGATGAAACGCTCATAGTGACCAAGGTCTAAGTCAGTTTCTGCACCATCATCTGTTACGAATACCTCACCGTGTTGGTATGGGCTCATAGTCCCTGGGTCTACGTTAATGTATGGATCAAACTTTTGAATAGTTACGTTTAAACCACGATTTTTTAAAAGTCTTCCAAGAGATGCTGCTGTAATACCTTTTCCTAAAGACGATACTACACCGCCAGTTACAAAAATATACTTAGTCATGAAAAAGCTCCCTTCTACTTTGCTGTTATATAATCACCGTTGCAAAGCGCAACGTATGTAGATAACACTGTATCCATCTTATTGTTAGACTCTTTTTATATTCTAAACAAAAAACAAAAAAGAAAATTGCTCCCCTCATCACATAAAGTAATAAGTAGGGAGCAATTTTCTTTTATATTTACACTTTAAAAGTATTATCGTCCTTTTTTAAAGAGCCCAAAAATGATTCTACATGGACGATAATGAAAAGTCAAGAACTACAGCTCTTCCTCTTCTTCTTCTTCAGTTTCATCATACTCAAGTTCTTCTTCAGCGAAGTCTTCGTCATCATCTTCATCTAAATCATCAAGATCATCGTCGTCTCCGTCTTCTTCTTCAAGAACCTTGTCCAAATCTTCTACATCATCATCTTCTTCAGTTACGTCTGCATCGTCGAAGTCTTCATCTTCTTCAATGTAGTCGTCAAAACCGTCCTCTTCAACTTTACGTTTCTTCTTCGGTTTTGGTTGAGGTAGAATTTCTTCATCAATTTGCTCATAAGGGTACCAGCTACGTAGCCCCCAACGATTTTCTCCTAAATTAATGAAACGTCCGTCGATGTTTAAATCTGTATAAAATTGTGCGAGTTTCGCATTAACTTGCTCTTGAGATAGTCCCAGCACTTGAGCGATTTCTTGAACCAACTCGTTGAATGTCGTTGCTTGTCTTTTATCCCCTAAAACGCTATGTACAACTTCAATCATTGAACATTCTTTTAGCTCTTCTGGTGAATATTGCTTAAAATTCACTTATGCGGCACTTCCTTTCTTCAAATATAACCTTATATATAACGGTCTGCTTAAAAAAATCCATACTATTCATTATAAACAAAAGTCGCACAAATATGCTACAAAAAAAACGGGAAACTTTATATAGCAATAAAATTATAATTTATCTATTCCTTATTTCGGAAGCATATGGGCTCCTTGCAGCACATACCTAATTTGCATTTCTGTATATTCTTCAAGTGTATACAGCTTTTGCAGCGCCCACCGTCTAAATCCCCACATCTGTCCTTGTATAAAAATATTATGTGCAAGAAGCTGTATTTCTTTTTTATTTAATGTAAATGTTCCATTTGCCGTACACTGTTCTAAAATATCCTCAAACATTCCTACCATTTGAAACTCCTTTTCTAATACATACGGAAGTGATTCTTTCGGCAAAAAGCGTACCTCTTGATACATAATTAATACTTCTTCCTGCAATTCGTCCATCACTTTAAAGTAATTCGTTATCGCTACCTTTAAACTTTCTATACTCCCCTTTTCTGTACACACTACTTCCTCTAATCTTTCCTTTACATGTTCATAAATGCTATCACAAACCAAATACAAAACATCATCTTTTGTGCGAATGTACTCATAAAGTGTTCCGATACTAAACCCAGCCGCTTTCGCAATCTCTCTCGTTGTTGTACGCGGGAATCCCTTTTGCTTAAACAATTGCACCGCACCTTTAATCATTTGTTCACGCCTTAACGCGACTAATTTCTCATCTTTCACAGACGCATGTACATTATGTTTAACCATCCCCTTCACCTCTCTCTATTATTTTTTGGAAGGAAAAAGCGTAGGAAAATACCTACGCTTTTGCTCCTACTTCGTTAACATACGAGAAATTACGAGCCTTTGAATCTCTTGTGTTCCTTCATAAATCTGTGTAATTTTTGCATCTCGCATATAACGCTCTACTGGATAATCTTTCGTATAGCCGTAACCACCAAATACTTGCACTGCTTCAGTCGTCACCTTCATTGCTGTATCACCCGCGAATACCTTTGACATCGCTGATTCTTTCCCGTACGGAAGCCCTTCCGATTCAAGCCAAGCCGCTTGGTATGTTAGAAGACGCGCCGCCTCCACATCCGTTGCCATGTCTGCAAGTTTAAAGCCAATGCCTTGCTGCGCCGCAATTGGTTTCCCAAACTGATGGCGCTCTCTTGCATATTCTACAGAAGCATCTAAAGCCCCTTGTGCAATACCAACTGCTTGCGCCGCAATACCATTACGACCACCATCTAATGTTTGCATCGCTATCTTAAACCCTTGCCCTTCTTCTCCTAGTAAATTCTCTACAGGAATACGGCAATCTTCGAACATAATTTCAGTTGTTGGTGAAGAGCGAATCCCTAACTTACTTTCCTTCTTCCCAACTGAAAATCCTGGTCTATCACTTTCCACAATAAACGCGCTCGTGCCACGCTGTTTCGATTCAGGATCAGTTAACGCAAAAACAACATAAATATCAGCAATACCGCCATTTGTAATAAAGATTTTTGAGCCATTTAATACGTAATGGTCTCCATCTCTTTTAGCAATCGTCTTCATTCCGCCAGCATCCGATCCAGATCCTGGCTCCGTTAAACCGTATGCACCAATTTTCGTCCCTTCAGCCATCGGTCGCAAAAACTTCTGCTTTTGCTCCTCTGTTCCAAATTTAAAAATCGGCCATCCAGCAAGTGAAGTGTGTGCGGATAGTGTTACACCTGTTGAAGCACAAACGCGAGATAATTCTTCAATAGCAATTACGTACGCTAAGTAATCGCTTCCAATTCCACCATACTCTTCAGGCCACGGAATACCCGTCAAGCCAAGCTCTGCCATTTGATCAAATAACGCTCGATCAAATCTCTCTTCTTCATCACGCTCAGCTGCTGTCGGTGCTACTTCGTTCTTAGCAAAATCCCGAACCATTTTTCGGATCATCTCATGTTCTTCGGATAGTTTAAAATGCATTCCCGTCTCCCCCTCGTTCTTCTATAAAGCTCGACTAATAACAAGTTTTTGTATCTCACTTGTTCCCTCATATATTTGCGTGATTTTCGCATCCCGGAAAAACCTTTCTACTGGGTAATCTTTCGTATAACCGTAACCACCAAATACTTGCACCGCTTCAATCGCAACTTCAACGGCTGTTTTAGAAGCGAATAATTTCGCAATAGATGCTTCTTTACCGCATGGTAATCCTTGTGCTCTTAGCGATGCTGCTCTATATACGAGTAATCGCGATGCTTCTACACTAGTTGCCATATCTGCAAGTTTGAATCCGATTCCTTGCTGCGCCGCAATTGGCTTTCCGAATTGCTCACGTTCTTTTGCATAATCAATTGCACATGCAAGCGCCGCTTCAGCGATTCCTAAAGCCTGTGCACCAATTCCAATTCGTCCAACATCTAAATTCGCCATCGCTACCTTAAATCCTTGTCCTTCTTCACCAAGTAAATTCTCAGCCGGTACTTTCATATCCTCAAATGTAAGTTGTACTGTGCGAGAACCGAGAAGGCCCATTTTATGCTCATCTTTACCGATAATTAAGCCTGGTGTATCTTTCTCTACTATAAATGCAGAAATCCCACTCTTTCCTGCCTCTGGATTTGTAGAAGCGAATACAATATATGTACTTGCTTCACCGCCATTTGTAATGAACACTTTCGATCCATTAATAATGTAATGATCGCCTTTCTTCACAGCTCTGGATTTCAAACTTCCTGCATCTGATCCTGCATTTGGTTCTGTTAATGCAAATGCACCTAAATATTCACCAGTCGCAAGTTTAGAAACATATTTCTGCTTCTGTTCTTCTGTTCCGAAATATAAAATCGGGTTCATTCCAACTGACGTATGTACAGCTAAAATTACACCAACCGTTGCACTTACCTTTGAGATTTCCTCAATTGCTAGAATGTAAGATATAAAGTCCATTTCTGCCCCACCGTATTTTGCAGGCGCTGGAATACCCATTAATCCAAGCTCACCCATCTTTTGCAAAATCTCTTTCGGGAACACCCCTTGTTCCATACTAGGAACAAAGGGAGCTATTTCCTTCTGTGCAAAATCCCGAACCATTTTCCTCATCATTTGCTGCTCTTCATTAAAACGAAAGTTCATATATTCCGCCTCCATTTGCTATATATCCTTTAAATAATTTGGTAAGACCACTATGTTGTAACAAAGGGGGCATTTATTCGTAAACGTAGAATCCACGACCTGTTTTACGCCCTAACCATCCTGCATTCACATACTTACGTAATAACGGACATGGGCGATATTTACTATCTCCTAATCCTTCATGCAACACTTCCATAATGTATAAACACGTATCTAAACCGATAAAATCGGCGAGTGTCAAAGGCCCCATCGGATGGTTCATACCAAGCTTCATGACTTCATCAATTGCTTCTTTCGTCGCTACACCTTCATATAACGTATAAATTGCTTCGTTAATCATCGGCAGCAAAATGCGATTTGATACAAAACCTGGGAAATCATTCACTTCAACTGGTACTTTCCCAATTTTTTTCGTAATATCTTCAATTGCTTCATATACCGCATCATCAGTAGCCAAACCACGAATAATCTCAACAAGCTTCATAACTGGAACTGGATTCATAAAGTGCATACCGATTACTTTTTCCGGACGCTTCGTTACCGCTGCAATTTCTGTAATTGGCAGAGATGACGTATTCGTCGCTAAAATTGCGTGTTCTGGAGCAATTTCATCTAGATTCGCAAAGATTTTCTTTTTAATATCCATTTTCTCAACAGCTGCTTCAATAATAAGATCCGCTTCTTTCACACAATCTAAATCAAGCGTTACTGTAAGACGATTTAATGTCGCTTCCTTCTCTTCTTCCTTCATACGTCCTTTTTCTACTTGGCGTGCTAAGTTTTTCGTAATGATAGCCAATCCTCTATCTAATTGCTCTTGCTTTAAATCTTGTACCTTCACGTCATATCCTGCCATTGCACATACTTGTGCAATTCCTGATCCCATTTGCCCTGCACCAATTACAACAATGTTTTGTACACCCATTTTTTCTTCCCCCTTAATTGTTAATAAATTTTATACCCTCGAACTTTAATTAGTGAACTTCAATCATCACTGCGTCCCCTTGACCGCCACCGCTACAAATCGAAGCAATTCCAATTCCGCCGCCGCGCTGCTTAAGTGCATGGATTAGTGTAACGATAATGCGCGCTCCGCTTGCTCCAATTGGATGTCCCATCGCTACCGCGCCGCCATTTACATTCAATTTTTCCGGATCAATTCCTGCGATTTCTGTACTTGCAATTGCTACCGCTGCAAAGGCTTCATTAATCTCGAATAAATCAATGTCTTCAATTGTCTTGCCTGTTTTTTCAAGCAATGCGTTAATTGCATAACCTGGAGTTCTTGGGAAATCTTTAGATTCCACTGCAATTGCTGTATGCGCCAAAATTGTCGCTAATGGCTTTCTTCCTTCTTGCTTCGCTCTGTCTTCGCTCATTAATACAAGTGCGGCACCACCATCGTTTAGTCCTGGCGCATTACCAGCTGTCACCGTCGCTGTCTTATCAAATACAGGTTTTAACTTTGCTAACTTTTCAATCGTTGTATCTTCACGTGGCGCCTCATCCTTTGCAACGACAATAGGATCGCCTTTTCTTTGCGGAATCGTTACTGGCACGATTTCCTCTTCAAAACGCCCTTCTTTATGCGCTGAAACCGCACGCTGATGGCTACGATATGCCCATTCATCTTGCGCTTCGCGAGAAATTCCATCTTCCTTTGCAACTTCTCCGCCATAAACGCCCATGTGTGTACCTGAAAATGCGCATGTTAAACCGTCAGCAACGTTTAAATCAATAACTTCGTTGTTGCCCATTCTGTATCCCCATCTTGCTCCGCGTAAAATGTAAGGACTGTTACTCATCGACTCCATACCGCCAGCTACAATCAGTGATTGATCGCCAGTACGAATAATTTGATCCGCTAACGTAACCGCACGAAGTCCTGATGCACAAACTTTATTCACTGTTTCCGTCTGCACTTCCCAAGGGATTCCAGCAGCCCTTGCAGCTTGACGCGATGGAATTTGCCCCTGTCCCCCCTGAATAACCGTTCCAAATATAACTTCTTCAACATCACTAGCCGCAACATTTGCTCTTTCAAGCGCTGCTTTAATTGCAATTCCTCCAAGTTCCGTCGCTTTTACATCTTTTAAAAATCCTCCAAATTTTCCAACTGGTGTTCTTGCAGCACTTAAAATAACTGTTTTACTCATGTTTCTTTCCCCCATTTCTTTTTTTAACACTGAGCGCTCGCTCGGTATCCCTACGTTGAGAAGAGGTGCAATCATTGCACCTCTTTCTAAAGTTGTATACATTCTTATAAACTACATCGCTTCTTTTTTCTGTCCGATAACAGATCGTTCTAAAATCTCTGTCACATCAAGAGTTTGAACTTTCTCTTCTACCTCTTTCGCTTTCGTCCCATCACTAATCATCGTTAAGCAATATGGACAACCTGTACCGATAATAGATGGCTGTACAGCTAGCGCCTGTTCTGTACGAGCAACGTTAATACGAGAACCTGCTGTTTCCTCCATCCACATTAAGCCACCGCCTGCTCCACAGCACATTCCGGTTTCACGGTTACGTGCCATTTCTACAAGATTCACACCAGGAATCGCTTTCAAAATATCGCGCGGTGCCTCGTATACTTCGTTGTATCTTCCTAAGTAACAGGAATCATGGTACGTAACTGTTTCCTCAATAGCGTGAACAGGTTTTAAGCGTCCTTCTTTCACCCACTGAGCTAACAGTTCTGTATGATGATAGACTTCTGCTTGCAAGCCAAAGTCTGGATACTCATTTTTAAATGTGTTATAAGCATGAGGGTCAATCGTAACGATTTTCTTCACTCCTGCTTTTTCAAATTCTTCAATATTCTTTGTCGCCATCTCTTGGAATACGAATTCATTTCCAAGGCGGCGCGGTGTATCTCCAGAGTTCTTTTCTTTATTACCGAGAATCGCGAATGAAATGCCTGCCTCGTTCATTAACTTCGCAAAGGATATCGCAATCTTCTGACTACGATTGTCGTATGATCCCATCGAACCAACCCAGAATAAATATTCAAACTCCTCGCCAGCTTTTGATTTCTCTTTTACAGTTGGAACTGTTACTTCATCATCACCTTGGCGCCATGTTTCACGCTCTTTACGGTTTAGACCCCACGGATTCCCTTGACGCTCGATGTTCGTCATCGCACGCTGCGCTTCCGCGTCCATCTTTCCTTCTGTTAAAACGAGATAGCGGCGTAAATCAATAATTTTATCAACATGCTCATTCATAACCGGACACTGGTCCTCACAGTTACGGCACGTTGTACAAGCCCAAATCTCTTCTTCTGTAATAACATCTCCGATTAAACTCGGATCGTAAGCGAGTGTTGTAGCCGCTGATTCTTGTTGCCCTTTCCCAGCTGCCATCATCGCTAACTGATTTCCTTGTGTATTATTAAAAGCAACCACTGGAACCCATGGCGCTTTTGATGTTACTGCTGCTCCTTTATCAGTTAAATGATCACGAAGCTTTAAAATTAAATCCATCGGTGATAACATTTTTCCTGTTCCTGTTGCCGGGCACATATTTGTACAACGACCACACTCTACACAAGCGTATAAATCGATAAGCTGATTTTGTCTAAAGTCTTCAATTTTACCGACACCAAATGTTTCTTGTGTTTCATCTTCAAAGTCAATTTTTTCAAGTTTCCCTGGATTTGAAAGACGACCGAAGAATACGTTAGCTGGTCCTGCAATTAAATGTGCGTGTTTTGATTGTGGTACGTACACTAAAAACGTTAACAAAATTAGTAAATGCACCCACCAAGAGAAATAGAACACAGAAATGGCTACGGTTTCATTTATCCCTGAGAAAACGTAAGCAATTGCAGAAGCGATTGGTTCACTCCATGAAAGCTCCTCGCCGTGCCATATAATTCCCATCCCATTACCGAGTAGCACAGAAATCATTAAGCCACCAATAAAGATAAGAACAAGGCCTGATTTGAAATTACGTTTTAAACGAACTAGCTTCTCAACATACCGTCTATGAAAAGCCCAAAAGACTGCAATTAAAATAACAAGTGTGACAATTTCCTGGAAGAATGTAAATGCAGGGTATAGTGGTCCAAGTGGAAGATGTGAGCCTGGTGCGAGTCCTTTCCATACGAAGTCAATTGCTCCAAATTGGACAAGAATAAATCCGTAAAAGAACATAACGTGAATAATGCCGCTCTTCTTATCTTTCAGCAGCTTTTTCTGACCGAAAACATTGACCTTAAGAAGGTCCCAACGCTCTTTAAAACGACGGTCAAATTCAATCTTTTTCCCTAACTGTATGTAGGCCATCCTCGTTCGTATAAGATATACAAACAAATATCCCGCATAAGCAATAACAGCAATGGCAGCCAGCCAATTAATGATCAGTAAGCTATTCATTTTTATGCTACCCCTCTCTTTGTAAGCCTTCTTTCTTTTTTAGAATCTTCAAAAACATATAATTTTCTGAATTTTTTCCCCTATCTTCATTATATAATGAGTGAGCATTCAGTCAACAGTTTTTTGTTATACAACAACATATTTTTTCATAAAGCTGTTTATTTCGGTGAAACTATAAAGTGAAAGTTTGATTTATACAAAACTGATGGTGAAAAGACCGTGAAGGAGGGAGTTTACTCATGTTCTTCTTATCTCTCTTGTTAATAGGCAGTGCTCTCTGGATTGTAATCGATCTTTCTTATGGGAGAATTGTTCATTTAAAGCATGTACGTTCTCGTTCTTTCCCTTTACGTCAAAGTGATTTTCACCTTTATACATATGGAAAAGATTTGTATGACGCCCTATTTACTGATATAAAACAGGCGAAACATCATGTACACGTTCTATTCTTCATTGTAAAAAATGACAAAATCAGCCGCGAATTTTTAAAGTTACTGATAAATAAGGCACAGGAAGGAATTGAAGTACGACTTTTACTCGATCGATTTGGTAGCCATTATTTATCAGATGAAGCAATTCGTTCCCTACGAAAACATGGTGTCTCTTTTTCTTTTTGTCATAAAGTGAAATTCCCTTTCCCTTTCTTTTCTGCCAATCAGCGAAATCATAGAAAAATTACAGTCATTGACGGGAAAATTGGTTATATCGGCGGATTTAATGTTGGTGAAGAGTATTTGGGACATAATGAACGATTAGGATTATGGAGAGACTATCATTTACGTCTTACAGGCGAAGGAGTACAAGATTTACAAAAACAATTTTTACATGACTGGTTTGATGATACAAACCAAAATTTATTGGGTACTTCTCTTTATTTTCCGAAACTGCAACCGGGCACTATCCAACATCAATTTATTCCGACTGATGGTGCGTATTTACAACATACTTTTTTACATTTAATTGAAGGGGCAAAAAAGGAACTCTTTATCGGTACACCATATTTCATTCCTGGAAAAAAAATTATGAACGCATTATTAAAAGCACGAAAACGTGGGGTTCAAATTACGGTTCTTGTTCCAGAAAAAGCTGATCACGCCCTTGTTCGAGAAGCAAAATTCCCATATTGCCGAAAGTTAATACAAGCCGGGTGTAATATTTATGCATTTCAACAAGGTTTTTTTCACGCTAAAGTTATTATAGTGGATGATTATATTTGTGATATCGGAACTGCAAACTTTGATATGAGAAGTTTATATATTAACCATGAAATCAACTGCCTTTTATATGATAAACATTTTATACAAACAGTAAAAAACAAATTCCATGAAGATCTAGAAAACGCATCATTACTTTCCTTTAAAGATGTTAGCCCGCTTTCTCTTATTGATAGAGGAAAAGAATGGATAGGAACGATACTTGCTTTCTTCCTATAAATGAAGGAGGTATATTCATTATGATTATGCGGTTCGGATATGTCTCACATGCAATGGCACTTTGGGACTGTTCTCCTGCCAAAACGATGACATTTACAAGCTTTCAAAAGCTCAGTAAACAAGAACGAGAAGATAAATTGTACGATGTTACAAGGCAAAATCTTGAGCATACAATACGTATTCTTCATTACAATATAGCGCATGAAATTCCATTATATCGCTTGTCTTCTTCCATTGTACCGCTTGCAACACATCCCGAAGTCGAGTTTGATTATATCGGGGCATTTACACCGCTTTGGCATAAAATCGGGGCATTAATTACAGAACACAATTTACGAGTAAGTTTTCATCCAAATCAATTTACCTTATTTACAAGCGACAAGCCACATATTACAACTAACGCTATTACAGATATGACCTATCATTATAAAGTATTAGATGCAATAGGAATTGCAGATACTTCTTATATTAACATCCATGTAGGTGGTGCCTATGGAAATAAAGAAAAAGCTATTGAGCGTTTCCATGAGAACATAAAAAAACTTCCTGCACATATAAAAAAGCAAATGACACTTGAAAACGATGATAAAACATATACGACTGCTGAAACTTTATCTATTTGCCAAAAAGAAAAGATCCCTTTCGTATTTGATTATCATCATCACATGGCAAACCTTTGCGAGGAACCGCTAGAAGTGTTACTTCCTGCAATTTTTGAAACTTGGTCACATACAAATATCCCTCCTAAAGTTCACATTTCCTCCCCTAAATCCAAAAAAGAATTTAGGGCTCACGCTGAATATATTGATTTAGAGTTTATTAAGCCTTTCTTACACATTGCTAAAAAAAACAATCATAATTTCGATATTATGATTGAAAGTAAACAGAAAGATTTAGCAATGTTGCAATTCATACATGAATTATCCTCTATAAGAGGGATAAAAAGAATAAAAAGCGCAACGCTACAATGGTAAATTGTAATGTTGTGCTTTTTTTTTAAAAAGTAATTCTTATAGTAAAAATGTTCCTATTTTATATGCTATTATTTAAATTAGCATTTTCCCCCTGAGATTCAACTTTATTGAAACGGAGTCATAATATGATTAATCAAAAAAAATATGTACAATTTGTCATAATTTATATTTGTATATTTTCTCTTTGGATATTCTTTATTCCAAATGAGTGGAATATAAAAGAAATTGGAATCCTTTTCTTATTTTGTTTTGCTGCAATCTTTTCTTGTTATTGCTCATATAAAGCAATTAAGAAGATGAAACGCGGTGATAAATTATTTTGGGTGTTATTATTATGCACTTGCCTATGTGGATTGGCTATGGAGATAACTTTATTTCTTCATTCACTTTCTATATGTAATCAAGTCATATTCTCATATGAGGCACTACCTTTTTTCATCATACAATATATTTTACTCTTTTCTGGATTTGCTATAAAGTTCATAAAACATTACTCTATTAGAGGCCTTGCCCAATTTTCATTCGATAGTATCTTTATCGTTATTATGAATATTTATTTCACCTTAACTTTTATTTTGGACCTTTCAAGCTTCAATATGCTAACAAAGGGTACGTGGGTTTTAATCGGATACTTTATCGCACAATCATTAGTAATTTACGCCGTTATTAGCCTATATAGAAGAGAACAATATTCTTCTAGTAGAATTTCATTAATTATTGGTTTTACTATCATTCTCGTTTACGGATATATACAGCTGTTCCAGTTAAACACAGGAATGCAAACTTCTGCTGAAGTCTCTTATTTAATACATACCGCTTCAATTTTATTAATTGGTTTGTCGTCCATACTATATATTTTAGATAAACCAATACAGCATGAAACGAAAACAAAATATTATCGATTTGATTATGTGCGCTTTATATTACCTTATTTTAGTATAATCATTACTTTTTCTTTTATTCTCTTTCAACCTTGGGATGATAAGTTCATGTTAATCGGTCTAGTATTATCACTCATCTTATTATTCCTACGACAACTTTACATGTGGAAAGATAATAAAGTATTAATCGATACATATGAACAGCTGACTACACAACTAGAAGATGAAGTTGAAGAAGGTGCATTTGCATTATCCAAAAGTGAACAACGCTATAAATCTTTATTTGAAGATCATCCCGATGCTGTTTTCTCTTTAAATATGAATGGTATTTTCCAACAATCTAATACAGCTTGTGAAAGCTTATTTACTGCCTACTATTGTGAAGTAGAAAGCTATTCCCTGTTACACTTTATTGATCCAAAAGACCATGATTTACTACAGAAAGCTTTACAAATAACAAAAGAAGGTAGACCACAAACCTTAGAAGTTCGCACAAAAGAAAAAGAAGGTTATTACTATTACCTTCACATTACACTCATCCCTATTTTCATAAACAAAGAAGTTGTTGGGATGTTCGGCATAGCACGTGATATTACAACTTTATATGAAAAACAAAAACAAGTAGAACATTTAGCCTTTCATGATGCACTTACTGGATTACCAAATCGTCGAAAGTTTGAAAAGGATTTAAAAGACATTTTAAATACAGCTCAAACTAGTGCAAATGATGTTGCCATCATGTTCCTTGATTTAGATCGATTCAAAAAAATTAACGATAGACTTGGTCACGACGTCGGAGATTTATTATTAATTGAAGTAGCAAAAAGGTTACGCAGTTGCTTGCGTTCAAAGGATGTCGTTGCTCGCCAAGGCGGAGATGAGTTTACAATTCTATTACCAGATATGTACTCAGAAAAGAGTGCAATATTTATAGCTGAACAGATTTTAACCATTTTAAACAAACCATTCTTCATTAAAGATGAAGAACTGTCTATTACACCAAGTATCGGAATTGCAATGTACCCTGATTATGGAACAGATGTAACAGAATTAATGAAAAATGCTGATATGGCTATGTATCGCGCAAAAGCAAATGGAAAAAACAGATTCGTTTTCTTCTCAAAAGAAATGAGTATTGCTCAAAATGAGAGTAACTTCTTAGAAGGAGAACTTTCAAAAGCATTACAACAAAATGAATTTTTCCTTGAATACCAGCCACAAGTAAGCACAAAAACAAAACAAATTATCGGTTTTGAAGCATTAATTCGTTGGAAGCATCCAAAACTCGGCATCGTATCTCCCGCCCAATTCATTCCACTAGCAGAGGAAACCGGATTTATTATTGAACTTGGAAATTGGATTTTACGTACTGCTTGCTTAGAGGCAAAAAGATGGCATAATCAAGGTTTTTCTCACTTGAAAGTTGGTGTGAATTTATCTGTTGTTCAATTTAACCATGCAGATTTAATCCCAACCATTTCAAAAGTATTAGAAGAAACAGAGCTAAAACCAGAAGCATTAGATATTGAAATTACGGAAAGTATCGCAATTAATCAAAATCAATCTGTAGTTGCAAAGTTAGAACAGCTTCAAAATCTCGGTATTCAAATTTCAATCGATGATTTTGGGACTGGTTATAGTTCTTTAGCTTATTTAACAAAATATCCAATCAACACATTAAAAATTGCTCGAGAGTTTATTTGCGGAATTACAACTAGCCCTTTAGAGGAAGCGATTATTTCTTCCATTATTACACTATCAAAAGAACTAAATTTAGAAGTTATTGCAGAAGGTGTAGAGACCGAAGAACAATGGAAGTTTTTATATGAGCAAAACTGTGACCACATTCAAGGATTCTTTATTAGCAAGCCTGTTTCTAGTAAAGACGTTTGGAGGTTACTCCACAAAAAAACAACCGTCTAAGTAAGACGGTTGTTTTTTAATATTCAAATGGTAGATCTCCAGCTAATTGTACCTCTTGATCATTATGAGAAATTACTTGGCTTTTCTCTAATGCTGTATCACCTAATGAAATACCCCATGCCATCGCTAACGTTAATAGACTACCAATAAGTAGTTTCTTCATATTCCATCACCCACATTTTTTATTTTAATATATCATGAAAATTTATCCATATCCTATGCAATTATGCATATCCATTTTTTAGGTTTTCTATCTACTGATTTTATCTGCAATCGCTTCTTTATATGCATGCATTTCTAATATATCAAAAAAGAAACTTGCCTTTTTATATGCATCTTCGATCTTTGCCTCTTCATGCCCCAGTTTTCCTAGGCATTCACCTCTTTGATAATATAACTGTCCAATTAATGCCATACTATTAATTCGGCATGATATTTCAATCGCTTTATTTACTTGATAAAGTGACTCTTCATATTGCTCATCTAAGTATAATGCTTTTGCATGATTATATCTTACCTTCACGTCAAATTCTTCATTATCATGCAATGTCTCTAATTGTTTTAATATATCTTCAAATAACTCAATACTCTTCTTAAAATAGCTATTTTCAGCATAAATATTTGCAATTGCATTTTCTATATAGAGGTTTTGGTATACGTCTATTCCAGCTAATTGTTGGTTTAACAATTTTTTCAATTCTAAAATACAATATTCGTAATCAATTTTCTTCAATATGTAAGCTGCTACATGATATTGCCATTGAAGAAACTGCTGGAATTCAGGATGATATTCTTCCTTTTTCAACTCATTCCATACTCTATTATAAATCTCTTTATATTTCTTTTGCTTACACAGCATAATGACTTGATCTTTAAACTGTTTTTTTCTTTCAATATCCGAATAAATGAGTACCTCATAAAAATGAATAATGGGAACTTGTAGTTTTGCTGCGATACCTTGCAATATATCCATACTTGGGTATACCGCGCCCGATTCAATTCGGCTCACTTCCGATTGATGACATATGTTCTCAGACAACTGTTTTTGTGTTAATCCCCTCATTACCCTAATTTTCTTAATTTCACTTCCTAATTTTTCTGCGTGCATACTTACTCACCATCCCGTTATAACAATCTAATTTGTTAAGTTGTCATACCACTACAATAATGTGAATTCGACAATTTTTGACATGAAATAATGCATAATATATATAAAATTCGGCAAATTTTCCATACATTTCATCTCACATACAATAATAGATTAGATGTTTTATAGATAAATTATAGAAAACTTGCCCGTGCTTTCGTTACATTCGGTCTTCTTTGTCCCTTATCACCAAAAGCTATTCACACCCCGGAATTAGACAAAAACAAGGTAAAAGTTGAGATTGCTCAGCCTAGTTTAACGATTAAAAAAATAACACAACCTCAAAATAATACAAAAAAAATATAGCGAAAAAATATTTAAAAGGTGAGATAAAAGAGGCTAGGCTCAACAAGAGTGAGTGACAGCTGAAAAAATGTAGACTTCCAACCTACCGATAAAGAAAATCAAACCGAAGTTCGTCTTGCACAAACTTACAAAAAATATAAAGCATATGGTCAAGATCTCATCGTAAAAGTAGATAAAGATGGAGTAATTACAATTGTTAGTGGTAAAGTTGTCCAAAATTTAGACCAACAACCTAATCTTACTATAACAAATTTTTTGTCGAAAAATGAAGTAAAATCTAAATTACGCAATATGCTTCAAATTCTAAGCGATGTGACTGCGACGAAACTCTCTATTGAAATACTTATTTATAAGAAAAAAGAAGTTTACCACTCGTAGGTAAACTTCTTTCATATCCATCCCTTTTCTTCCGCAATTGTAATTGCCTCAATTCTATTTTTCGCATCAAGCTTCGTTAATACTTCAGAAATATAATTACGTACTGTACCAGGTGAAAGATAAAGTGCCTTCGCAATTTCATTTGCCGTCTTTCCTTCTTTCGCAAGTAACAATACTTCTTTTTCGCGATCTGATAAAGGGTTTTGCTCCTGCCATAAGCCGAACATTAAATCTTGAGAGATCTCTCGTTTTCCTTTCATTACATTGCGAATTGATGCGGCTAAATCTTCACTTGGGCTATCTTTTAATAAATATCCGTGCACGCCCGCTTTCATTGCTCTTTCAAAATATCCAGGACGCGCAAATGTTGTTAAAATCATTACTTTACATGCTGATTTTTCTTTCTTTAACGTTTCCGCAACATCTAATCCACTTTGAATTGGCATTTCAATATCCATAATGCTTACATCAGGCTTTAACGATTCAATTAATTTTAGTGCCTCTTCCCCGTTCGCAGCTTGCCCAATTACTTCAATATCATCTTCTAGATCAAGCAGGGCCCCTAATGCACCACGAAGCATCCGCTGATCTTCTGCAATAATAATTCGAATCATGCCCTCACCTCATCTTTTCCTGTTCGAATAACAACTGGAACTTTTACTGTTAATAGTGTCCCTGGATTAATCGTACCCAGTTCAACAAATCCATCAATAAGAGCGATTCGCTCTTTCATGCCACGAATGCCATTTCCATCATGGTTTTGATCTGCTAAGCCAATTCCGTTATCCTCTACTGTCAAAATTAATTCGCCTTGTGATTCTAGTACAGAAACTGTGCAACGCGTTGCCTTACTATGCTTTACGACATTTGTCACAGCCTCACGTAAACACATTCCTAAAATATTTTGTTCAATGGGTGATAACGAACTCGCACTCGTTTCTTGTTTGATCTCTAATCCAATATTAGCAGCTTGTAAGATTGCTTTTATTTGCTCAAGCTCTTCCTCTACTGTAATCATGCGCATATCAGAAATTAATTCCCTTAGCTGCTTTAAAGCGGTACGAGATGTTTGTGTAATTTCCTTCGCTTCCGCACTTGCTCGCTCCGGATTTTTTACAATTAACTTTTCCACAAGCTGACTTTTTAAAGTAATGAGTGATAATGTATGCCCTAACGTATCATGAAGATCTCTTGCAATCCGCTGACGTTCTTCACGTTTTACTAAGTCTTTGATTTGCTCATTCGCTTCGTTTAATTGATTTCTTAACATCTTTTTCTGATTAAAATTACGCATTCCAAATGGCGTAAGGAGCATTAAAATAAACATCGGAACGATATTTACTAAACTTGTAGTCGTTAGTTGATTCATATTTACAAATAAAAATGCCCCAAGCATTATAACTAACAAACATAATAGCACTCGAAACACTTTCTTATTTGGCGTAAATCCCATCGCACTTGCCGTGAAAAAGCCAAAGAATATCATGAAAGGATTGTAAAATAAAGCAAATAAAAAGATGAGTACCATTTGAATACATGCCCAAAAAACAAACGTCCTCTGTACAAAATAAAGCTGACGGTATGTGATGATAAAAACTATCAACATACCGCTTCCAATTACAAGCTTCCACCCTGATGACTGCACTAAATGGTAAATTGGAAATAACAGATAAACGAACCACATATACGGGAAGAAACCCATATGTTTCGGAAAAATCTCAATCCTCTTCTTCTCTATCATTTATACCGCTTCCTGTCTTTTTCTTATATATATTGATACTACAACAAATATAAGGAAATAACCTCCTAATACCGCGATATTTTCCCAACCAACTGATTTTCCAGCTACAATATCCCATGCACCGCTTCCAAAATGATATGTTGGTGTCCATTCACCAATAGATCTTAATATTTTCGGGAATACTTCAATTGGCATCCATAGACCACCAATTATAGCTAAACTCATATTTAAAATATTCGCTAAACCCGCAGCAGCATCCGCCTTCTTAATAGAACCTATTACTGTCCCTAACGCTAAAAATGGTGTCACACCTAACAACAACCATAATCCAGCACCAATCCATTGCCCTACTGTTAACTCAACATGATTAATTAATATTCCTGCGATAAAGATAACTAAGATTGAAAAAGCATTCACTACAGTTTGAGCGATGATCTTCGCTGTTATATATGCTCCCTCTGGAAGTGGCGTAATTTTTAAAAGATGTGTCCACCCCTGCCCTTTTTCTTGAGAAATTCTCACACCGAAACTAAAAAGTGCTGTTCCTACAATGCTGAACGTTGCCATTGAGATTAAATAATGCGCCTTCCACGCATCTCCGTTTTGTGGCACTTGAACAACATTTGTGAAAATGTAATAAAACATAACTGGCATTAGTAATGAGAAAAAGATAAACAATTTATTACGGAACGTACGTAAAATTTCTATTTTGCATTGCATCCATAAAGCTCTCATGCGATTTCCCCCTTCTGATTTGCGACAAACTGTTCAAATGCTTCATCAAGGCTTCCACGTTCAACTGAAACATCTGTTACAGGTAAGTTCTTTTGATAAATTGCTTTTAAAGTTGCATCTGTATCTTCAGTTGTTAAAGCAAACAGTCCTTCGTTTACCTGTACATCCGTTACACTCGGTAATTCTTTTAGTAATTTTGTAGGAATGCTTTCCTTCGAATAAAACGATATCGTTTTTCGAGAAATCGTTGCCTTCATCTCATTCGGTGTACCATCTGCGATAATCTTTCCGTTCGCAAACAATAAAATACGATCTGCCAATGCATCTGCTTCTTCTAAATAATGTGTCGTTAAAATGATTGTTTTCCCTTCACTTGCTAACTTTCGAATCGTTTCCCAAAATGTTCTTCGAGACGTAATATCCATTCCAACTGTCGGCTCATCTAAAAATAGCAAGTCTGGATTTCCTGCAAGTGCAAGTGCAAAATTTAACCTTCTCTTTTGACCACCTGATAATTTCTCACATCTTTGCTTTCGCTCCGATTCTAAATTTGATAACTGTAATAAAGTTTCTTTTGCTACCGGATTTGTATAATAACTACGGAATAGCTCAATTGCTTCTTCCACCGTAATACTATCAATAACACTTACTTCTTGTAGCATCGCACCGAGGCTATTACGAACATCTCTATGCTTTGGACTTTTTCCAAATATAGAAACAGTTCCTTCCGTCGGCTCCTTTAATCCCAGCATCATCGACATCGTCGTCGTTTTCCCTGCACCATTCGGTCCAAGTAGTGCTACGATTTCCCCTTTATTCACATGAAACGAAACATTATTTACTGCGTTTTTATGTTTAAATGTTTTAGAAACACTATTTACTTCAATAATCTTTTCCATCTCTCCACCCCCGCTGTTTCTTATATTTACATTGTATTACTTGGAAAACTAAGGAAACAGTATGATGCGTCATAACATCGATATGACAATTGTCATGTATTCTTTATGAGACGAATCAGCCCGCATACCGCAAGCTAGTAGCAGGACGAAAATAAACATGATACAATCGGATAAGATATATATTCGAGGAAGGACAGTGGTTTTCATGATTATTCGTAATGAACAAGACTTAGAAGGCTTACGAAAAATCGGCCGCATCGTTGCGCTTGCACGTGAAGAAATGAAAAAACAAGCAAAGCCAGGCATGACAACGAAAGAGCTAGATTTAATCGGTAAAAAAGTATTAGATGAGCATGGTGCTATTTCTGCACCTGAAAAAGAATATGATTTCCCTGGCGTAACTTGCATCAGTGTAAACGAAGAAGTTGCTCACGGTATTCCCGGAGATCGCGTATTAAAAGAAGGCGACCTTGTAAATGTCGACGTATCTGCTGCACTTGATGGTTATTATGCAGATACAGGTATTTCATTTGTACTTGGAGAAGATGAAGCAAAAGAAAAGCTTTGCCAAGCAGCTGTTGATGCATTTTGGGCAGCAATGAAAAAAGTTAAAGCTGGTTCAAAACAAAACCAAATTGGGCGTGCTGTTTCAAACTTTGCACATAAAAATGGATACAATGTGATTCAAAACTTAACTGGTCACGGTATTGGTCTTAGCTTACATGAATCACCAAATCACATTTTAAGCTACTTTGACCCAATGGATAATGCGCTTCTAAAAGACGGTCTTGTGATTGCAGTAGAGCCATTCATTTCTATGAAAGCTGATCATATTATTGAGCGTGGTGACGATGGTTGGACATTCGTTACACCTGATAAAAGCCTTGTTGCACAATGTGAACATACAGTTGTCGTAACTCGCGGCGAACCGATTATCTTAACAGAAATATAAAAAAGAACCGCTTCCTAGTAAGAAGCGGTTCTTTTTACATGCTCTTTTGAAAAGAAGCAATACGGTTGAACTCTTTTTCATTTACATATATAATTTTTAACGAAGGTTATTGATGATTATCTCTTATAAAAGATAATCAAGGGAGTACCTTCTTTTTTTATTTAACAGCATCGATTAAAGTAATGCGTTCTATTTATCATAAAACGCTATCTTCGCTTTAATCTACGAATTGTATACTCTTTTAGGCAGTACATATTTTCTTCATCCTGACCAAATTCAAGCTACATTTTATTACTACCTCAATACGAAAGAATTTTTACAATGGGATACATTATTTTGGTTAGCATGTATCGTAAAACTCACCTTTATAACGATTCTTTGCACATTGCAAGAATACAAATCATCATAAAATAGTTAAAGCGTTTCACTGCATATTTTTTGTATGTACCTATTTTATAAAGAATCACGAAACAAGTCACATTCTATAAAGGTCTGATATCATTCCTTATCAGTATTTTATTCGACATTTTTTGTCGAAAATTGTATATTCACTCTCTATATTATTAGAATATGCATTTATTTTACGTTACAAATCATCGAATATGAACACTTTTCCTAGAGAGTATACGTAGTAAAGGAGGCATCACGTAAAGCACATTGATCCATGACAAATAATCCCTTCACAAAGCATTTTTATGCAATACAAGGATTCATAAAGGAGGCACAATGAAAAAACTTTTCAATATATGTTTAATTACATTCGTACTATTTTCGCAGCTTGCTAGTTTTCCATACAATCAAGTAAAAGCGGAAACATTAACGGGGAATTCATTATTTGACACTGTTGAAATGAAAGATGCAACGAATCATATTATTGACGAAGCATTAAATCCAAAAAACTTAATACAGTTAGGATCAACCATTCACCTAGAATATGCTTGGTCAATAAAAGATCAACAAACAGACACAACAGTGCTCCAAATACCTAACGCATTAAAAGTTAAAAGTGACCAACAAGGAAACTTGATGGCAGCTCAACAAATTATTGGTCAATATTTTGTTACAGCAAACGATAACAAAATGAAATTAGTATTTAACGACCAAGTAAAAGATTCCAAAGGTGCTAACGGAAAAATTAGTTTTGATACAGTATTCAATCCAGATTTAAAATCTGGTGCAAAATCTGTTCAACTCTCGTTCCCTTTAGGTGCAACAACTAAGTCTATTTCAGTTCCTGTTCAGGTAGATAATCCAGCTTCACCTACTACGGATAAGGATACTACTCAACAACCCGCGGAAGAGCAAAAGAACAACGATGCTCAAAAACCTGCGGAAGAGCAAAAGAACAACGATGCTCAAAAACCTGCGGAAGAGCAAAAGAACGACGATGCTCAACAACACGCGGAAGAGCAAAAGAA